>CAZVAA010000032.1:2294-13409 GCA_964624125.1 uncultured Sphaerobacteraceae bacterium | reverse complement strand
ATGATCGCGCCGGAGCGGATCACGGCGAGTCATCCACGACCGGAGCGCCGCGAGCAGCTTGCGGCGCGATTCGGCATCACGGTCGTGGAATCCAACGCCGAGGCAGCCCGGGATGCGGACTTGATCCTGCTCACGATCAAGCCGCAGGTCCTGACCGCGATCATGCGCCAGCTGCGCGGACAGCTGAAGCCGGGCCAGGTCGTGATCTCGGTCCTGGCGGGCGCGAATCTGCGCGCCCTGCGAACGGGCCTCGAGCACAATGAGATCGTGCGCGTGATGCCGAATACGCCGGCGCAGATCGGTGAGGGGATGACGGTCTGGTGTGCCACCGATGCTGTTGGTGAGGACGGGCGCGACCGCGTTCGGCTGGCCCTTGGCGCGCTCGGCACGGAGCTGGAGGTCGATGCCGAGAACTACGTCGACATGGCGACCGCCCTCTCCGGCACGGGCCCGACCTATGTGTTCCTGATGATGGAAGCGCTGATCGATGCCGGTGTGCACATGGGATTCCCGCGCCGGATCGCCGAGCAAATCGTGCTGCAGACGGTGAGCGGCTCGGTTTCCTATGCGCGGAGTTCCGGCAAGCACCTGGCCGAGCTGCGGAACATGGTCACGTCACCTGGCGGTACCTCGGCCGCCGCCATCTACCAGATGGAGAAGGGCGGCCTGCGCACGATCCTCTCGAAATCGGTGCACGCTGCCTACCAGCGTACGCAGACGCTCGCCGGGGAGCAGGAACGCAAGCTGAACGAGGATCATTCCTGACGACCTTGTCTGAAAAGACTGGCTCGTTCCTGGCCAAAAATGAAGGAGACTCAACGATGTCCGGGATCGTCGGTGAGGGCAGTGAGCTGCAGATCGAGGAATTGACGTGGTCGAAGTTCGGGGAGGCGACCCAGGACCTGGCGCGTATGATCATTGCCGATGACTACCAGCCGGACATGATCCTGGCGATTGCTCGGGGTGGCCTCTTCACCGCTGGGGCGCTGGGATACGCGCTCGGTGTCAAGCTCCTCCATGTCGTCAACGTCGAGTTCTACACCGGTATCGACCAGCGTCTCGATGCACCGGTCATCCTACCGCCTGTACCAGACCCCGCACTGTTCTCGGGCGCTCGCGTCCTTATCGCCGACGATGTTGCCGACACCGGCGCAACCATCCACCTCACCCGCGACTTCTGCCAGCAGCATGTGGCCGAGGTGCGCAGCGCGGTGATTTACGAGAAGCCGCGATCAAGCGTGAAGTGTGAATACGTCTGGCGCCACACCAGCGACTGGATACATTTCCCCTGGGACAAGCGCGCCACGTCCTGACCATCCCACTGCGGTTAATGGCTCCGTCCTGTTGACTGTTCCCGAGCCTCTGGAATAGTGGTAAAACGTTGCACAAGCCGAATAAGCGGATGTTGCATGGCATGGATCGGGTGCCGCTGCCTGTGTATTGAGGGAGATACCTCGTCATGGAAGTCGGGGGAACAATCGCATCAACCGGCTCGTTGTCGATCGTGCCGGCATCGGTGACAACCGTGGCCGGGATGGAGATCGCACTGGCGGACACCGACGCCGGACGCCGGCTCGTTGCCCTCGCGCCGGAGGGGACGCCCACACTCGACCGGTTCGAAGGGGAATCGCAGGCGCAGGCGCGTGGAACGCTGCTCATCGGGCCGCTCAGTTCTCACAACGCGCGTCTGCTCCGGGACCTGGTTCCATGGTTGCGGCCGCGCACCCTTGGACTGCGAACGTCGGCCGGGTTCGGTGACCGGCTCGGTTCCGCGACGCCGGGCCATATCGGGGCCATGCGGGTGACCGGCGGCGATATCGCTCCGATCTTCGCGCAGCAGTCGATCCGTGAGATGGAGCGAACCCATCGCGATGCGCCCGAGGTGCTCGACGATGCGATGTGGGGTGTGCTGGCGGAAGGGTGGCGGGAAGGCTACGGCGCGGACGCCGATCACCTGAAGACCGTGGCCGACATCGATCGCTGCCTTGCGGCGGGGTATACGTTTTATACCTTCGATCCTGGCGACCACGTAGGTGCGATCACGGCAGGTGCATCCAGTACGGATATCCAGCACGCCTTCGAGTCGCTTCCGTGGGAAGAGATGAATGACAGTCCTGCGGACTTGCTCACCCGGTATGGTGACGATCTGCGCGTCGAGGACCGCGTGGTGTCATTCGGTGGCGGCGCGATCCAGAAAGCGGCCATCAAATATGGCCGGGCGATCGCCCACGTCGGCAATATGTATCGCCACTTGGCGGAGCAGGCGGGAGCCTCGGCGTTCGAGGTGGAGGTCTCCGTCGACGAGACCGACGAGCCGACGTCGCACGCCGAACATGTCTACATCGCACGCGAACTACGACGGCTGGGTGTCGAGTGGGTGAGCCTGGCGCCCCGGTATATTGGGCAGTTCGAAAAGGGCGTCGATTATATCGGCGATGTTGAGGCGTTCGCCGATGACTTCGCCGTTCACGCGGCGATCGCTCGCGAGCTTGGGCCATACAAGCTGAGCCTCCATTCCGGCTCGGACAAGTTCTCGATCTACCCTGTTGCGATGCGGGAGACACGCGGCCTGGTGCACCTGAAGACCGCCGGTACCAGCTACCTGGAGGCGTTGCGGACATTGGCCCACGTCGATCCCGGATTGTTGACCGATATCTACGCGTTCGCGCGGGAGCGGTTCGAGGACGACAAGGCGAGCTATCACATCTCGGCCCGACTGGATCGCGCGCCGGACGTCTCGTCGCTGACGCCTTCGACACTTCCGGACCTGCTCGAGCAGTTCGATGCACGCCAGGTCCTGCATGTCACATTCGGATCGGTACTGACAGCAACAGATGCCGACGGGGAGTCACGATTCGGACGTCGGCTTCATGAGGCGCTTGCTAGCCATCCGGAGGTGTATGCATCCCTCCTCGAACGCCACTTCGTGCGTCATTTGAAGCCGTTCGCCGCGAAGGGGTAGCGCCAACCCGTATCTATGGAAAGGAGGCGGACGATGCGGAGCAGGACACGGAGCGCGCCCCGGCGACCAACCATCAAGGATGTCGCACGGATTGCCGGCGTGTCCGTGACAACCGTATCGAATGTCCTCAACGGGCGAACCGGCTCGATGACGGTTGAGACGCACGATCGCGTCCAGGAGGCGATCCGCGAGCTTCACTACCATCGCAACGATCTCGCACGCGGCCTGGTACAGCGACGGACGTCCACGATCGGGCTGGTAATCGCCGAGATCGAGACGCCGTTGTTCCTGCAGGCGATCAACGTCATCCAGCCGGCGGCCCGGCAAGCCGGATTCGATGTCCTGATCTACAGCGCGCGGGACGAGGCCGCCGAGCAGCAGGCGATCGGTCTCCTGTCGGAGCAGGATGTTGCCGGGGTGATCTTCCTTTCGACATCTAGTTATGCGACCCACGACCATCTTCTCGAGTTGACAAACGCCGGGAAACCGGTGGTACTGGTCAACCGGTGGGGACATCCGGAGTCCGTCGACAGCATTCGATGGGATAACGTCGGGGCAGCAGCCGAGGCAGTCCGGCACCTCGCCGGGTTGGGACACCGCCATATCGCGCATCTGTGTGGCCCGGAGCATCGCCACAGTTCCGTCGAACGGATGCAGGGCTACCGCCAGGCGCTGCAGGAAGTGGGTATCCCGTTTCGTGATGACCTGGTGCAGGAAGTCGATTACACCGGTGCGCAGGAGTCGTGGCGCGATGCGACCCTCGCGCTACTCGATGCATCCCCCGGCCCGACCGCGATCCTCGCTGTCGATGACACCGTGGCCTCGGTGGCAATACGGGCGATCCAGCAACGGGGACTTCGCGTGCCGGAGGATATTTCCGTTGTCGGGATCGATGACCAGCCATTTGCCGCGTTATTGAATCCGCCGTTGACGACGCTACGACTACCGGTTCTCGAGGCCGGCGAGGAGGCGATCCGCCTCCTGCTCAGGCGCATGGCGGGGGATGAATCCGACGTGCAGGCAATCCAGATGACATGCCCGTTGATCGTTCGCGAATCGACCACGAAGGTAAAGGATCCAGAATGACCACGAATGGACAGGACCGAATCGCGCTTGTGAATGGCCGGATCGTGCTTCCGGACCAGATCGTTGAGGGTGAGGCCTTGGTCGTCGAAGGAGGCAGCATCGGCGAGATCGTCTCCTCCGGTGCGCTCGCGGACGACATCGAACGCATCGATGTCGGGGGACGGTACATCACGCCTGGCCTGGTTGACATCCACATACATGGCGGGATGAGCTATACGTTCAACGATCCGACCCCCGAAGCGTTCGGCACGATTACGGAGATGTGCGCACAACGGGGCGTGACATCTGTCCTGGCGACGATCGCAACCGCGGGAATCCCCGCATTGCAGGCGGCGTTGCAGATGACGCGGGACTGGATGGCCGAGACGCGGGACGGGGCGCAGGTTCTGGGCGCCCACCTTGAGGGACCCTATTTCGCCCTCGAGCAGGCGGGAGCGCAGGATCCGAAGCATGTGCGCAACCCTGACGACGGGACGGTCGACTCGTTACTCGAGTACGCCGATGCCATGCGGATGATGAGCTTCGCTCCGGAGCTGCCGGGTGCGCTGGAGTTGACTGAGCGCGTTCGTGATCTCGGTATCGTGCCCGCAGGCGGGCATAGCGCCGCGTTCGATACGCACATCGAGACCGCGATCGAGAAGGGCCTGCGGCACGCGATTCACCTGTGGAGCGGTCAGTCGTCCACGATCCGGCAGGGGCCGTGGCGGCGGCCGGGCATCCTCGAGGCGACGCTGGCGAGCGACAACCTCACGGGTGAGATCATCTCGGACAACCGGCACCTCCCGCCAACGCTGATGCGAATGGCCTACAAGGCGCTTGGACCCGACCGGTTGTGCATTATCTCGGATGCGACGAGCGGCGCGGGCTTGCCCGAAGGCAGCACCTTCGTCATGGGTGAGATGGAGTACGAGGTCCATGACGGCGTTGGCATGCTCTTCGATCGCACGGCCTTCGCCGGAAGCACATCGCTGATGAACAAAATGGTCGATATCGTGAACCGCATCGTTGGCGTACCGCTGGTCGAGGCGGTGCGGATGGCGACGCTGACCCCGTCCCGGGTGATCGGGGTCGATGATCGCAAGGGCAGCCTTGAGCAGGGCAAGGATGCTGACATCGTCGTGTTCGAGGACGATTTCACGCCATGGCGGGTCATGATCGGCGGCAACTGGGTACACGGAGCGTGATCCGCTCAACCTGGCGCAGGTCAGTCCTGCGCCAGGTGCTTGCCGAAGAATCCCTCTGATTTGTTGGCGCCCCAGGCGTGCCCTCCGGGATGGAGGTCCAGCTCCAGCCGGTCGGGGTGACCAGCCGTGTCATAGATGTGCCGGACCTGGCGATAGCATTCCATCGCGGTATCCACGAGGAAGGTGTCGTCTTCGGCACCGATATCGACGAGCAACGGTCGCGGGGCGAGGAGCCCCTGGAGGTCCGGCAGGTCGACGAGCTTGAACAATCCCGGTGCGACCTGCATGCCGCAGTAGTTCAGGTCCCGGAAACCGAAATGGGCCCAGAGATCGCTGTAGCAGATGATCTCCGTGGCCTTGAACCTCTCGTCGCAGAGCGCTGACCAGAGCGCCATCGTGCCGCCGCCGCTGATACCCATGACGCCGAGCCGGTCGGGATCGACCTCCGGCAAGGTGCAGGCGAAGTCCGTCGCCGCCATGCCATGCGTCACGTTGATGCCGATCGAGGTCATGCCGAGCATCGTGGCGTTGAGATAGTAGAGATTGCACCAGTCGCGACCATGGGCGACCGACCGGTGGTTCGGCTTCTTCTCATCGTCGCGGTCGCCGCGCCCCATCCAGTCGATGGCGTAGGTGACGTAGCCGCGCTGGGCCATCTGGAAGCCGAAGTTGTAGTTCGCGTTTTCGATCGTTTGCCGTACCTCCGGTCGCGGACCGGTGCCCATGACGGAGGTCTTTCCAAAGCGGCCATGCCCATGCCAACACTGGATCGCGGGGAGCTTTTCGCCCTCCCTCGCGGATGCAGGGATGTTCACGTAGACCGTCGCCGAAATAAATGGACCGACATCGATCAGCCATTTCTGGCGACGGAGGTTCGCTTCGGTCCATTCGGCAAGAAGGAGCGGGTTGGTGTCAATGCGGTCCGGGAGATCGCCGAGGGTCGCCGTAACCCGGGGCAGCGTTTCTTCCTTCCATGCCTCGAACTCCGCGACCGTCGACGCGGTGAAGCGAGCTTCCGGCTCATGCTGGAGCGCCATCTGCTCGAACATCTGGTGCGGGCTCAGGTTCCGGAACGACATGCGGCAACCTCCCGATTGCAAACGATGTGGGTCAGTCCTCGTCGATCAGCGAGGCCGAAGCGGGATCCAGATAGAGCGTCGCGTGCGACTGCTGGCGCAGGATCGTCGCCGGATGGGCTTCGCTGATCGGATCATTGAGCGTCTTCCGCACCGCGACCGCCTTGCGCTCCTCGGGCACGACGACCTGCAGCGCCTTTGGCGCGATGAGCGCAGGGACGGTGAGCGTGAGCGCATGCGTCGGCACATCGTCGAAGCTCGGGAAATGGCCCTCGCCGACCTGCTGCATGCGGCAGTCGCGGTCCAGCTCGACGACTTTCACCCATGCGGTGTCGTTGAAGTCGGCGACCGGCGGATCGTTGAAGGCAATATGGCCGTTTTCGCCGATGCCCATGCAGACGAGGTCGATAGGCGATTCGCGAATAAGCGCCTCGTACCGGCGGCCTTCGGCCTCCAGATCCTCGGCGTCACCTTCGAGGTAATGCACCGCCTTCGGGTGAAAGTTCTCCTCGATGCGTTCACGGATCCACTTCCGGAAGCTGGCCGGATGGTCATCCTTCATGCCCGCGTACTCGTCCATATGGAAAGCGGTGACCTTGCCCCACTCGATCTCATGGGCCTTCAGCGCCTCGTTGAACGCGAACTGGGAATTGCCTGTCGCGAAGATCACGCGGGCCTCGCCGTTCTCCGCGATCGCGTTGCGGATGTGCGCCGCCGTATTTGCGGCCGCAGCCGCGCCCATCTCTTCCGTTGAGCCGTAGATCTCGATCTTCAGTTTCTCGACCTTGAGGGTCTTCTCCGGGGACGTCGTCATGAGTTGGTCTCCTCCTTGAGGGAGCCGTCTGCGTTAACGCCGAGCAGCTCCGGAATATCGATTGGCCGGTTGTCTTCCACGGATCGCCAGATAGCTTCGCCGATCGCGACGGCATACGCGCCATCGAGGCTGCTGGCGGATAGCCCCAGCTCGTGGGACTCGGGGGTGGGTGGCGAGAAGAGATTCCGCATCAGGAGCGGATCTGCTCCTCCGTGCGTGCCCGCGACCTGGCGGGTGTCGTGGACCTGACGTGGCCCAAACATCGGATAGTACGTGATCTGTTGGCGATCTGGCGCTTCGAATGGTGCCCGGGAGGGGGCGGCGAAGTGTTGCGTCTCGATACGTCCCTTCGTGCCGTTGATGGCCACGATGTATCCCTCGTACGGTGCGGAGAAGTTGGTCGAGTAGGTCATCGAGGCGCCGCCGCGATAGCGGATCACGGCGGAGTAGGTATCCTCGATCTCGATCTCTTCATCGTAGATGTACATCGGCTTGTCGCTGGGATACTGAAGCGGGTTGGGAAGCACGCTTGTGGGCTTGAGGTGGTCATCCTCGGGTGCCGTGGCAATGCCTTCGTCCCAGTACTGCCGGTATGGGTCCCGCTCACGCTGCTCGGCGACGGAGTAGTCCTTGCCGTCGACGAGCGACGGGTTGTAGGCGCCGTTCGCGCCGAAGTAGTTCAGCGCACCGTAGGCGAACACCTGCTCGGGCACGTCGTCCAGCCACCAGTTCATCAGGTCGAAGTGATGGCATCCCTTCGTGATCGACATGCCGCCGGACTTCGCGCGGTCGCGATTCCAGCGATAGAAGTAGCTGGCACCGTGATAGGTGTCGATATTCCAGACGAACTCCACGTTGGTGACGCGGCCCACCATGCCGTCGAGGATCATCCGCTTGACCTGCATATTGGCCTGGGTATAGCGGGTGTTGTGGGTGACGCGGACCGTGGCTTTGCTGCGGGCTTCGGCGCGCATCACGGCGCGGGCCTGCTCGCAGTCGATGACCATCGGCTTTTCGGTGATGACGTCGATGTCCCGCTGGAGCGCGCCGACGATGTAGTCGACGTGCGTGTAGTCCGGTGTCGCGACGATCACGGCGTCCGGCGCGACCTCGACCAGCATCCGGTCGTAATCGTCCGCGGAATACGCGGCGGCATCGAGATTCTCGCGTTCCTGGTAGGCGGCGAGACGCTCGGTGTCGGCATCGACAAGCGCCACGATCTCGCCGTATCTCGCGAGCGGGGCATCGCCGGTCAGCGCCGGAACATACATGTGGATACCGCGGTTGCTGAGACCGCACAGGGCATAGCGCGCGCGTCGGGATCCCGCTTGCCGGTGTGCGTGAGGTTGTTGCTCGATCACGATGGTGACGTCCCTCCCGGGCAGTGGTGAAACGTTTCATCGGCATGCTATGGGGGCCCGGCATGGTTGTCAACCCGAGCCCAAATCAAGGTTCCTGACCGGGCCGACGATCCATGACGCGGGCGGCACCGGGCATGCGTGTCCCTTGCAGGAACAGTCGACTCGCGGGACAACCCGTTGTCCCTGCATTGGAAGGATGTATGCATGGGACTGCATGACCAGTGGTACAAGAACGCCATTATCTACTGCCTGGACGTCGAAACATACGCCGATAGCGACGGCGACGGTGTCGGCGATTTCGCGGGCTTGACCAGCCGGCTCGACTACATCGCCGGACTCGGTGTGACCTGTCTCTGGCTCATGCCGTTCTACCCGTCGGGAGGCAGGGATGACGGCTACGACGTTGCGGACTACGCATCGGTCGATCCCCGGTATGGTGACATGGCCTCCTTCTCGGAATTCGTGGTCGAGGCCAAGGAGCGGGGGATGCATGTCATCGTCGACCTCGTTCCGAACCACGTCTCGATCAAGCATCCCTGGTTCCAGGCAGCGCGGAACGACCCATCCTCAAAATATCGTGATTACTTTGTCTGGCGGGACGATGATCCCGGTGATACCAGCGACCAGGCGGTCTTCCCCGGCGAACAAAAAGGTGTCTGGACATGGGATGAGAAGGTCGAGGCATGGTACCTCCACCACTTCTATAAAGAGCAGCCGGACCTGAATTTCACCAACCCGGAGGTGCGGGAGGAAATCCGCAAGGTGATCGGGCTGTGGCTTGCGTTGGGCGTCGACGGGTTCCGCGTCGATGCCGCGCCGTTCCTGATCAACCTCAAGGGAACCGACGAGGCCGGTGGCGTCGGGAATATGGATATGGCGCATCAGTTCCTCGAAGAGATGCAGGAGGCCGTGACGGTCCGGAAGGGAAACGCCATCCTGCTCGGCGAGGTTGACGAGGGCTTGAGCACCATCGCGGACTATTTCGGTGGCGGGAACCAGTTGCAGGCATTGTTCAACTTCCCGCTCAATCGCCACGTGTTCCTGGGGCTGGCCCAGCAGAAGGCCGACCCGATCTCATTCGGGCTTGACCAGTTGCCAACCATTCCCGGCAAGGGACAGTGGGTCAACTTCCTCCGTCATCACGATGAGCTGAACCTCTCCCGAATGACGCAGGTACAGCGTCAGCAGGTATTCGACGCGTTCGGTCCGGAGCCGGAGATGCAAGTCTACGGGCGCGGGATCGTCCGCCGCCTTGCGCCCATGCTCGATGGTGACCTGGCCCGGATAAAGATGGCGTATAGCCTGCTGTTCAGCCTGCCGGGCGCGCCAATGATGTTCTACGGCGAAGAGATTGGCATGGGCGAGCAGCCGAAGCTGAAGGGCCGGATGGCGGTCCGCGCGCCAATGCACTGGAGTGATTCCAGGAACGGTGGTTTCTCGAGCGCGAAGAAAAGCGATCTCGTCCGCCCGTTGCTGGAGGAAGGGGATTTCGGATATCCGCGTACCAATGTCCGCATGCAGCGGAGCGACCCCGATTCCCTGGTCAACTGGATGGCGTCGCTCATCCGGGTTCGTAAGGAATGTGGCGAGATCGGCGACGGCGAGTGGTCGTCGGTCCAGACAGGAAATGATGCCGTCTTCGGGATTCGATACGACCATGGGGATGTTGCGGTCGTCATCTTCAACAACCTCTCGCCGGAGAAGCAATCGTTCGATATCGATCTGGAGGGCGTCGACGCGGATCAATGCGCCGAGTTGCTGGAGGATTCGCCCTACCCCGTGCTGGATCACGTAAAGGGCTCGATCGAGCTTGAGGGCTACGGATTCCGCTGGATTCGCTTCGGTGGGGTGTATTAGCGGGTTGGCATGTTGTTTGCATCCCCCGCTGCGACATCAGGCGCCCGGTATCGAAAGGACATTCTGCAATGGCGATGAACTATTCCGAAGGTACACCCGTGGTGAGTCTCGACGGCAAAGAACTCGGGACCGTACTGCGGTCGGATGACGAGGGGCTTGAGATCCAGCTCGTCGGATCCGACAGAACAATGCGCATTCCACATGACGTGATCGCAACCGGGGCGAGCAGCCATGATCGGGTGATCGTGCAGGGTGCGGTTGCCGAAGGCGTGTTGGATGAAGAACCGACTGGTCCGGTGACGGAGGTCGGGGATCACTCCACGCTGTCCCTGGCCGCGGAAGAAGCGATCGCAACGGTACGCGAGGTTGACCGCGGAAAAGTCATCATCGACAAGCGCGTCGAGGTCTTTCCGCACGAGGCCAAGGTCGATATCGGTACGGATCGCATCGACGTCGAGCGTATCCCGGTGAACGAGGAATTCGACAGTCCGCCAGGCGCGCGGCAGGAAGGAGACACCCTGATCGTGCCCGTCGTGGAAGAGGTGTTGGTGGTAAGCAAGCGGTACCGCGTTGTGGAAGAGGTCCACGTCCACAAGTATCGCGATGTCGAAACGCAAACGTTGCAAGAAGAGCTGCGGCGGGAAGTCGTCGATGTCTGTGAAGTGGATGCGAGCGGCGAGGAAGTGCAGAGGTAGCATCGTTGTTCCTGGTAAACCCGCAGCGCACCCATGGAGCGGCCCCCGCCCCTATGCGGGGGGCGCCCCAAGCCCAAAAA
>CAZVAA010000032.1:0-2284 GCA_964624125.1 uncultured Sphaerobacteraceae bacterium | reverse complement strand
CGCGCGGGGTCTATGTCACTTGTTCCATTGGTTGTACGTGATAACCGCCCCGCGCCCCAAGGCCGGGCCCCCCGCTAGTAGGCGGGGGCCGCTCCATGCCAATACAACTAATCCCTCGTGTCTGGCGTGTGAGGTGAACGAAACCTCTGGCGGGCACAATAAGGGCCGGGAGGAAACTCCCGGCCCTTGCCTGGTTCCTGATGTGGGCTGAGCCTACAACAGGCCGTCGTCCTTCTTGCGGCGGTCGACATCCTCCAGGCCAACATTGTCGCCTTCGATGTCTACCTCTTCGCGGCGGACGGTGTCGCTGACGTGCTCCGTATGCTGGCGAGCGGTCTTGTCGACGTCAACTTCCTCGACGATGCGAGTGCGCTTCTCGACATCGACTTCCTCACCTCGGAGCGGCACCTCGATCGTGCCTTCCTCGAACGCATGGTCGTCGGCGGTCGCCTCGCGATCAACGCGGCGACGGCTGATTTCGACCTCTTCCTCGGTCACCGGCACATCGATGTTCGCCTCTTCCTCGATGACATCCTTGTTGATACGGACGCTGCCCTTCTCGACCTCATGCGTGCCGGCCACGAGCTCTTCCTCATGGACATTGATGGTGCGGTCGTCCCGATCAACATCGGTCACGCCACGATCGACGTCGGCCGTCGCCCCGCGATCCGCGCCGATTCCGGCGAGGGTGTCGCGATCCGCATCATACGCGGCCACTTCCGGTTCGTCGGTCTGCCCGACGCGGCCAGAGTCCTCGACAACGACGCCATCCTGGTCGGTCGGCACGTCGCTGCCGCTCCAGGCACCACCGCCCTCGCCGACGACCGTTTCCTGGTCACCGGAGGTGGTTGTTTCAGGCGCCTGCGACCATTCCTGCTCGAGCGCCTCGTCCTTCGTGACGTTCAGGTACACCGCGTTGTCATCGTACGAGGACACCGCCGTGAGCGGGATGTAGTGGTCCTGCGGGAAGAAGAAGCCCTTGCGCACGACGAAGTAGTCGCGCTCCACGCCGTCAATTTCGCCAACCTTTTCTCCGTCGGCGCCGACAACGTCCATGCCATTCTGGGGTACGAACTGGTTCAGGTCGCGGTCCATGTTGTTTCCTCCTGGTCGTTAGAAATCTCGTGATCTGTCGATCTTGGGCGCGGGATGCGTGCTATCCAGCAATCGCATCCCGACAGGAGGGGTAACGCATGGGTCGTGCCACACTTCTGGAATGTGTGACGGCGAGGCACAGGGCGATCCGGAGTATTCCGGGCCGCCCTGGATCTTGTTTTCGGGCGTGAATCAGGCGTTGCGGAGCAGCGGAAGACGCTTGCCGTACTCGCGAACGAGCTCCTCCATTCGCTCATCGCCGCCGGGGAGATTCATCGTCGGGATTACCGGTGGCGTCACGCCCCGGAGGTGAAGCTGGTGCGTCGTTTCGACAACGATCGCGTTGATCAGGGCGGTCCCGACCACGGATGAGATACCGCCAACCGGGAACTCGACCCCCGGGATCGCGACCATCGCATCGCCCCGGGGGACCCGGGTGTCGATCGTGATATCGGCGACATCGGCGAGTCGCTGGCCACTGTCATGCCGGGACGGGGCATCGGCGTAGTGCATGTCCGAGGTGATGGCGATGGTCTTTGCACCACGCGATCGGGCTTCGAGCACGGCCTCGATCGGTACCGGGTTGACACCGGAATTGCTGGCGACGATCACGACCTCACCCTCGCGGATGTCATGCGTGCCAATCACCACCCGGGCGTAGCCGGAGGTGCGCTCCAGCAGGGTGGCATTCACCATCCCGAAGAGTGTCAGGTTCGGATCGAGCATCGGGTTGAGCGGCATGAGGCTGCCGGCGCGGTGGAAGACTTCCTCGGCCACCATATGGGAATGGCCGCTGCCGAAGAGGTGAACGATCCCGCCCTCGGCGATGGACTCGGCCATCATGGTGGCGACGGCCTCGATCTTTGGGGATTGCGACCCCAGCATGTCTTCGATGATGTCGTAGAGGCGGCGGAAATACTCGCGGTAGATAACCGGTTTGTGCATGCAAATCCCTGAGGTTGTGGATCGGTACAACGGTGTACACGTGTCGGTTATTTGTACCATCCAGGGAGCCAGGCAACATCACGGCTTTGGCCAGTGCCCCATCAGGCGCAGGAATGCCGTCCCGAATAGTTCGGGACGGCATTCGATGGAGCGTTGTGTTCAGGGGCGATGCCTTACGGGCGGCCACCGCCCTGCAGCGTGCACTCCTCGGCGTTGAGTGGTGCCTCGCCGAGCGTGAGCTCCA
>CAZVAA010000031.1:0-20820 GCA_964624125.1 uncultured Sphaerobacteraceae bacterium | reverse complement strand
GGCATTTCAATGTCTGGGGCACCGACGGGTGGTACGACTTCCGGAACCCGACCGCTGTGGGCCTCCAGGCCGCTGTCGACGCCGCCCGCGTTGAAGGCGGCCTCATCTCACTCAACCACCCGAAGCCCTACGGACCTCCATGGGACTTCCCGGAGGTCACCGGGTTTGATTGTGTCGAACCATGGAACGGCTGGTGGTCCCGGCTCAACAACATGTCGACCGCGTTCTGGGCGGATATGCTGGCCGAAGACACCCGGGAGCGCTGGCATGTCGGGATCGGCGGCAGCGATACCCACAAGAACAAGCGTCCCGGCATGGCGTGGAACCCGATGAGCGAGGCCACGATGGGGTTCCCCACGCTCTGGATCCAGACCGACGAACCGCTTACCCCAACGAGCATCATCGAGGCGATTCGCGCAGGAAGGTGCTTTATCAGCGAATCCCCCGCGGGACCGCAACTCTATGCGCGCATGGAGGCAGACGAGATCGTCACGCGGGTCGTGGGTGCCGAGGGTGATGCCCTGCTCGCGATCGGGCCGCATGGCGTGCTCTCCGCCGCAGCCCTCCCCGATCACGACACCACCACCCACTGGCCGACCGCCGGGTTCCGGGACGACGGCATTCCCTTCATCCGATTCGAGCTCCATGCCCCCACCGGTGGGATCCGTGCCCTGAGCAACCCGGTGTGGTTGTAGCAGACTGATAGGCCCCACCGAGGAGGCCCAGCCGACGTTCGCTACGCCGGCAAAGCCAGCAAGCGCTACCAGTCTTCCTCGTCATCGTCCGGGTCGCGCAGGTCCACCACCCAGTTCGCGCCCCATGGGTTGTCGCCGGGCACCTGCGGTCCGCCGAAGGTTCCCATCTCTTCCTGGTCCTGCTCCGCCAGCGAGACCATATGGGCGGCGAACTGTTGGATCGACGCATCGGGATCGTGGAAGCGGAACCGGCCAAGCTCGGTCAGCAGGAGCGCGCCCGGGTCGAAGATGACCCCCGAGAACGCGGTCCGCTCCAGCTGCAAGATCCGCACGTCGTCCTCTGGCAACTCCCGGAAAAACCCGGCCAACTCGCGCAAGCCCGCCGCCGAGCGATTGCTCCGCCGGGCGGCTTCCGGCCCGAGCCCGAGCATGTCCTGCTGTGCCCGTTCCTCGCGCCAGTCCGCGATGGCCTCGATTCGTTCGACAATTGCGCTTCGCGCCTCAGCCGACATCCACGTCCCTTTCCGATCTCGTCAGCCAGTATTCATGTATGCCATTATGGCGGCATCGACTGTTGATGACGATGGACTGCCCCACGACATGCCCGAAAATGCACCCGCCTCCGAACGCCTGTCAGCCCTCGCCTGCCTCGCGCTCGGCATGGGCATCGTCGGTACATCGGTCACCGCAAGCAAGTACCTCGTCGGCAACATCCCGATCATGCTGGCCAACGGCATCCGGTTCCTGCTCGCCAGCATCATGCTGCTCCTCATCGTGCGCGTCCTGGAGCATGGGCTGCCGCGGATATCCCGGCGAATGCACCTGATCCTCGCCGCCCAGGCGTTCACCGGCTCTTTCGCCTTCAATATCCTGCTCCTGATCGGGCTGGACATGACCACCGCCGTGGTCAGCGGCATCATCACGGCGACCACTCCGGCGATGATCGCGATCATGTCGTTCGCGCTGGGCGACCGGCTTGGTTCCATCGCCTGGTTCGGCATTCTTCTGGCGATCGCCGGCGTCGTCCTCGTAAACCTGCTCGCGAATCCGTCGGAAGAGGTCGCCCGCAGGCCGATCCTCGGCGCGATGCTGATCGTGTTGGCCGTCGTCTGCGAAGCCGCCTACACCATTCTCGGACGCATGGTCGCGCGTGACGTGCGGCCATTCTCGATGGCGACATTCATCTGCCTCTACACGACGGTCCTGTTCCTGCCGCTCGCCCTGTGGGATCTCCGGGATTTCGATCCGGGCACGGTACCGGCCTCGACATGGATCGCGATCCTCTACCTCACCGCTGTGGTTACCGTGATCTCGTTCGCCCTCTGGTTCCGGGGCCTGGCGGTGATCCCCGCCAGCACGGCCGGCGCGTTCACCGGCATGATCCCCGTTACCGCCGTCATCAGCGCGGCGATCCTGCTGGATGAGCCCGTCGGATGGCCGCACATCACCGGCATCGCGTGCGTTCTCGCCGGGATCCTGCTCGTCGCCAACGCGCGACCCGCGCCACTCAGGCAGGCACCTCCGGTCTCCGTCTAGGCACCACAACCGAAGCCCCTCCTCACACCTGCGAGTTCGCTTGCGGCCCTCCGGTACCATAAAAAGGCGGATTCGTCAGATAGAAAGCGTTATCGTTCATGGATGCGATCATACGCTCCTGCAACCGGCTCGCAGCCCCCGGGGCGCTCATGCTCGGTATGGGCATCGTGGGAACCTCAGTCACCGCTGGCAAATTCCTCGTTGGCAACATCCCGATCATGCTCGCCAATGGCATCCGATTCCTGCTGGCGTCCATCGTCTTGCTCGTCATCGTTTTCGTGACAGAGCACCGCGTGCCAAAAGTCCCATTGCGTTTCCACCTGGTCCTGATAGCGCAGGCACTGACCGGGGTGGTGGCATTCAACGTCCTGCTGCTGCTCGGTCTGGACATGACAACGGCAACGATGAGCGGCATCATCACAGCATTGATCCCGGCGATCATCGCCCTGATCTCATTCACCACCGGCGACCGGCTGGGTCGTCTTGCCTGGACCGGGATTGTCATCGGCATCGCTGGCGTGATTTTCGTCAACGTCATGGGAGCCCCGGACGAGGATGCGGCTCGCCGCCCGGTCCTCGGTGCGCTCCTCATCTTCCTTGCCGTGGTTGGGGAATCCACCTATACCGTACTTGGCCGATATGCCGCGCAAAACCTGAAACCGTTCACCACGGCGGCCTATGTCTCCATCTACGCCACGACGCTCTTCTTGCCCCTTGCCTTGTGGGACATGCGTCGATTTGATGTGTCCACCGTCCCGGCATCCACCTGGCTCGCCATCCTGTATCTCTCGATTATGGTCACCATCATCTCGTTCTCGCTATTGATCAACGGGCTTGCGGTGCTTCCTTCCAGCACCGCTGGAGCGTTTACGGGGCTGGTGCCAGTCATGGCCATCGCCAGCGCGGCGATGCTGCTGGGCGAGCGCGTGGGGTGGGTGCATGTCATCGGGGTGATCTTCGTTATCATCGGCACGCTGCTCGTCGCCAATACACGCACGATCCCGAAACCGTGCCCCTGACATAGAATTCGCCGGGGATCAGGAGCGACGGGCTGGACGCCCTTGAACACGAAGAACGGGATTCGACAGGTGTCGAATCCCGTTTCGCTTCAGGCAATGTGGTCATCCGGGTTGTTACTGTCCCCGGAGGATCTCGTCGAAATCCTCATCTTCCACCAGCTCGCCGTCTTCATCGATGTACGGCGCGCGGCGAATCGAGTCCGGGTCGATTTCCTCACCAACGGGACGCCGGATCACGTCTTCAGATCGCTCGACCAGCGTCTTTTCCCGTTCTTCCCGAGCCTGCGCCTGGTCCTGCTCACGATCAGTCATGATGTGCCCTCCTTTACAAAGAGCGTTTCACCTGGTCGCCAACTGGCGAAGGGAACGCGATGGTCCCGGCTTCCTCAATAGGTACCCGATACCGGCACGTTCGTCCAGAAAGCTCTCGCCTCCGGGCGTGCGGAGACTAGAGCACCGATATCAGGACAAAAATGACAAGCACAATCAGGGCCATGATCAGGATCGCCCCGCAATTCGCGTAGCGACGGCGCTCCTCGTCGGACAACGACTCGCGCCAGCCTTGCGGCGCGGACTCGGCAGGAGATACCTCATCACGGTACTGATCCCAGCTGATCATCTCCTGCCGGCGCTCGCGCTCCCATTCGAAATCGACGATGCGCCTCGCGAGATCCTCCGCCGGGATATCCGCCCAATCGAAGGAGTAGACGCTCCACCGCTTCTCCAGTTCCATGACGGACGCGAGCGCGGCGTGCTCCTCTTTCTCCGCGGCCGAAAGCGCCAGCTCGTAGGCGCGCTGGTCGCTGTCGATCTGCTCGGTCAGCTCGCGCACAACCTCCTCGCGGGTACGCCCGCGCCAGGTCTCGTGCCAGGAAAAGGCGTGCCCTTCGGTTGGCGTGGTGCCGGTGTCGTCGCTCAATGCGTCATTCCTTCGTATCGTCCTCTTACAGCGCCATGGTGCCTTCGTAGACGAGGTCGCGGCAGCGGGCCTCGACCTCGTCGGGGTCGACATCCGCCCGTGCGAGGCCGGTCTCCTGCGCCTTCCGGGCCACGGCCCCCGCCACACGGGGAGAGACGCGCAAGTCGAGGCTGTCCGGGATCAGGAACTCCGGCGACAGCTTGTTCGCCGGGACGAGATCGGCGATCGCATACGCGGCCGCGATCTTCATATCGTCGGAGATCATCCGCGCCTTCACATCCAGCGCGCCCCGGAAGACGCCCGGGAAGGCCAGCGAGTTGTTTACCTGGTTCGGGTAGTCGGAGCGTCCGGTGGCGATCGCGAAGGCGCCCGCCTCGGCGGCGAGGTCCGGCGTAATCTCCGGGGTCGGGTTCGCCAGCGCGAAGATGAACGGGTTCTTCGCCATCGAGCGCACCATGTCCTGCGAGAGCGTGCCCGGCGCGGAAAGCCCGATGAAGACATCGGCGCCCTTGATCACGTCGACCAGGTCGCCGGTCTTCCGCTCCTTGTTGGTGATCTCCGCGATGGACTGCTTGTATGGCGCCATGCTTCCTTCGCGGTCGACCGAGATCGCGCCCCGGCGGTCGCAGAGGATGACATCCTTGACGCCCATCGAGATCAGCAATCTCGCCGTCGCCACACCGGCCGCGCCAGCGCCGTTGATCACGATGCGCAGGTCTTCAAGCGCCTCGCCGGACAGCTTGGCCGCGTTGAGCAGCGCCGCCGCGACGACGATCGCCGTGCCGTGCTGGTCGTCGTGGAAGACCGGCATATCGAGCTCGGCGCGCAGCTTGTCCTCGATCTCGAAGCAGCGCGGCGCCGCGATATCCTCGAGGTTGATGCCCCCAAGCGATGGCGCGATATCGACGCAGTTGCGGACGATCTCGTCCGGGTCGCGCGAGGCGAGGCAGATCGGGAACGCCTCGACGCCCGCCAGCGACTGGAACAAGACCGCCTTGCCCTCCATGACGGGCAACGCGGCCTGCGGACCGATATCCCCGAGCCCGAGCACGGCGGAGCCATCGGTGACGATCCCGACGAGATTGCCCTTGCCGGTCAGCTCATAGACCTTCGACTCGTCATCCTTGATGACATGCGCCGGAACGAGCGCCTTCGGGGGCACGTACAGCAGATTCAGGATGTGGTGGTCCCGAATCGGCACCTTGCTCCTGATCTCGAGCACGCCATGATGCCGCTCGCGAAGGTCGATCGCCTCATCGTCGAGCGAGTGCTTCTTGCCGTTGGTGCGCATGCTCGGGCGAGGCGGTTCCAGACGCCCCTCGTAGACGTAGCGCCGGGTCTGTTCGGCCACTTCCTCGGGCGTGATGTCGCGTGTCGCTTCACCGGACTCGATCGCTCCCTTGACCACGGCCGCGGCGACGGTCGGGGCGACCCTGAAGTCGAAGATGTTCGGCACGATATGGTCGGCATGCAACTCGGACGGCTGCACCATGTCGGCCAGTGCACGCGCGGAATCCAGCAGCATGCGAAGGCGGATATTGCGCGCGCCCGACGCCAGCAGGCCACGGAAGAAGCCCGGGAAGACGAGCGAGACATCCATGGTGTTCGGGTAGTCGGAGCGACCGGTGGCGATGACCTTGGCCCCGCCTTCCCGCGCGGCTTCCGGCAGGATCTCCGGCTGCGGCACCGCGAGCGGCATCACGATCGGGTTCGGCGCCATCGAGCGAACCATCTCCTCCGACACGATATCGCCGGTTGAGAGGCCGATGAAGACATCCGCGCCCTTCAGCATCTCGGCCAGCGAGCCACGTCGCTGGTCGGGGTTGGTTTCCTTGGCGAGATAGGACTTCGCCCAGTTCATGCGCTCGGGCCGGTAGTTGTAGATCGCCCCGGCACGATCACAGACGATGAGCTTGCGTACCCCGGCGCGGGTCAGCAACCGGGCGACGCCGATACCGGAAATCCCGGCACCGCTCATCACGATCGTCACGTCCTCCAGCTTCTTGCCGGTGACCTTCAGCGCGTTATAGAGCGCGCCCAGCACGAGGATCGCCGTTCCGTGGTGCTGATTCGAGAAGACCGGGATGCTGGTGGCGCGTTCCATGTTCTCGGCGATCGTGAACGCGCGCGGCGAGGAAATGTCGTCAAGACAGATCGCGCCGAATGTAGGTGAAATCGCGACACCAGTCTCGACGATGCGGGCATCGTCTGACGTGTCAAGCACCAGCGGGAAGGCATCGACACCGGCGAAGGTCTTGAACATGACGCTCTTCGCCTCGGCGATCGGCAGCTCGGCCAGCGCCGACCCTCCTTCACTCCCGAAAAGGTCGGAGCCATCGGTCAGGATCGCGACGGTATTCCCGCGGCAAGTGAGGTCGTATGAGCGCGGCGGATCGTCATTGATCGCCATACACGCCGCAGCGACGCCGGGGGTATAGACCAGCGAGAGAACGGAGCGGTCACGAATCGGCACCTTGCTGTTGACGCCGATCAGCCCGCGATACCGGCGACGGTAATCGAGGCCTTCATCGTTCTCGTCGTATTCGAACGTGCCGTTGCTGGTCCCGACCGGTGCGATATGGTCCACGGTACCATCGCCTGTTCCGGCGTTCGCCTTTTCCGGCTCGCTCTTCTGGCTCGGTTTGTTGCTCGCGCTCTTCCGCGTCGTGCTCATGAGAATTCCGATCGTCCTGGGGTGTGAGAAATGCCTGGCCTGTCGCTCGTGGCACGGAGAAAACGCCGTGCCACCACCATAGTATCCCGTATTGTATGGCGCTTGCCCTGGACGCAACGAGGGCACCAGCTCAGGCCGGTGCCCTCATGCACGATCAGGAAACGGGACACCACGCGCCGGGGCTAGCGCCCGAAGCGAGCCGCCAGGTCCGACGTCAGCCGCGCGAACAGGCCGCCGAGGCCTCCACGGTCGTCATCAGCTTCCGGGGTGCCGTCATCGTCTGACGGCGGCGCAAGGAGGCTCGGAATCGTATCCGGCTGCTCGGTCGTCGTTCCGCCATCGTCCTCGGCATCAACATCCGGCGTTGCCATCGGAGATGCTATCGGGCTCGCGGACGGAGTCGCCATCGGTGACGGCGTTGCCTCTGCCGCATCCTCGTCAGCGACCTCGTCGACATCCGCATCATCGTCATCATCGCCAGCCGATGCGGGTGGCGCGAGCACGCTCGGCACGGTCTCGGGCGCGCTGCTCACCGACGACCCGGTCTCGGCTTCGTCGGTTTCAGCGGCGGCGTCTTCATCATCGGCATCCTGTGCCGGCGGCGCGAGCACGCTGGGGACGGTCTCGGGAGCGGAGGCCGTCGAGCTGGAGCTTTCAGACTCGTCGGAGTCCGCAACCGCGTCCTCATCGCCGGCATCCTGCGCGGGGGGCGCCAGGACACTCGGCACGGTCTCCGGAGCGGATGCTACAGAGGTCGTGCTCCCGTCTTCATCCGACCCGGCATCAGCCTCATCGTCACTGCCCTGCGATGGTGGAGCGAGAACGCTCGGGACCGTCTCCGGGGCAGAAGCTACGGTCGTGCTCTCATCCGTGTCGCTCGATCCGGCATCCGCGTCGTCGTCTTCATCCTGAGACGGCGGGGCGAGAACACTTGGCACGGTTTCGGGTGCAGACGACTGCGAGTCGGTCGTATCACCATCTTCCGTGTCGCCGCTGTCCTGATCGTCCTGGGCGGGAGGCGCGAGGACGCTGGGAACGGTCTGCGGCGGCTCGGTGGTGACGGTATCGGCGTCATCATCGGCCGACGTGGCCGGCGATGCCATCGGCGTCGCCTCGTCAAGCGCGAGCCCGGCATCCGGCGAAGCCATCGGGGAGGCCTCTTCCTCAACGAGGAACCCGTCCTCCGGCGTCGCGGCCGGGGTGGCCACATCAAGCGGCAATCCTGCCTCCGGAGAGGCGACCGGAGAAGCATCTTCCGCCGTGGCCGCAGTGTCCGGCGTCGCTTCATCAACGAGGAACCCGTCGTCAGGAGTTGCCGCAGGCGTTGCTTCGTCGAGCGGGAGCCCCGCATCCGGCGAGGCAACCGGCGACGCAGCCTCGGGAGACGCCTCGACCGGTGGGATCACCACTGGCACATCCTCGTCTTCGCCCGGGGTCGCCACCGGCGTGATGTCGCTCGCGACAACATCGGGCGTGGCGCCGTCCGGAGACGCTATCGGCGTCGCCTCGTCGACCGCAAGCCCGGCTTCAGGCGATGCGGCGACCGCCGTCGCCGGGGTCGCTTCTTCAGTAACCGGGCTGGCCTCGTCAACGACAGCGACGGGGCTGGCCTCATCAACAACCGCGTCGGGCGTGGCGCCCTCATCGGCCGCCACCGGCGTCGCTACGCCCGTTGTGGGGCTGGCGTCCGGCGCGATGATGGCTGTGTCGGCCGGCGAGGCAACCGCCGTCGCCTCCTCGACCGCGGCCGTGGCAACGGCAGTGGCCTCATCGGACGTCTCGGTTGCGACGGTCTCTTCTACCGACTGCGTCGGCGCCTCGGTCGCTTCTGGTTCATCTTCGTCTTCGCCACCACATGCCACGAGCACAAGGGCAGAAAGGCCCAGCCCCGCGATCTGCAGTTTCCTCCGGTGACGCTCGATCAAGTCGGAATAGCCCTGCACGCTCTCCATCCTCCCCTATGCTGCCAACGGTATCCGGGGTTGGCCTCCCGTTTGGTGATAATCCGTGGTGAATCCCTGAACAGTAACTTGCGCTGCTTTACATTATCCACCATCAGTGAACCACGCAAGGGAAATACCTTAAATGAACGATATTGTCCCCGCCCGCGTGTGGCCTGCAAACGAACCATCCCATTTTCGCATGCCTCGGATACTATTGGCTGCGGGATTGCCACGCGACTTCGTTGGTTACCGCTTGTTGAAAGGCCGAACAGATCATGCCCAAAGGACTCCCCGAATCCGCCGCATATCCGAGGGAACTCTCCGTCGCGATCAATGCCGCCCGGCAAGCCGCGAAGGCGGTTCTCACGTTCTATGACAACCGCTCGGCGGAGACCTATACCAAGGGCGATGGCTCCCCGGTTACCGATGCCGACCTTGCGTCCGACAAACTGCTGCGCGAGATCATCGGCGGAGCCTTTCCGGACGATGCCTTCCTGACGGAAGAAGGCGCCGAGGATCTCTCGCGGCTTGAGCACGATCGGCTCTGGATCATCGATCCCATCGACGGTACGGCCCAGTTCATCGCCGGGACCGGCCGCTTCGATATCCTCATCGCCCTTGCCGTGGAAGGCCGTCCGGTCGTCGCCGTTACCCTGCAACCGGTCACCGGTCTGATGCATGCCGCAGTCGCCGGCGAGGGTGCGTGGCGCATCACGGAATCCGGGCATGAACCATTCCGCATCGACACCATCCCGAATCCGCCCCGGGTGACAACATCGAAGTGGTACCGGGGTCACGAGGAACACGCGATGCTGACCCGGGTCGCCCGCGCCGTGGGCTCGGAGGAGCCACCGGTAATGGAGGTCGGGTTCCAGCCACGCGCCTTTGACGAAACCCAGCGCACCTACGACGCCTTTATCGGTCTCTGGCATCCGCCCGGGGAATCCCCCGCCAATGAGTGGGATATCGCCCCGTGCGATCTCATCGTGCGCGAGGCCGGCGGCGTGCTCACAGACCTCTGGGGGCGTGAGTACCCGTACAACAAGCGCAACACGCACATTAGCGGAGGCCTGCTGGTGAGCGCCCGCCCGGACCTGCACGACAAGCTGGTTGCGGCCCTTGCGCAAGAGCTGGATGTTCCCATGCCAGCCCTCGATCCCGCCGACGATCTCGCCAACTCATAGGAGCGAACTCGCCCAACGCAAAAAGGACCGGCCGATTGGGCCGGTCCTTTTTCGTGCGATACCTAGGACAGTGACAACCCGGAGGCAGCTTCCCTGTCGAGTACGACTTCCAGCCGGTCGCCCGCCAGGCGCAGCCAGGATGCGGGGACATCGGAGGTCATCGGCCCCTCCAGCGCTTCGCGGACGATACCGGCCTTGCCCTCGCCGGACACGATCATCACGATCTTCCGGGCCGAGAGGATCGTGCCGAGCCCCATCGTGATCGCCTTCTCCGGAATCTCGGCTCCGTCGTAGTACGCGGCGTTCTGGTCTCGGGATTCCTGCGTCAGGTCGATGACCCGCGTCTTCGCCTCCGGTCCGGACCCCGGCTCGTTGAAGGCAATGTGACCGTTGGGCCCGATGCCGACCACGGCCAGGTCAAGCCCACCCGCATCGGCGATCTCTTCCTCATACGCTTCGGCCGCCGCATGCGGATCATCCGCCATCGTCGGGATGTAGTGAACATTGGCGTCGGGGATCTGCGCCGGGGAAAGGAACTCCTCGATCAGGAGCTTGGTCAGGCTAGCCTCGTCCTCTGGCGTGCGGCCGAGGTAATCATCGAGGCAAAAGATCCTGGCCTGCGAGAAATCAAGTTTCCCGCTGTTGATCCGCTCCACGAGCTCCTTGTACATCCCGCCCGGAGTCGATCCCGTTGGCACCGTAATCGCCGCGGCCGGGTGCTCCCGCACCGTGTCAGCCACGACATCCGCCGCACGCTCGCTCATCGCGTCGTAATCGGCGACCACCGTCACCACTGGCGCGGCCGTTACGTCGTTCGCCTCGCCGCCCTGATCCCGGCTCATTCGTTACCCTCTCGCCTGCGCCGGCGGCCCGGCCACCAGCGCGATAATCCAAATCACACTCCGGGTATGGTACGCCACCATCCCCTGCCTGCAACGCCAGAGATGCACGATTCCTGACAAGGCGCGACAATACGCGACAACGGAACCAGCAGCAAGCACAGGCGGGAGTCCAGTCGTGGGGTTTGAAGAGGTTGCGGCGCAGATTGATTCCTGGGTGAGCGAGGGCATCGTGCCCGGCGCATCCATCGCTATCCAGCACAGGGGTGAACTGGTCGCCAACCACCAGGCTGGTGAGGCGCGGCCAGGAGCACCGGTCGACGAAGACACGATGTTCGCGCTCGCCTCGGTGTCCAAGCCATTCACCGCTGCCGCCATCATGCGCGTCATCGACCAGGGTCTCTTCTCGCTCGACGACGAGGTGTCCTCCATTCTCCCCGGCTTTGGGGAACCTGACGATCCGTTCGCCGACGATGTGATCCCCGTGCTCGAGGCACAACGCGACACCATCACCTTCCGCCAGATGCTCGCGCATATCTCCGGCTTGCCGGAGAACGCCGGGGTCAAGCGGATCCGGCCGAAGGACTTGCCCACACTGGACGAGCAGGTCGATGTGATGATGGAAGTACCGTTGGCGTCGGCGCCGGGAGAACGCCTTCGCTACTCCAACCTCGATATCGCGATCGCCGCCCGGGCTGCCCAGGAGGTGACCGGCACGCCATTCCACCAGCTCCTGCAGCACACGATCCTCGACGAGATGGGGCTGGATGGCGTCGCCCTGACGCCGGACACCTCCTATGACGATCGCATCGCCACGGTGCAGGATCCGTCCAACGAGGGCACTGACGCGGAGAGCTACAACTCCCGCTGGTGGCGGGACAACGGGATCACCTGGGGCGGATATTTCGGGACACCGCGGGATGTCCTGCGCTTCGCGATGAGCTTCCTGCCGAATGGGGAAAACCCTCTCAGCACTGACTCGATCCGGGCCATGACCACGGACCAGGTGAACGGTGCGCCGGGCGGGGTCGAATCCCTTGGCGCCATTTGGTCCCCCGGCTTCTGGGGATGCGGCTGGGAAGTGAAGGGTACGAAGCCGCGCCACTGGACGGGCGATACGTCCTCCCCGGATACCTGGTGCCACTGGGGCCAGGCTGGCACCCTCGTCTGGGTCGACCCAACCCGCGAGCTCGGCGTCGCAGTCTTCGCCAATCGCACGGTCCGCCGACCATGGCCATTGCGCCCGGCCCGCTGGACCGAATTGAGCGATGCGATTATCGCCGTCGCAGATGAGAGGGGTTGAGGAGCATGGCAGCCGATGTCTATCGCGTCACACCTGTCCCGGAACCTGGCTCCCCGCGTATCGCCTGGTCGCCGGAGAGCTCCGACCTGCATGTAAACGTCGTCGTTCTGAAGCCGGGCGAGAGCATTGGGGAGCATGTCAATGCGTCGCTCGATGTCGTAATGACCTGTCTTGCCGGCGAAGGCACACTCACCGTGGATGGCGAGGACATCGCATTCTCGCCTGGCACCGTCGCGCTCATCCCGACCGGCGCGATGCGAGGTGTTGTCGCGGGCAACAACGGCTTGAAGTACACCACCTGCCACCGGAAACGCGGCGGCATCATGCCGACGGTCCAATCCCGTTCCTGAGCAGCGATGCCTCAATAGCGTATGCTCTCAGGAGCACCGTATTCGCACCTCATTCGGGAGATTCCTGCCGCATGACCACACCCGGGGATCATTCCACGGCATCATTTGCGCACCCTCGCAGCCGCGTTCTCGGCATCGCCGCCTTCGCGATCATCCTCCTGGTCGCGACCATCGCGATGCCAATGTTCGCCGGTGCATCCACCTACAAGTCCGGGCTGAACGTCGATGTCGGGCAATCCGACACGCTCACCGGAAATGTCTATATCGTGGCACCCGAGATGCATTTCGATGCAACCGCGCCCCAGGATGTGTATATCGCGACGGTCTCCGGCAACGTACACGGCTCAGTTTCCGGCAGCCTGAATCTCCTCGCCGGGCGAACCTCCGTCCACGCGCGCGTGGGAGGCTCGGTCCATGTGGCGGCGGGGAATGTCACCATCCACAGCGAGGTTGGCGGCGACCTCATCGTCGCCGGAGGCAATGTCACCGTCGCGAGCGGCGCCACGATCTCGGGCGATCTCGTTATCACCGGTGGCACGGTCGATCTCGAGGGCACGATCACCGGCTCCGTCTATGGCAGCGCCCTGAACGTCCGGCTCAACGGAGACGTCCAGGGCGACATGCACATCCAGGCCAGCCGCCTTGCGGTTGAGGACGACGCACGAATACGTGGCGACCTGCGTTACCAGAGCCCGGTCGATGCCAACATCGAGAACGAAACGGGTATCTCCGGCGTCATCGATCGCACCAACGCCTCACCATGGGCCGGTGTCGGGGATGGAGCGCTGCGCCCCTTCGGATCGCTGCTCAAGCTGACCTGGTCGCTCCTTGCGGGGGCGGCGCTTGTCGCCATCGCGCCTCGACTGGCCAGCCGCGTCGCGCATCACGCCCGGCCATTCCTGCAACCGGCGAGCATCGGCGTCGTCTCACTGATCCTCATTCCAGTCATCGCCATGCTGCTCATCGGCACGATCATCGGTATCCCGATCGGCCTCATCCTGCTGGTGCTCCTGCCGATCGTTCTTTACATGAGCCAGGTCTTTGTCGGGATTACCATCGGCGGCATGATCCTGCCCCGATCATGGAAAGACGGCAGTCGGGGGGCCCTGCTGCTGGCGATGACCATCGGCGTCATCCTGGTCGCTGGCGTGCGCATGCTCCCGGTCCCGTTCCTTGGTCCGATTGTCACGGCGATCGTGACCTTCTGGGGCGTTGGGTCCGTGGTCCTGCTCCTTACCGACCTCACCTCCCGCCGCCTGCGCGAATCGCGGATGACCGGGTAGCCACGCCAGAAGCCGCCAACACAAACGGCGCCCCGGGAAACCCCGGGGCGCCGTTTCCTGTTCAGGTTGCTCGCAGATGCGTTACAGCGATACCTGGTCCTGGCTGAAGCCCGCCCGCGCGATTGCGTTGAAGAGCACCTTGTAGGTTCCGCGAGTCTGGGCCCGGAAATAGGGGCGGAACCCGACCAGCACGACCTTGCCCTCGCCGTACGAGATGTCCATCAGGGCACCCTTCCGCGAGAGATGCTCCTCGCCGAGGATCCAACCGCTCAGGTTCGGGTTTGCCGACGGGTATTTGGCGACAGAAACCGCATCGTCCCCGTACCCCTCGAACGCGACGCCCTTCATGAACAGCACCGCAGTCTCGCGGGGCAGACCATAGCCCAGCGGATGCTTCCCGTCGACGACGACCTGCAGCAATGAGCCGGGGCAGTAGAACTCCTCCTGCTTCTTGCCGCGCAGCACGTCGCTCACCGGAAGCGCCATTCCCTCGATCAAGGCCTGGGAGACCTGGTCGATCCCGATCACGGTGCCGCCGGCCGCAACGAAGCGGCGCAACTCGTCCATGCCGAGATCCCCGATCCCGCCCACGTAATCGGGATGATTCTGGTCCTTGTACCGATTCTTCTCCGGCAACCCTTCCAGCAGCTCCTTCGAGCACATATTCGGGAGCAGGATGACGTCGAGGCGTTCGCGGAGCCCACCCTGGCGGATGTCGGGGTTCTCCAGCGTCTCGTACTCGACGGCGAATTCCTCGAGCACCCAGCGCGCCCAGCCCTCGTCCATGTTGGCCGTCCACGGCTGGTACACCCCGAGGCGCACCCGCGACTGTCGCCAAGCGGACAGGTCTACCGGCTGGTCGATGGCCACCGCGTCGGTACCGGTGCCCTGGGCGATCTCCTGGATAACCTCGTTGCGGGACGACTCCGCCGGGACAATGATCGTCCCTTCGCGAATGCCCAGCTCGGGCCGCGCCTCACGCGCGCGATACACCGGGATATTTTCCTCGAGCAGGTCCGTTACCGCGGCGATCGAGGCGTTGCTGCGCTCGTCGAAAACCCAGGCACGCGCCTGGTCGGTGTTGCCGGAGATCTGCCCCTGGTAATCCAGCGGCGCGGAGATCACCTGCAACGGTGCGTCGTCAGGAATCGGCTTGTCGATCTGGACCACCCGCACGCCCATCTGGATCGGCAGCGTATGACCGACGATGTCGTACGGCTGCGACGGCGGGCCGCCCGGCCACTGGCGGAGATCCGGGTATTCCTGCACCTCGAGCAGCGTCTTCGCGAATGCGCTCGCGGGCTGGTTCAGGGTGACAACGCGGGTGCCCGCTGGCCAGCGGACGCCGTCCAGCTCGATCTCGTCCGTCGCCTCCTGGATCTCGACAAGGCCACGCTGCAGGATCTCCAGCAGCTCGTCGGCTGTGCCCGGATCACGCTGGTCCTGTGGGATCACGAAGCCATACGGCTTCTCCTCACGAGTCGCGGTGCGAGCGTTGATGGAGAAGTAGTCCATCAGCCACTGGCGACGGTTACGAGCCAGATGCTCGAGGAACGCGCGCGCGGCGATGAGGTTGTACTCGACGATATCGCCGATCCCCCATTCCCCTCCCTTCCACGGCTGGGGCTGGTTCCACAGGCGTTTGGTGGGATCGAAGCCGTATTCGTCGGTCAGCTCGTCTTCCTTGATCGTGACCGGCGACGCCAGGTTGGCGCTCGCCGCCTCGCTCAGCAGGTCGACGCTGCCGTGGTAGTTCCCGTATGCCAGCGACGGCGAGTAATTGTCGAAGATCGCATGCGTGACCACGCCCGGCTTCTCGGCCGCCGTCAGGCGCTGCGCGATGTGCGTCCCGAGGGCCGCGAACCCCTGCTGGATCAGCGGATCCTGGTTCGGGTCCAGCGGATCGATGAACGGCGGCACCATATAGCGAGGCCCGAGCCTCCCCATCTGGTGCATGTCAAACACGGCTTGCGGATGCTCGCGGTTGTGGATCTCCACATAGGTGCGCGTCTCCGCCTGCGTCATCATGAACCAGTCGCGGTTGTTATCGTGCCCGGTGTATGAGTGATAGAGGAACGGCAGGTCGGAGCCGACGTATTCGGTGTTCACGACCTTGTCGTACCAGTCGTGGATCATATCCACGCCATCCGGGTTATGACTCGGGATTAGCAGCGAGATAGTGTTGGAGAGCACCTCGACCGTCGCCGGGTCGTCCGACGAGGCGAGATCGTAGGCGAGCTGCATCGTCATCAGCGCCGCGCCAATCTCCGTCGAGTGCTGGCTCGCGAGCACGATGCCGACCGTCTTGGCTTCTTCCAGCACCGGCTGCACGGTCGCCTCATCGCTCCCACGGGAGTCCCAAAGCTGGCTCAGCAGGTCCCGGTTCAGCTGGCGCGCGTTGGGCTGCAGGTTCTCTGGCGCGGAGACCGCCACCACGATGTAGGGCTTGCCGTTGGTGGATTCACCCACCACCTCGACGCTCACACGAGGCGAGGCCTCGTCCAGTTCGTTGAAGTAGCGGACGATCTCGTCCCATGTGGGCAGCCAGCCGGGCTCACCCACGCGATGCCCGAGTACCCGATCGGGCGAGGGCACGTTGGATACCCGACGCGCTTCCCGTCGCCGTCTCCGGGACGGGCTATTGGCCAGGATGTCCCGAGACTTCGCCATCCAGGCATCGTCAAAGAGCAGGACGCCCGCTTCCGAGATCTTGCTTGCCGGCGGCAGCGTCCCGTCTGCGATGCGCGCCTTGATCAAATACGCTGAAAGACCCAGCGCATCGGCCACAGATGACGTCGTCAGGTAGCCCTTGAGATCTTCCAGTCTTGCCCTCGGCACATGTAACTCCTTGTCGGGTTTCGGGGGTCAACATAGAAGCCAGCTCGCGCATGAGCAGGCACCCCGGCGCCGCCGGTCCCCAAGTTGTCGGCAGGCACCCGTATTTTCAAGAATGAGTGCGTATCCCACCGTGGGTTTACCAACAAAATGCTTGCATTTCGTCATAAACAGGCGAGAAGCGGCATGACACCCTCCATGTCAGCCGCAGCACCTTTGAATAATGACACTATCCGCTAATTTTGCAAGTGTCGCAGTGCGAGGTCAGGCGTTCCCCGCTGCTTCATCAAGATCACGCGGACCAAACGCCTGGGGAAGGAGTTGCGCCAAAGGCACCTGGACCGGGCCGTCTTTCCCGTCAAGGATCACGACCAAGTCGCCACCGTGCGGCTTGAACTCGTTCATCACCTGCCGGCATGCGCCGCAGGGGGTCGTGCCGGCCAGTTTCGGCGCAGCCACGGCCACCGCGCGGATGACCCGATGCCCCTGTGCCGCCGCGGAAAAGATGGCGACTCGCTCGCCGCACACGGTCAACCCGTAGCTCGCGTTCTCGATGTTGACGCCGCCGATGATCGAGCCATCTTCTGTCAACACCGCCGCGCCCACGGGAAACTCCGAATAGGGTACGTATGCCTGCTTCGCGGATTCCCGTGCCCGCTCAAGCAACCGCTCCACTGTCGCGTCGTCCAGCTTTCCGGCACCGTTCGCGTCCATCGCCATCGTCCTGCGCCTTTCCGTGGCTGTGCCCGGAGGTCGGGCAACTGGTATTCTCAACGGTACGAACGATGCCACAGGAAGCCGCGTTCCGGCACCTACGGCGCTCACCCGCGTACAAGAACCCAGGGATTCCCGCATGTCCGACCAGGTGAACAGACAACCGGCCGATTCGCCCGACGACCTCACGCTCGCCGCGGCCTCGTTCCTCAGCCAGGTCCTCGAGCTGGACGAGGATCCGGCCCAGTTGGCCGGCGACCTCTCGGCGATCAAGCGCGACCAGAATGCCTCGATCTTCACGATCCAGCTGGAATCCAGCGTCGGCCTCGCGGCGTTTCTCGTCTACATCTACGTCCTCGAGCAGACGGGCGGCGACGGGCGCACCGGCAAGGAACTTTTCGATGCAGGGCTGGAGACGCTCCAGCAGGCCGCGAGTCGCAATACGCCCGGGCCGCGCGCGCTGGCGCATGCCGAATCGGATACCCACGGCTTTATCCTCGCCACCACGCCAGGTACCCATCGCGCCCTCACCGGCGCGACGGCCGCCGAGCAACTCGAGCCCTCGCCAGCCGACCTCCCGGCGACCGCCAACACGGACGAAGTCCGGAGCGAGGCCGCCGAGGAGTTGCTGAAGCTGCTCCGCAGCGCCAACGACCAGGCGCGCACATGGCTGCATGCCATCCAGGCGGCGAGCAATCGCGAGCCGGGCGACGAGGAACCGGCAGACATGATCACCTTCACCGAGCACGAGACCGAACTAGCGCTCTTCCTGCTCGACAACGCCAGCATCGGCGACCTCCTCCGCGCGCTCAATGTCCTCGTGGCCACCGCGCAGGAGCAGACGTCGCAGGCGCTCTCCGGAGAGATGGGTGGCAATATCGGCGCAAATCTCTCCCCGACCGACGCCGCCACCGGCACGTGGCCCCAGGACGACCGCTGATCCACCCACTGAAAGCCCATACCTTGCATGCCCAGGCCCCGGACACAAGGTCCGGGGCCTGGCTCGTCTGCGATCAGTTGTTACGCCTTGTCAGCGCCGTTCCGCCTCGATCTCATTCAATCGCGCGTACAACGTCTCCTCGTCGTAGACAACGCCGAGCGACGCCTGCATGCCGCCGACGATGAAGGGGTTCACGTAGAACGCCTGGTTCTCAACTCCGGATCGTGCGGGATCTGGCATTTGCTGGAGCCGGATATCCGTTGCCAGCCCGATCACGCCGTAATACCGCTCCGGATCAACATGACGGCTGAGGCAATCCATGTATCCCGCTTCCCAGTTCGTCCCGGAGTCCTCACTTACCTGGCAGATATAGACGTGGGATTCCTCCAGCGCCTCAATGTCCGCATCGTAGATCTTGCGCGCGGTAATGTCGGTTCGCGTCTTGTCATTGATCGGCTCGCTCTCGTTCGGGCAATACACCTCGAATCCATGCGCGCGCAGCTCCCCCGCAAGCCACAGGTTATAGCGAACCTCCGCCGCCACGAACATCGGTCCGCCGAGGTATACCTTCATCAGCCCTCCTCCTCCGCTCCGAACGTCTCCCGACCCGCAAGATATCGCTCGTTCCACTCCTCGGCCTGGGATTCCGGCACCCGGACGAACGTCGCCGTCCCTTCTGCGAGGAGGATGTCGTCCGCTTCACGACGGAGCTCGGCCCTCATCTCGATCACGCGGCCCCGATCGTTCACGACCTTGCCGATCGCACGCACCGGCACGCCGACCTCGACCGGCTTCCGGAACCGGGTATTGAGCTGCCCGGTCACGGCCCACGTTTGCTGGCGATAAAGCGACCACGCCATCACCTCATCCAGCAGCGTACAGATGATCCCGCCGTGAATGATGCCGCCATACCCCTCGAAGGCCGCCGTCGGCGTGAATGGCGCCCAGACGCCATTTCCATCCTCGTTTCGATAGAACGTGAGTTGCAGACCGTGCTCATTGAGACGGCCGCAGCCGAAACAATGGTGGTCGTTCACCCAGTTGACGGCTTCGATATTGGGCGTGATCCCCGTTGTCATGGTTGCTGCATGCTCCATATCTCTCAGGTACCAGCGAGCACCGCGCTCGCAAGCCTGTCCAGCGTCGTGCCGGCCGGCGCCGACACGCGGACATCGGCGAGTCCATCCAGCGGCGTCTCCGACTGGTTGATAATGATTAACCCCGCGCCTCGCTGCTTGGCGATCTGGGGCAGTTTGGCCGCGGGATTCACGACCAGCGAGCTCCCGACCACCAGCATCAGGTCGGTGGCCAGCGACACCCGGTGCGCCAGGTTCAGCGCACCGGTCGGCAGCGACTCCCCGAACAGCACCGTCGACGAGCGCAAGGGTCCGCCACAGACAACGCAGCGCGGATCCTCCTCGCCGGCTTCCAGCCGGGTCTGGATCGTCACGCCATCATAGACCTCGCCGCACTGCATGCATCGCAGGCGGTGGCTCGATCCGTGGAGCTCGATCACCCGATCGTCCCGGTTGCCCGCCTTCTGGTGCAGGCCATCGATATTCTGCGTGATTATCGCCAGGAGCTTTCCGGCCCGCTCGAACCGGGCGAGCGCCTCGTGTCCTGCGTTTGGTTGGCGCGCGAGCATCTCCGGATATGAGTCGAGCCGGTGTTGCCAGGACTCGCGTCGTGCTTCGTCGTCCGTGCGTATCGTGTCGATATGCGGGATGTTCCCGGTTTGCCAGACCCCGTTCGGTCCCCGGTAGTCGGGGATTCCCGATTCAGTACTGATTCCGGCCCCGGTAAACGCCACCAGGCGCTCGCTGTTCCGGAGCATCTCGACCATCCGGTCGAAGTCCTCCGAGCGCACACCTTCCTGCTGACCTGTTCCGTGTTCCATATTCGTCATTCGTCGTAATGCCTTCCTGGCATCGAGCCAGTCGATTCAAGACCCGCTCTCCACCCTACAGGAGCGAGATCGCACATTCCACGCCCATCAGGAGCGCCTGGCCTGGCCGGGACGAGTGTCGCCGCCGGGCTTGTGTACGTACGGCCACCGTGGTACGATCTCAGCACCGCATCTGTGACGGCCTGTCACAGTCGTTTGCCCGCGGCAAACCGAGCCCGCACTTCGGTTGCAATGCGGAGAGAACGAGTCGTCGCCCAGTCTCGTGGGGAAGCTGGCTGGCGAGGATGGGGCCATCGTGCGCCTGGATTCCAGGGTGATTTCGCCCGCAATGACAGGTATGCATGAGCCACTCATCCGAACAGATGATGGGACGTGACCTGCACGGTCACACGGGTTGGGAAAGAGGCACGCATGCTGGTGAGCGAATTCGCGATGATGGATCCTGGACCAACGGGTGATTCCCTATTAATGAAATGCTCCCGCCTCGTCGCCAGGTTCTTCGGCTTCGGCGAAGAGCCGGCACGCACGCCCAGGCACACCGACATCAGGGTCAATCCGCCAATTCGCATGGCAGAGCCGCAATCGGCCGCGCCTATCCAACTCGCCGAATCCCGGCAGCCTGAGCCGACCACACCCGACTTTCGCTGGCGACGTCATCAGCAACTCCTGAACCGCCCCGC
>CAZVAA010000030.1:0-21167 GCA_964624125.1 uncultured Sphaerobacteraceae bacterium | reverse complement strand
CGGTTCGGGCCGCTCGACCAGCCACGCAACGCCTATCTCTACTCGCATGTCGTTGCCGGAATCGGCGGCTATGGGAACTGCCTTGGTGTGCCGACCGTTGGCGGTGAGGTCTTCTTCGACGAGAGCTACAACGGCAACCCGCTGGTGAACGCGATGTGCCTTGGGATTGCGCCGGTCGACGGCATCGTCCGGGCGGTCGCAAGCGGCGTCGGCAACGTCATCATGTTGATCGGCGCCGAAACGGGCCGGGACGGCCTGCATGGGGCAACGTTTTCGTCGGTGGACGATCCGGAGGCGTCCCATCGTGGCGTCATCCAGGTGGGCAATCCATTCCTCGAAAAGCAGCTCATGGAAGCCTGCCTCGAGCTGCTGTCGCAAGGCTCGGTTGTGGCAATGCAGGACCTGGGCGCCGCCGGGCTGACCAGCTCGGTCGTGGAGTCCGCGAGCCGGGGCGGCGTTGGCGTCGATGTCGACGTGCAGCATGTGCCGCGACGCGAGACCGGTATGAACGCATACGAGATCATGTTGAGCGAGAGCCAGGAGCGCATGGTGCTCGTGGCCACCCCTGACAAGGTCGACGAGATTACCGAAGTCCTCGAGCGCTGGTCGCTCAGTGCGGCGGTCATTGGCCGCGTGACTGATGACGGTGTGATCCGCATCCGTGATGGCGAAGAGGTGCACGTCGAGGTCCCGGCGACCTACTTCATCGACGAGTGCCCGACATACACGGTCGAGGCGGAGGAGCCCGCGTATATCGGTGAGGCGCGCGCGTTTGACGAGTCCACCGTAAGCGACATATCCCCAGGCGAGATTGGAAGCACGCTGGTTGACCTGCTCGGGTCGCCGAATCTTGGGTCACGCCGGAGTATTTGGGAGCAGTACGATCATACGATCCTGACGAACACGGTCTATGGACCGGGCGCGTCCGATGCGGCGGTGCTCCGCCAGAAGGGGCAGGATACCGGGATCGCCATCTCGATGGATTGTAATTCCCGGTATGTCTATCTCGATCCATTTGAAGGCGCGCGACACGCCGTCGCGGAGTCGGCCCGCAACGTTGTATGCGCGGGCGCACGTCCGCTTGGCCTGACGAACTGCCTCAATTTCGGCAGCCCCGAGCGTTCTCCGGCCAACTACCAACTGGTGAAGGCGGTGGAAGGTCTTGGGGATGCGTGCCGCGCCCTGAACATCCCGATCGTCAGCGGCAACGTCAGCCTCTACAACGAGACTGCGGGCGTTCCGGTCTATCCGACACCGATGGTCGCGTGCGTTGGCGTGCTGGACGACATCGAGAGCCGGATGTCGCTGGCGTGGAACGAGGGCGACGATATCTGGCTTATCGGTGGCGGAACCCCTGTGCTGGGCGGGAGCGAATATCTCGCCTACAAGCACGGCACCGTAGCGGGACGATTGCCCGGGCTTGATGCGGATGCTGAGTTGCGAATGCTCCAGATGATCCAGGTCATCGCCTCCGGCGAGGGGAACGCTGCCGCGCATGACGTATCGTCCGGTGGCCTCGCGGTGGCGCTTGCCGAGATGGCTCTTGCGGCCGGAATCGGTGCGACCATTGACGGGGACGTGTCCGGGAACCGCGTTGACGAGACGTGGTTCGGCGAAAGCGCGACGCGTGTCCTGATCGCGGTCGATCCCGCCCGCGCGGACCTGATCACGCGGCTGGCCGAAGAGTGGGAGACGCCCGCCGTCCGGCTTGGCCGGGCAACAGGCGACACCCTGGACCTGCCGGGCGAAAATACGGTTTCGCTGGATCGCCTCCGGGAAGCCAGTGAATCGGCGTTGCAGATCGGCGTCGAAGCGGAAATGGCCTGACGATTCAGGCGCACCGGGAGATCTCCCTCATGACATCGATCCAACCAGCTCCAACGTCACACGACCCGATCGATCTCGACGACAAGCCGCATGAAGAATGCGGGGTGTTCGGTATATACGCCCCCGGCGAAGAGGTGGCTCGCGTCACCTTCTTCGGCCTGTTCGCGCTCCAGCACCGTGGGCAGGAGAGTGCCGGTATCGCCGCAACCGACGGCGAACAGGTTGCGGTGCGCACCAATCTCGGTCTGGTGGCACAGGCGTTCGACGAGGAGGACATCGCCTCGTTGCCGGGATACGCGGCCATCGGACATACGCGGTATTCGACGTCCGGATCGACGATGGAGTGCAACGCCGGGCCGATGTTTACCGAGACCAATCTGGGCCCGATGGCGGTCTCGCATAATGGCAACGTGACGAACGCGGTGCAGTTGCGAAACGAGTTGCTTGAGCGGGGAGAGGCGTTCGAGAGCACCACCGACTCCGAGGTCTTGACGCGAGTCATCGCGCTTGCCGATGGAGAGACGTTCGACGAGAAGATCCGGAACGCGATGCCGAAGCTTGTCGGCGCGTTCAGCCTCTCGGTCCTTACGCGGGATGCCATATATGCGGTGCGTGACCCGATGGGAGTGCGTCCACTGTGTCTCGGCAAGCTGGACGACGGCTATGTCGTCGCGTCGGAGTCTTGCGCCTTGATGACCGTCAATGCCCGTTTCGCGCGAGAGGTTGAGCCAGGCGAGATCGTTCGTATCGATGCCCATGGCGTCGAGTCGCTCGGGATCGGCCTCCCACACCGCCACGCGATGTGCCTGCTTGAGCTCATCTACTTCGCGCGACCGGATAGCGAGATGTTCGGTGACCGGCTGCATATGATGCGGCAGCGAATGGGAGCCGAGCTGGCGCGGGAGGCGCCGATAGAAGCCGATGTGGTCGTCGGACTGCCGGACTCTGCGACGCCGGCTGCCATCGGATATGCACGTGCCTCCGGTATCCCGTACGCTGAAGCCCTGATCAAGAACCGGTATATCGGCCGCACGTTCATCCAGCCCAATCAACGCATGCGGCAGACATCGGTCAAACTCAAGTTCAATGTCCTGCCGGAGGTTGTCCGCGACAAGCGTGTGGTGCTGGTTGACGACACTATCGTCCGGGGCACGACCTCGAAGCCGATCGTGGACCTTGTTCGCCAGGCCGGCGCGAAGGAAGTGCATATGCGGGTTCACGCGCCGCCGATCATGTGGCCGTGCTACCTGGGAGTCGATCTCGCCAAGCGCGAAGAGCTGATCGCGGCACGGATGACGGTGCCGGAGATCGGCCGGCATATTGGCGCGGACAGTATTGATTACCTGACGTTGGACGGGCTGTTCCGGGCGATTGGCGAAGGCAACCAGCGTTTTTGCACCGGTTGCATGACGGGGCACTATCCCGTCCCGACGTTCGACCAGGTCGACAAGCTGGCGCTGGAAACCGCATGACAGGCGGCATATCCTTTTGAGGCTTATCCACGGGAAGGGGAGAGATGTGAGCGATAGCAACGACGCCTCGCTGAAGCGAACGGCGCTGTTTGACCGGCACAAGGCACGTGGCGCGAGATTGATCCCGTTTGCTGGCTGGGAAATGCCGGTCCAGTACGAGGGAATCCTGGCGGAACACCAGGCAGTTCGCACCGCGGCCGGATTGTTCGACCTGGGGCATATGGGCCAGGTCGAGGTGACCGGCCCCGATGCGTTGGCGTTCCTGCAGTACGCGACGACGAATGACCTGTCGACGCTTGAGCCCGGCCAGGCGAAGTACACGCTGCTGTCGAACGAACATGGCGGTGTGATCGACGATATTATCGTGTACCGGAGCCCAGACGGTGGTGACGACTATACCGCCGTGCTGAACGCGTCGAACGCCGAGCGCGATGTGGCGTGGCTACAGGAAGTACTGGCGCGGCGCGACGATCTGCGGGTCGAGTTGAACGACATATCCCTTGATACAGGTATGATCGCGATCCAGGGACCGGCTTCCGAGGCAATCGTTCAGTCCGTCACGAACACGGACCTCTCGAAGGTCGAATACTTCACCTGGTTCGATGGCGAAATCGCTGGAGTTTCGACGAAGATCGCCCGTACTGGGTACACTGGGGAAGACGGTTTCGAGTTCTACGCTCCCAATGATTCCATCGGCAAGATCTGGGATGCCCTGATGGATGCAGGCAAGGACGCCGGACTTGTACCGGTTGGCCTGGGCGCGCGGGATACCCTGCGCCTCGAAGCTCGAATGCCACTTTATGGCCAGGAGCTGGGCGACGACATTAGCCCGTACGAGGCCGGTCTTGGCTGGGCTGTCAAGCTGGACAAGGGAGACTTCATAGGCCGTGACCAGATGGCGGCGGTGAAGGAGCAGGGGGCAGAACGCCGGATCGTGGGCTTCAAGCTCACGGGCCGTGGTGGGGCGCCTCGTACGCATTATCCCGTGCAGGTGGATGGCGAAATCGTTGGTGAAGTGACCAGCGGCGCGATGTCCCCGACGCTTCGTGAGAACATCGGGCTGGCCATGATCCAGCGTTCCGCGGCGGGGGTAGGCAAACCGTTGCAGATTATTGTGAGAGGCAAGCCGGTCGAGGCGGTGCAGGTGAAGACACCGTTCTACAAACGCGCAACCAACTAGCGCGGCCGGATCTGATCCATGTGAATGAAGGAAGGAAAACGATGGCAGCACCTGAGAATCGCAAGTACACGAAGACGCACGAGTGGGTCCTGCTCGAGGGCGATATCGCCACGTTGGGCCTGACCGACCATGCGCAGCAGGAGCTGGGCGACATCACGTACCTGGAGCTTCCGGATGCCGGCGATGCGGTTTCGGCGGGCGAAGCGTTCGGGGTCGTGGAGTCCGTCAAGGCGGCTTCCGATGTTTACTCGCCGATCGATGGTGAGGTTGTTGAGCGCAACGACACGGCGGTGGACTCCCCGGAGCTCATCAACCAGTCCCCATTCGACAACGCCTGGCTGATCAAGGTCAAGCTGAACGACCCGTCCCAGGTGGAGGGGCTGCTCGATTCCAAGGCATACGATGAGTTCGCCGACGACGCTTCCTAGGCGAGCCGCGGATTTTTCACCCGGGGTTCGATGGACCCCGGGATCGTTGTGCGCGGGTCCGCAGACCAAGCTGACAAGGGCATAAATTCCTACCATGACTTTCAATCCCCATACGGCGGAGGACCGCCGCGCGATGCTGGACACGATCGGGATCGACAAGGTCGACGACCTGTTCGATGTCGTGCCGGAGCGGGTGCGGTTCCCGAACCTCGACTTGCCACCTGCCCTGACCGAGATGGAAGCTGCGCACCGGATGCAGCAGCTTGCTGACAAGAACCAGGTATTTGCCGCGGATGACGTCTATCTCGGCGCAGGGTCGTACCAGCACTACACCCCGGCGACGGTCGGGCAGATTCTCTCCCGCGGCGAGTTCTACACCGCCTATACGCCCTACCAGCCGGAAGTCGCACAAGGTACGCTCCAGGTCATCTACGAATTCCAGTCGATGGTCGCCGAGCTGCTTGGTACCGAGGTCGCGAACGCCTCGATGTACGACGGCGCGACCGCCCTGGCGGAAGGGGCGCTGATGACCGTCGCCTCCTCCCGCAAGAAGAACCGGGTGGTCGTGGCCGGAACGATCCACCCCTCCTACCAGGAAGTCATGCACACCTACCTGGACGGGACTGGTGTGGAGGTCGTTGATGTCGAGTCGGCGAACCCGTTTGTGGTGACAGTCGATGATATCGCGCCACACCTGAGCGACGATCTCGCATGTGTCGTGGTGCAGTACCCGAATTTCTATGGGGCCATCGAGGATATGCAGGCGCTGGCCGACCAGGCACATGAGGCTGGAGCCAGGTTCGTGGTGAACACCACGCCGGTTCCCCTCGGGCTGCTTCGCTCCCCGGGTTCATTCGGCGCCGATGTCGTTGCCGCGGAAGGTCAGTCGCTCGGCGTCGCGCAGAGCTACGGCGGACCGTACGTTGGTCTGCTTGGCAGCACGCAGAGCCTGGTGCGACAGATGCCGGGCCGCCTCGCCGGGGTTACGACGGATACCGAGGGCAAGCGTGGGTATGTGCTGACGCTGCAGACGCGCGAGCAGCATATCCGGCGTGAGAAGGCGACGAGCAACATCTGCACGAACCAGGGCCTGATGGCGACCGCTGCGACGGTCTACATGTCGAGCCTCGGTCCGGAAGGGTTCCGCGAAGTTGCCCGGGCCAGTTACCAGAATGCGCATTACCTCGCGGACCGGCTTGGCGCGCTCGATGGGTTCGAGTTGGCGTTTGACCAACCGTTCTTCCATGAGTTCACCATGAAGACCGCGCAACCCGCCGCGGAGGTGAACGCGAAGTTGCTTGAGGCCGGAATCCTTGGAGGCCTTGACCTGGGCCGGTTCAACCCGGATCTGGCGAACTACCTGTTGCTGTGCACCACCGAGTTGAACACCAGGGCCGGTATCGACCGGTTGGTGAGCACCCTCGGGGATTAGTGCCGAATCCCGTATACTTTGCGGGATATGGCAAGCACTTCGGTTATGTATGCGCGCGATGATGGACCTGTTCCGAAGCGGGTTCACGCGCGCCGGATGGAGCTTTCGTGGCCAAGCCAATTGTTGCCCTTGTCGGCCGGCCCAACGTCGGTAAATCTACGCTCTTCAACAGGCTGATTGGCGAACGACGGGCCATTGTCCAGAACGAGCCGGGCACCACGCGGGATCGCACCTACGCGACTGCCGAATGGCTCGGCGTCGAGTTCACCGTGGTTGATACCGGTGGACTGATGGACGACGACGAGCTGAAACCCGGCTCGAGCGATTCAGAAGCCCTGATCGCGCGGGAAACGCGTGAGCAGGCGGTGGCGGCCATTGCCGAGGCGGATGTCGTGGTGTTCATGACAGACGTCACCGCCGAGGGCCCGACCGCCGGCGACTATGAGATCGCCGAGATCCTGCGCCGGACAGACAAGGCAACCATCCTTGCCGTCAACAAGGCCGACTCCGTGAACCGGCGGGAGTTCGCCTACGAGTATTACAACCTCGGGCTGGGCGAGCCGATGGCGATCTCTGCCTACCACGGAAACGGGACAGGGGACCTGCTCGACCGGGTTGTCGAAAACCTGCCCGAGGCCGAGCCGGACGAAGAGGAGCTCGAAGGTCCACGCATCGCGATCGTCGGCCGGCCCAACGTCGGCAAGAGTCGACTGCTGAACGCCCTGCTGGGAGAGCAACGGGCGATCGTAAGCGATGTGGCAGGCACCACTCGCGACAGCCTCGACACGCAAATCTTCTGGGAAGACAAGCCGGTAACGCTGATCGACACGGCGGGCATCCGCCGCCGTGGCCGGATCGAGCACGGCATCGAGCGGGTGAGCGTCATGCGCTCGATGCGGGCGATCGACCGCGCCGACGTCGTGATCCTCCTGATCAACGCGGAAGAGGACTTCACGTCCCAGGACCTGCATATCGCCGGCTACGTCGAAGAGCAGAAGAAGGGGCTCGTCGTCGCGGTCAACAAGTGGGACCTGATCGAGAAGGACGCGACGACGATGGATGAGTTCCGTGCGCGGGCCGCTCGCGAACTCGATTTCATGGCATACGCGCCGATCGTGTTCATCTCCGCGAAGACCGGGCAGCGTGTCGCGCAGGTGCTCGAGACCGCCCTGGACGTACTCGAGGAGCGTGAGAAGCGCGTCAGTACCTCGGCCCTCAACAAGATGCTCCGCGAGGCCGTGGCGAAGCACCAGCCGCCCTCCCGACCCGGGAAATGGATCAAGTTCTTCTATGCCACGCAGGCAGACGTGGCGCCTCCCACGTTCATCATTTTCTGCAACGATCCGAAGCAGATCCATTTCACCTACCGGAGATATATCGAGAACGAGATCAGGAGCACCTTTGGTTTCGAGGGCACGCCGCTCCGTATTTCCTTCCGCCATCGGCATGAGGACCTCTAGTTGTGGACCTGCTCCGGTCGCTTCTCCTGATCGCGGGAACGTATCTCCTGGCCGGTATTCCCTGGAGTGTCGTTCTCGGACGCGCGTTCAAGGGAGTGGATGTCCGCAGCTATGGGAGTGGCGCCACCGGCGCAACGAACTCGCTGCGGGTGCTCGGCTGGAAGATCTCCGTCGCCGTATTCCTGCTGGATTTCGGCAAGGGGTTGCTGCCCGTCGTCATCGGGCGATGGCTCGAAATCCCTGACTGGGCGCTGGCCGCTGTGGCGATCGCCAGCGTGGTCGGACATTGTTTCTCCCCGTACATAGGCTTCCGGGGCGGTAAGGGCATGGCCACTGGTGGTGGAGCGGCGGTTGGCCTGATCCCGTGGCTCTTCCTGATGATCCTGTTCATCGTGCTCGTGGTCTGGATTACCCGGTATGTGTCACTGGGTTCGGTCCTCACGGCCGCCATCGGCCCGCTCATCGTCCTCTTCTGGTGGCTCGTTGGCGACATACCTGGATGGTGGGTCGTCGGGATCGCCGGAATTGGCGCGATCATCCTCTGGCAACACCGGGGGAATATTCAACGCCTGAGAAGCGGAACTGAGCGGAAGTTCGGTAGCAGCGAGGCCCCTCAAAGCACACACTAACGACGAACGCCCGGCACGCTGCCGGGCGTTCGTCATCTTGCCAGCTGGCCTGGTTACTCGTACCCGTTGGGATGCGCCTGCATCCATTCCCACGCTGAACCGATCATCTCATCGAGCGTTGATCGTTGCGGGTTCCAGCCGATCAACTCACGGGCCCGGGTGGTGTCTGCGATGAGGGCAGGGGGGTCTCCTGCGCGACGTTCTCCGTATTTCAACGGCAGCTGCTTGCCCGTCACACGCTCGACGGAGTCGACGATCTGCTGGACGGAGAATCCGTCCCTGGTGCCGATGTTGATCGCGCCAAGCGAGGACTGCTCGAGTTTCTCCAGCGCGGTGATATGGGCATCCACGAGATCGACAACATGGACGTAGTCACGAACGGCGGTCCCGTCGTCCGTCGGGTAATCCGTGCCGAAGACGGTGAAGTGTTCGCGCTGGCCGAGGAGGGCCTGCAACGCGACGGGGATGATGTGGGTCTCCGGCCGGTGGTCTTCCCCACGCTCGCTGGTGGCCCCGGCGACGTTGAAGTAACGAAAGGCCGCGTACCGGATGTCATAGCGGCGGGCGAACTGGTCGAGGATCTGCTCCACGATCCACTTTGCATGGCCGTACGGGTTGATCGGCCGCTTCGGATCGTCTTCCCGGATCGGGAGGGATTCCGGTTCACCGTAGACGGCCGCGGTGGAGGAGAACACGAACCGCTCGATACCTGCTTGCTGGACGGCATTCAGAAGGTTGATGCCGCCGCTGACGTTCGTCTCGTAGTAGGCGCCAGGCTGGTCGACCGACTCCTGCACCAGATGGAGCGCGGCGAAGTGGAGTACCGCTTCCGCGCCGCTCGCCGATACTGCGCTCGACGTTTGTGCCGCATCCCGGAGATCGCAATCGACGATCGTTGCATCGGGGTGAACCGCTTGCCGGTGACCGCGAGCGAAACTGTCCAGAGCCGAGACCTCGAAGCCCCGGTCAATGAGCCGTTCGATGGCGATGCTCCCGATGTAGCCACCTCCACCTGTGACGAGTACGCGCATGGATTCTCCTTCGTAAATGTCGCGGCATCCGGTCACGCTGCAACGCCCTGGTCCCATTGCCACACGAACCGGATTCCATGGTCATCATGGTACACTCATCACGATTTCCGGGAGGCACAGCCTGGCGATACGCCGAGTCTTTTCGGCTAGCCCAACGGCGATTTTCCCTCACCGCAACAAGAGGAGCAGGAATACGATGGTGCGTGAAGACGTGCTTGCGGCGGCTGACCCTGAGATGTTCGAGGCGATCCAGAAGGAGCAGCGTCGTCAGGTCGAAGGAATCGAGCTGATTGCGTCCGAAAACTACGTGAGCGAGGCGGTCCTCGAAGCCGTCGGAACCGTGCTCACCAACAAATATGCGGAAGGACTCCCGGGCAAGCGCTACTACGGCGGATGCGAGTTCGTCGATATCGTGGAGAACCTGGCGGTCGAGCGCGTCACGCGCCTGTTCGGCGCCGAGCATGCCAACGTGCAGCCGCACTCGGGCGCGAGTGCGAACCTGGCGGCCTTCTTCTCGTTGCTGGACCCGGGCGACAAGATTCTCGGTATGAATCTCTCCGAGGGTGGACACCTCACCCACGGCAAGGACGTCAACTTCTCCGGCCGGTTCTTCGAGGCGCATTTCTACGGCGTCGACCAGGAGACTGGACTGATCAACTACGACGAGGTCCTCCGGGTCGCCAAGGAGGTCCGTCCGAAGGCGATCATCAGTGGCGCGAGCGCCTATGCCCGTGAGATCGACTTCAAGCGCTTCCGCGAGATCGCGGATGAGGTTGGAGCCTACCTGTTCGCGGATATCGCCCACATCGCTGGCCTGATTGCCGCGGGCGAGCACCCGACATCGGTCGGCCACGCGCATATCACGACGTCGACGGCGCACAAGACGCTGCGTGGGCCTCGCTCCGGGTTCGTCCTGACCGACGAGGAGCTCGGCAAGGGCGTCGACAAGACGGTCTTCCCGGGCATGCAGGGCGGTCCGCTGATGCACGTGATCGCGGGCAAGGCCGTTGCCTTTGGCGAAGCGTTGCAGCCAGATTTCAAGGACTACGCGAAGCGCATCAAGGCGAACGCGTCCGCGATGGCGCAGGCCTTCATCGACCGTGGCCTGCCGGTTATCTCCGGCGGCACGGACAACCACCTGTTCCTCGTTGATGTCGGCTCCCAGGGGATCAGCGGCCGCAAGGCCGAGCGGATCCTGGATTCCGTTGGCATCTCGACCAACCGCAACACGATCCCCGGCGAGACCCGCAGCGCGTTCCAGACGAGCGGACTCCGCATCGGCACGCCGGCCGTCACCACCCGCGGATTCGGCCCGGAGGACTGCGTGCAGGTCGCGGACATGATGTGCCGGGTGATCGCGGCGCCGGAGGATGAGGGCGTCCATGATGCGGTCCGCAAGGAAGTGAAGGAACTGACGGCCGGGTTCCCGGTGCCGGGGATCAAGGCATAGCGTGACTGGTAGCCGGGACTTTTCCAGGAGGGACGTGAGGAGTGACTAACGGGCTCATCGCCGCCATCGTGTTTGTCATTACCCTCGCGACCTCCGTGGCATTCGTCTATAGCACGACCAATCTCTTCAGCCGCCTGGGACTTGTGGACAAGCCAGGACACCGGCGGGTACACAAGACGCCCGTCCCGGTGGGGCTCGGCGTGGCCATCTTCCTCGCGTTCCTGGTCGGGATCGCGGTGACCTACATGCTGCCTGTCGAACGGCAGGATGTGGAAACCGAACGCATCCTGCTCACCGTGATCGGTGCCGCGATCATCGTGGGTGTCATGCTCGTCGATGACGCGGTGGAGCTCGGTCCGGGCGTCAAGCTGGTGTGGCAAATGATCGCGGCTGGAGTCGTGGTGCTGCCGCGCCTGCGCGGCGACGAGCACGGGATCGTGATCGGGACGCTCAACCTGCCTTTCGTCGGGAACTGGACCGTGCCGCTGATCCTCGCGATCGCGGGGACGTTTCTCTGGCTCGTCGGCATGATGAACGTGATGAACTGGGTCGACGGCCTCGATGGGCTCGCCAGTTCGGTCACGCTCGTCTCTTGCGTGATCCTGTTCATCCATACCTTCTGGGGGCCGGACAACGTCCCGCAGTTCACGATTTCCCTCTTGCCGCTCGCCCTGGGCGCGGCCGTGCTGGGATTCCTGCCGTTCAACTGGCATCCGGCGAAAGCGATCATGGGCGATGCCGGGGCGATGTTCCTCGGTTTCGCCCTGGGCGTCATCTCGATCATCGGCGGTGCGAAGATTGCCACCGCCCTGCTCGTGGTCGGCCTGCCGTTGATCGACGGCCTCTGGGTGACCTTCTACCGGATCATGCACGGTCGGTCCCCGGCGCAGGCGGACATGGCGCACCTGCATCACCGATTGCTGGCAGCCGGATTGGGGCAGCGTACCATCGTATTCCTGCTTGCGGGAACCTCGGCGGCATTTGGATCGCTGGCGCTGCTGTTGCCGAATCGCGAGTTGAAGTTCGCGAGCTTTATCCTGATCGGCTTCGTGCTCCTCGGGACGGTCGCGCTTCTGGCAAGGCGGACTGAATCGTCAGAGACCTCCTAGGAGGCTCAGGGCAATGCAAAAGGCGCCCGGCGATTCCGCCGGGCGCCTTTTGCATTGCTTGCAGATCTGCCTACTGGAGCAGCAGCTCGAACTTGAGCCGCTCTTCATCGGAGCCGCCCCTCCGGTCGATCATGCTGTACAGCAGTGAGATGAGCTGGATCAGGTACTTGCCGAAGAAGATGCCAAGCACGAACCCGCCAAACAGACCGGCGGCGGCGCCGATTGCGAATGTGAATGGTCCACCTTGCTTGAACACGAGTCCTGGCCTCCTCAAGGACGTTACGGCGAACATTTGCCGTTCGTCCGAAACATGTCATTCCTGGTGTCGCGCCTTACTGGATCGAGAGTAGCACCGGGGCCTCCGCCCAGCGTTCCTCGAGGTCGTAAAACGCCCGCAGTTCCGCGTCGAACACATGGACGATGACATCGCCAAAGTCCATCAAAATCCAGCCTGAGGTCGTATCGCCCTCGATACGTTCCGGCCGGTTGCCATTCTTCGCCATCTCGTCGGTCAGTGTGCGGGTGATCGCCCGCAACTGGCGTTCGTTCTCGCCGGAGCAGATCACGAACAGGTCCGCGATCGGGGTCAGTCCGTGAATATCGATGACGCGAGTGTCCGCGGCCGGTGTCTCGGCGATGATGTCGGCGATATCGACCGCAAGTGCGCGGCTGGCAGCGATCTCGTCGTTGACGTTGTTAGTGGTGTCTGTCACGCGATCCTTGTTTCTCCTCGCATTCCGTCATGCGAATGTGGTGTGAATCCGTTTCGGTAGGCCTGGCAGGGTTCGAACCTGCGACCAAGGGGTTATGAGCCCCGTGCTCTACCGCTGAGCTACAGGCCCATGCGCGGTTTATGACCCGGATCATGCCGGTTGCATCAAAGAACCGAATTCCCGGGAATGCTTCCGGCCGATCAACGGTGTACGGATAGTATACAGCGTCATTGCCACTTGGGGGGCGATCAGTCGCCGGGAGCCATCTCCGGTATCCGCCTGCTGACCCGGTCGTGTTCGGTGGGGAGACGGCGTCTCCAGCTCATGCGCACGCTGTCGCAGAGTGTCACGAACAGGAGCGACATGACCAGCGCGTGCGCGAGCGTCGCGAGCAGCTGCAGGCCGGTCTCAACGACGATCAGTCCGGTAATGGACTGGGTGAGGACGAGGCCCATCGCTGTCGCGGCGGCGAGGAAGAGGTCTGGCCGGTTCGACCGGATCCAAATCCCCTCGACGAGCAGCCACGCGATCATCAACGAGATGACCAGGGCGGCGATTCGATGCATCGTGTGGATACCGTGCAGACCGCCGAATTCGGGGATCAGCTTGCCGTTGCAAGTCGGCCACGATGTGCACGCGAGCTCGGCGCCAGTGTGGCGGACATACGCGCCCGAGTAGGCCACGATGATCGCGCCGACGACGGTGGAAGCCGCCATCACCCGATAGCGGACGACTTCAGGGTCGGTAACCCTGAACCGGGACTCCGCATCAGGATCGTGGGCGATATCCGGACGGTCCTCGTTCAGGACACGCGCAAGCAGGGCCGCACTCGCGAGACAGATCAGTGAGATGCCGAAGTGCGTCGCCATCACCTCCGCCGATTGCGGCCATTTGACCGCCGCGGCACCCATCAGTGACTGCAGGATGAGCGTGCCCGCCATGAACGGCACAAGCACCCGAACCTCTGGATACCGCTTGCGCATCGGCCAGGCGAGGATCGACGTGATGGCGACCAGGATGCCCTCGACGCCGGTCACGATGCGATGACTGTATTCGGTGATGGATTCGTAGGTGTTCTGGGGCAGCCAGTTGCCGTGACACAGCGGCCAATCGGTGCCGCAGCCTTCGCCGGACCCGGTGGCGGTCACGCGGGCGCCCATAAGCAACACGATGAGCATACCGACGGAGGTGGCGATTGCGAAGCGGCGAGTGAGTTTGGTGCGACGTTCCACGACTGTCGTGTCCTGGGTAGTGAGCGGGAGTGATCAAGACGATGGCCCGGCGCCTCATCAGGAGTCGGCGCACGCCATTGTTGATTGTACGACTCCCCGATACCCGGTGCAGGAAGAACTGCGTATCCGTGCCTGACGTTTCGCGGGGTGAACCAATTTCGCCTTCATGTCGTTCCCGTAACAGACGCGTCGATGACCTAGCCGACGCTCCCACACAATCGGGGGCCCATACAGGAACGACCATGAACCACATTGACAACCCATCGATCCCCGCTGCCCGGGACCAGGGAGGCGCGACGTTTTCCCGTCGTGGCGTGCTTGCCTCCGCCGCCCTGGGTGCGCTGGTGGCACGCCATGTTGCCGCCCAAGAAGGAACACCGGCAGCCTCCCCTGATTCGAACGGCGGCGTCGCGACGCCATCCAGCCTCGTTGTCGGAATCGGAGACGGTCTCTTTGATGATTTCCTGTTTCCGCTCGTGGAGGTTTACGATTCGTCGTTCACCAGGACAGGTAGCATACGCGTTCCCGACGGTGTGATCGACGTCTTCCAGACCGGTGATCCGAACCTGGCCCTTGTATCCACATTCAGCGCCACCGCGATCCTTGATCTGGAGGCGGGTGAGCTGGTGAGTATCGATTGGGGTGACATCGAGTGGGAATCGGACATGACCCAATGGGCGTTTGGCGCCACCTCTGCCGCGTTCGGTGAGACTCGCAATCCCGAGTGGATTGTCTCGTCCGGACTGGAAGTCTCGGGGGTTCTGGCGGTCAACCTCACAACGCGCACCGGTCGGGACATCACCGAGTTCGTGAACCAGAACAACCAGGATTTTGTGCCCGCTGTTCCACGCTACATGCCCGAAGGTTCACTCATCGGACTTTGGACCGGTGACAACGTATATCTCGTGGACCTCGAGAAGCCGGAAGAGGCGCGCAAGCTGGTTGGTGATGACCCGAACCTGTTCTCCACGACGATCGATATCGATCCGACCGGTTCATGGTGTGCCTACACCACCTACGATGCGACGCTGGAGACCGTCGCTGGCCGCGTATATATCGAGAGCGTCTCATCCGGAGAGTATGTCGAGGTGACCGAAGGGACCGCCTGGTCGCAGGTCGTCTTCGTGCCTGGCGACCCCGAGTCATTCCTGCTTGTGGCAGGAGGGGAGGTGCAGTTGCGTTCGATTGCCGATCCACAAACGGCCACCGAGTCACTTGCCACAATCGGTGAATTGACGCATCACCAGTCGTTCTGGGACGGCACCGGGACGAAATACGTGCTTGGCACGCGGCCGGACCAGGATGCGCCGGCTACCTGGATCTTGATCGACACCTCGGCGAAGAGTGTCGTGGAGTTGGGTGAGCTCGAGGGCCTCGATCCGCTTATGGTCACGGCGGCCCAGCCGGCACCATCGCATTGTCTCTTCGGGTACACCGAGGAGGAGCCGGGCCCGGTGTACGGACTGGACCTTGAAACGGGCGAGGTGAACGAGTACCTCCCGGAGGTCAACCTGGGATCGGTGCCGACGTATTCCTCCTCCGAAGACGGTCGGTGGTACTTCGTGATGACCGAGAATCGCGGCGAGGTGAAAGGAGCCTGGCTGGTGGACAACCAGGCGCAGGTCATGCATGAGCTCCCTTGGGGGGAGGGCCTCTACACGTTGACGGGAGCGGTCTCCCCGGACGGGAAAGCCGCAGCTATCACGACGGTCGCCCGTCCATCCGACGACGTGACCTCTTCCTGGATCTCCCTCGACGAACCCACGACACTCCAGGACCTCACCGATGGACATATCCTGGCGTGGAGCTAACGTCATCGGCATGACTCCCGGCGGGGGAGGGGGCGCCACTTCGCCGGGCCGGTACCTACCACCGGAACCAGCCGAACCGGAACTGCCAGTGCTTCCCCGCACGAATGTTGGCAATGACCCCGCGTTCCAGTGAGGACCGTTGGGGGTAGCTATCGAGGTCGTCATGGAGCGGCCCGAAGACGAACCGAAGGACGGACTCGTCACCGTTACTGTCACCAGCAGGGCCCAGCGTAAACCGGTCCTGGAAGCGGATGATGTTTGACTCCGGTCGCAGGTAGTCCCTGAGCTGCGGATCGAGCAGCCACGAGTAGCAGATGCCGGCGAGCACCGGTTCGTCGGGGAAGTGTTCGGCGAAAAACGCCTGCGCCCGCTCGATCGATTCGTCGCAGGCCTCAACGGTCATCGGACCGGAGAAGTCGGGGATATGGATCGAGAGGACATGATCGCCCTCGCCGGCGCGGACGCCCTGTTCCGACATGATTGCCGCGCTGTTGGCGTCGAGTTGCTTCCGCTCGAACTGGAGTCGCCCGAGGTCGTAGATCATCCCGCGGAAGTGGAGCATCATCCACCACATCACGCCCAGGCCGCCGACCCCGTTTCGCTTGCGATGCACCCGCACATTGCGTCCGAGGTCGGCGAGCGATGCCTGCTGGACGTCCATCGGGATTTGCCGCTCGCGGAAATAGGCCTTTGTGTACGGCAGCGTTGCGACGAAGACGTGGACGTAGAAATAGCGATGCTGCGGGTCGTCCTCATCCTGGAGCTGGCCAAACCGTGGTGGACCTTCCTCCTTGCCCATGTGGAGGACAAGTGAGTTAACGGCGCGCTCAAGCACCCACCACATGGCGGGGCTGGCATCCGGCGAGGGGACCGTCTGCGCGATGTCCGGGATATCCTCTTCAGGGATCTCGAGATACCGCAAGGTTCGCACCAGGTTCGCGCCCTGCGGCAGGACGACGCCATCGGCAGGTGGACCTGTTCGGTCGAGATACGCGATCCACTGCGTGAAGGCGTCATCTTGCTTGAATACCTGAGCGAGAGCGACATCGGGTCGTGACAAGGTTGGGGCTCCGGGCGAACAGCGAACGGGTTGTTACAGGCGGATTGTAGCGGAGTGCCGGGTGCGCGAGGAGGGGACCACCTGCTTCGATTCGGTAACGTACTGACCCGGAATGGCTAGCGCCAGGAGCCTGCACGTCGTATACTTCGGCGTGGCGCTCGCGGGAGTAACTCAGTTGGTAGAGTGTCTGCCTTCCAAGCAGAATGTCGCCGGTTCGAGTCCGGTCTCCCGCTCCATGAAAAGCCCATAACCACGCGGACAACGGCTCACCTACGGGTGGGCCGTTTTGCTGGGTGAGCGGACCAGGACGCAAATACTGGCCGTCATCCTCCTCCCAGTGCCGGCGTCTCTCGCACCTATTGGATGAGTTGCCATCGTTGTACGTCTATGGGGAATGTATGCTTGCGACGTCATCGATTCGCCTCATGATCGTGTCGTCTAGCTGTCAAGGATTCATGTATGAGCCAACTTGTGCTCTCGCTCGTGATGATTATGGCGCTCCTGCAAGTCGGAACGCCGGTGGCCGGTACCCCCGACGGAGGCGCATTGTCCGATGTGCCTTTCATTCTTGGCGATCAGCAGCGAACGGGCCAGATGCCCGGCCCGGGACCTGACGTCTCTTCGAGCGTGACCACCTCATGGAGCGTGCCGAGCGGGAGGGGAGGGCAGGCGGCCCCGATCCTCGTCAACGGTCTGCTGATCGTCGCGGGAAGCGATGGCACCGTCCGGGCGTTGGATGCCGAAACGGGGGATGAGGTCTGGCGGCAGCTGCTCTCCGGGGCGGTTGTCGCTGCGCCGGCTGTCGACGACGGCACGCTGTATATCGCGCTGTCGGGAGGTGCGCTCACCGCGCTCGAGGTCAACAGCGGTGATGAGGTCTGGAGCCAGCCGACCGGCGCGGGTGCGTCGACATCGCCGCTCGTTCTTGACGATACCGTCATCATCGCGACGGGGTCTCGGGCGATCCAGGGGTTCGAGCGGGCGAGCGGCGAACGCGTCTGGGAGGTGGCACTAACCTCCGGCATTATGACCGAGTTGTCGACCGATGGTGAGCTGGTCTTTGCCGCCGACGGGCAGGGAACGATCCACGCGATTGGGCTGGATGGCGACTCAGCGTGGTCGCTGGTGATGGAAGAGGTCCCGGTCGGGGCGATTACCGTCGCCGATGGAGTGCTTTTCGTCGCCGGGTCGCGCGGCACGGTGAGCGCGATCTCGATCGAGGACCAGTCGGTTGCATGGTCGCAGACGCTCGGTCGGGCTTCGAGGACGTCGCCGCTGGTGGTTGGTGACATCCTCGTTGTCGCGATCGATAAATCGCTCGTCGCGTTGTCCCGCGACGATGGGAGCACAGTCTGGGAGCTTGTGCTCGCGGAGGCACCCGCGGCAACGCCGGTTGTGGCGGATAACGTCCTGTATATGGGGCTCGGCAACCGGGTGTTGATGGCGGTCGACGCGGAATCAGGCGATGAGTTGTGGTCGATGCCGGTGGGACATGCCATCCCAAACCCGGTGATCGTGGCAGGCGGGGCGATCTACGCCATCGATAGCCAGGGAACGATCGTCCGATACAGCGCGGACTGAGCGACATGTGGCACATCGATTGCTTCGGTCGACGGTAGAGACCGATCGATGCAGGAGGGTGTCAGGGTCATGACTGACAATGCGAACCGGCCAACAGGTGAGACAGAACCGCAATACGTGCCCGAAGGTGAGGATTCTGGCGTTGACGCGTCGTTCTCACCGCGTCATGTCGCCGATGCGTTCGGTGTCGACATCGAGCGCGTGAAACGGGCGTTCGAGGGCGAGTTCGGGCTCGGGTCCGACGACCTTGTCGACTCCCGGCAGGCACAGCACCTCGCGGAGGTGATTATCGGTGACCGACCCCAGGCCGAACGCGATGAAGCACTGATGGAGTTGGGGGCTTTCACGCCGCGCCACGATGTGGCGGACGCCACGGTGGAAGAGAAGCAGCCGGGCGAACTGAGCGACCGGTTGCGGCCAAGCGAGGAGGTTCCGGACCTCGACCCGCCTGCGGAAGGCTGATACCTCCGTTCCCCTGACAAATTGGGGAGAATCCTGTAGACTGTGGTGTCGGGCGCTGTCTCTACGACGGCGCCCGTTTTTCCGGCATTCCCGGGGCGGGCATATCGCCCTCGCCATCTAGCCTGAACACGTGCCAGGTAGATGGGGTGATCAGCGGATCATCTGTCCCGGAGCAATGACCAGCGGCGATAACGACCGGAATGGTTCCGGTGGCCGTATCGAGCACGTCACAGGAGTTGTTCTACGTGAATTTCACGGGTGCTAAAGTCAAGAAGTCCCGTGCCCTCGGCGTCGCGCTGACGCCAAAGGCACAGAAGTACATGCGCAACCGGCCGTTCCCTCCGGGGCAGCACGGCCAGCGTCGCCGCCGCCGTCCGTCGGACTACGGCGTCCAGCTGCTTGAGAAGCAGCGGCTGCGCTTCCAGTACAACGTCAGCGAGAAGCAGCTCGCCCGCGCCTACAAGACCGCGACCCGCATGCCGGGCTCGACCGGTGACAACCTGATGCAGGTGCTGGAGACCCGGCTCGATGCGCTCGTCCTCCGCGCCGGTCTCGCGCCGTCGATCTACGCCGCCCGCCAGTACGTGACGCACGGCCACTTCCTCGTTAATGGCAAGAAGGCCTCGATTCCGTCGATGCGCCTGAAGCCGGGCGATGTGATCAGCGTTCGCGAAAAGAGCAAGAAGTCGGTCATCTTCGGTGACCTGCTCGCTCGCGGCCAGGTCGCGCCGTACATGACCTTCGATGAGAACAACCTCACCGCGCGGTTCGATTACCTGCCGCCGCGTGAGGAGATCCCGGTGCTGTGCGCCGAGCATCTCGTCGTCGAGTACTACAGCCGCTAGTCCGGTTGAATCAGGCGAACGGAAAGGGCGTCCCATATTGGGACGCCCTTTTTGTGTCCGTGAATTGTGGTCGGGGTGAGAGGATTCGAACCTCCGACCTCAGCGTCCCAAACGCCGCGCGCTACCAGGCTGCGCCACACCCCGATTCGGGAAATCTCCCGCCCGGGAGTATAGCGCATTTGCGCGTTCCGGTCAGTCGGATTCGCCGTCACGAACCCGGAAGATCTGGGTCGAGCCGTGTTCGAAGACGAGCTCCAGCGAATCCAGCCCTTCCAACGACGCGATCGCCTCGGGATTTCCACCGTTGATGCAGTCGTTCCCCTGGATTTGGGGATAATGGCGCTCGGTCTCACCGATGATCACGTACTCGATGTTGTACTGGTCGATGATCGCCTGCTGGCGCTCCGGGTCGGGCAGGGTGTACAGGTCACGAAGCGCCTGTTCCCGCGTGCCGAGGTCGTCGAGATAGCGCTGCTGCATCTGGTGTCGGGTCCAGCCGATCGGGGAGGGGAGACCCGTCGCGATTGAGAACCGCGATCCATTACAGCGGTAGGCGCCGAATGCGGCTTCGGCGATGACCGGGGTGCCATCGACGTTCTCGTTGAGCCAGTTGATGGCCGCAAGGTCATCGTCATAGGTAAGCGGCTCGAGCGGGGTGCCATCGCTGCTCAGCAGCGGGATAGTCCCGTATTGCATCCAGGAATAGGCGTTCAGGGTCAGGCCCTCGCGCGGCTCGAACGCTTCGTCCAGCCGGACCGGCGTCGCAACGAACACATATGCCAGGGACGCGATAGCAACCGGGAGCACGAGCCCCGCCGTGACCCATGTCCACGCTGTGGGCCGGTCCTTGACGGCCGGGCTTGCAACGGGCTCGGTGGGCGGAAGCAGGACGCGCCAGATCGCGCGACCGGCCACCACGGCGGTCACAACCCCAAGCAGCGTCCAGATCTGGTTGTAGAACTTGAAGATCGTGTTCATCCGGTAATAGGGGCTACCGGAAAGGTCGTCGACGAGGTACACCATCTCGAGCGAGGCGCCGAGCAGCGTGGCGCCCGCGAACAATGCCGCGAGGTAGCGGATGGAAGGGCGCTCGGCGGTAAACCAGAGCACGGCCGCGGAGAGTCCAACACCGAGAAAGAAGCCGAGGGTCGACCGGTCCAGGATCAGCAGGATGAGCGTGACAACCGCCGCAACCACCACGACACCGCGGGTGACGCTTTCCGGCAGGTTAAAGTCTCCCTTGCCCTCGATCGATGACCAGGCGATGAGCAACCAGATGCCGACGATCGCGATGACCGTACCGGCGACTCCAACGCGCTCCACCGCCTCACTGCGGTCGTTGCCAATCCACTGGATGCCGAGCGAAGCAACCAGCAGGGTCGTGGCGCCAAGGAAGTGAACGGTCAGGTACGAGCGCTTCAACTCCGTCAGCGGGAGCGTGATCG
>CAZVAA010000029.1:0-21193 GCA_964624125.1 uncultured Sphaerobacteraceae bacterium | reverse complement strand
GCCGGCAAGGAGAGCACGCAGGAGGAGTTCTTCCACACCTTCAACGCGCTCTACCAGAACGGCAAGCAGGTTATCGTCAGCTCGGACAAGCCACCCCGCGCGATCGCCGCGCTGGAAGAGCGCATGCGCTCTCGGTTCGCCGGCGGGCTCATCGCCGATGTGCAGACGCCGGACTTCGAGATGCGCACCGCCATCCTCCGCACGAAAGCAGAGGAGCTCGGGATCAACCTGCCGCCGGATGTCGTCGAATACGTCGCCCAGCGCGACCAGACGAATATTCGTGAGCTGGAGGGCGCGCTGAACAAGATCCTGATGATGGCGCAGCTCTACAACCGGCCGCTCAACCTCACGCTGGCGATGGAATCGCTGACCGAATCCGACGCCTCCCGCCGCCGCCAGCAGGCGACGGCAAGCGACGTGATCGACGCCGTGACCCGCCACTACGATGTCAACGAGAAGGACTTGCAGGGCCGCCAGCGCACGAAGACGATCGTGCTCCCACGCCAGGTCGCCATGTACCTGCTCCGCGAGGAAACCAGCATCTCCCTCGAGGAGATCGGCCGCGCGATGGGCGGCAGGGACCACACCACCGTGCTCCACGGGATCAGGAAGATCGAAGCCGCGCTCGAAAGCGACGCGCAACTCCGGGCTTCCCTGATGGCGATTCGCGAGGAACTACTCACGGGCCGGAACTAACCCTCGATTCACACCGGAACGCAACCATGACTCCGCAAGATTTGGCACGCTCGTGCCCCACCATCTCCAGTGGCACCGTGCGCTGGGGGAAAATCGACGTGTCCGGTTGTCGGCTGATCACCGGGCGCCCTGATCCATCGCTGCTGCAGAGCGTGAACATGGTGCCATTCGTGGGTGACGAGGCGATCGTCATCTCGATGGCGGATGGGCACGTCAACCTTCCGGGCGGCACGCGCGAACGCGGCGAGTCCCTGCTGGAAACCATCACCCGGGAGATGCTGGAGGAAACCGGCTGCGTCCCGGCATCCTGTTATCCGTTTGCGGTGCTGGAATGCTACTCCCACGATGCGCAACCGTGGCGCGACTGGCTCGCGCATCCGGATTTCGAGCGGTTGGTGTGCGTCGGGCAGGTCCGCCAGATCGGCATGCCGACCAACCCGGAAGACGCCGAACAGATCGCCCATGTTGACCTCCTCCCCATTGATGCCGCGATCGCCCGCCTCAGGGATGCCGGACGGCCCGAGCTGGCGGAGATCTATGCACTCGCCGCCGGAATGCGAGCCGACACTGCGGAGCTGGTCGACCTCTGCGTTGACGGACCCGGGCTGGCTACCTAGGATGAGACCATTCAATCCGCACCCAGTTCCCTGAAAGGACCCACCATGGCCCGGCTCGGCGTGATCACCGACGAGATTAGCGAAGACCTCGGCACGGCGCTCGCCGTCTGCAAGGAGCTCGGTATCCGGGATATCGAGTTGCGCAGCATCTGGAACACCAGCATCGTCGAGCACGATAACGACACGATCCGCAATATCGCGGACACCGTCTGGACCAACGGCTTCCGCGTCTGCGGCATCGCTTCCCCGTTCCTCAAGTGCCATATCTCCGGCGACGGCGAGGCCCAGGGACGAACCCACTCGGCGGCCAGCAGCACGCGCGATGACCAGTGGCCCATCCTCGCCCGGTCTATCGAGGTCGCCAGCCGCCTCGATGCCCCGATCGTCCGGGCATTCAGCTTCTGGCGCGTTGAGGACCCGGAATCGGTTCGCGACGAGATCCTGGATGTCCTGAAGGAAGCCACGGCCCGGACGAAAAGCGCTGGCCTGAAACTCGGGCTGGAGAACGAGCACGCCTGCAACATCGGCACCGGGGAGGAGGCTGCCTGGTACCTCGAGCGCATCCCGGACGAGACGCTCGGGCTGATCTGGGATCCGGGGAACACCGCCGCGCTCGGCGTCGCGCCATTGCCTGACGACTACGCGGCGATCCGGGATCGCGTCCATCACGTTCACCTCAAGGACGCCACCCACCTCGGCGAGCCGGCGGAGTTCACGACCATCGGCGACGGCATCGTCGGATACGAGGAGCAGTTCCGGATGCTCGCGGAAGATGGCTACGAAGGCGTCCTCTCGCTGGAGAACCACTACAAGGTCGACGGCTCGGCTGAGGAAGCGACACGGCGATCCGCCGACGCAGTTCGCACGCTCGCGGAGCGAGCCGGTCTCACGATCGAGGATGACGATGAGGATGCACCCGGATCCTGATTCCGCATACCGGGAGATCATCGACCGGTTTGGGCGCTGGGCCGGCGGCGAGGATCGCGTCCGTGCGGCGATGATCGTCGGCTCGCGAGCGCGTACCGACCGTCCCGCGGATGCATGGTCCGACCTGGATCTCGTCATCGTCGCCACCGACGCCGACGAGCTTCTGGACGAGACCGCCTGGCTGCGTCATCTCGGCGAGCCGGTCATCACCTTTATCGAACAGACCGCCGTCGGCTCCCAACGCGAACGCCGCGTCCTGTACGAAGGCGGCATCGATGTCGACTTCCCCATTATCCCGGCGGAGATGTTGGGCCAGCTCGTCGCCAGGCCGCCGGGAGATCCCCTGGTCATGACCGTCGGTGGCCTGATGAACCGGGGGCACCGCATCCTTCTCGACCGGGACGGGGTGCTGGCAAGAATCGCGGAACAGGCCAGGGACGCCCCGCCTCTCGCGGCCGATCCGGTCAACCAGCACACGCTGGACGAGACGCTGAACGACTTCTGGTACCACTGCGTCTGGACCGCAAAGAAACTGCAACGCGAAGAGCTGTTCGTTGCCCATGAATGCCTTGACCAGGCACTGCGTTACCGGCTGCTGCGGTTGCTCCGCTGGCATGGCGGGGAAGGGGTCTCCTGGCATGGCATGCGGTTCATGGAAGCGTGGATTGATCCCGATATCGCCGCGCGATATGCGCAGACCTGGGCGACGCACGATCGCGACGATGTCGTCCGCGCGATCCAGGCCGCGATGGACCTCGCCACCTGGCTCGGGCAGCGTATCGCGAGCGAGCACAACCTGGTTTTCGACTCCCGGGCGGACAGGGCCTGCCGGGTGTGGGTGCGGGAACTGGTGGGAAGCAGAAGTCCCGCATCAATGCCGTAACCGGAGAAATATCGTCAAAACGGGTACCATAGTTGCGTTAAGCCGGTGACTGGCCGCGTGGCGGCAGGAACGACACCGGCAAGGAATCGATCGGCCACGGACGCCCGTCCGGGCCTGGCAACAAGCGTCGGCCCACTCCCCTTTCGGGCCATCGCGACCATGGAGCATGCACATCAACATGAGTGACCAACCAGTCCGGACGGCAAGCGAAGAGGTTGCAAACGTCCATGTCGAGGCTGCGGAGATCGCCGAGGACACCAACAAGGAATCGGTGCTCGCCTTCATCGAAATCCCGCGGGGCAGCCGCAACAAGTACGAGTACGACGAGTCCAGTGGAACCTTCGTGCTCGACCGCGTGCTCTATTCCTCGGTGCACTACCCGACGGACTACGGCTTCGTGCCGGATACCCTGGCCGAAGATGGCGACCATCTCGATGTCTGCGTGCTCATGACGGAGCCGTCGTTCCCCGGCTGCCTGATCGAGGCGCGCCCGCTCGGCGGTCTCGACATGCGGGACGAGAAGGGTCACGACTTCAAGCTCCTCACCGTCCCGGTCAACGACCCGCGCTTCGCCCACTACCAGTCACTCGACCAGGTCGGCAAGCACTGGCTCCGGGAGATCGAGACCTTCTTCGCCACCTACAAGCTGCTCGAGAACAAGCAGACCGACATTCTCGGCTGGCACGGGCTCGATGCGGCGCTCGAGCAGATCGAGGCATCGCGCGAGAACTACCGGAAGGCCCATGCTGGCGAGCGCATCGAGGACAACAGCAACACCTGATCCGGATCGTGGCCAGCGCGCTCGCGGCTTGACGGGCCGGCTATACTTCCCATCAGAAAGTATTAGGCGATAGACGCACATCTTCGCCATTTGCATCGGACAGGGAGGTTCGATACATGAGCACAGAAAATCGCCGCCTGAGCGGATTCCGCGAGCGCAAGGACACCTTTTTCAAGGAACACGAACAGTCGCCACTCACGCCGGAGCAGAAGGAAGAGTTCACCAACCTCTCCTACTACCCGGAGAACCCGGACCTGTCGTTGATCGTTGAGCTGGACACCAGCGGCGAAGGTGTCGGCGAGGAGATCACCGTCGGCACCATGACCGGTGAGGCGAAGCAATACGTCCGCATGGGCCGGTTCACCGTCGAGGTGGATGGCGAGGAAGCTACGCTCACGGTTTTCCAGGACACGACCAACGGCAAGCTCTTCCTGCCATTCCGCGATGCGACCGCGGACGACGAAACCTACTCGGTCGGGCGGTACCTCGACCCCAAGGTCCGGCCGGATGGTCGACTCGTCGTCGACTTCAACATGGCCTACAACCCCTACTGCGCCTACAACACCGGCTGGATGTGCGCGATCCCGCCGTTCGAGAACCGGATCACCATCCCGATCCGCGCCGGCGAGAAGATCCCGGAGTTCGCGAACCACGAATAGGGCCGCCACCCAGGGCAAGGCACAGGCACAGGAAAAGGGCCGGCATGTGCCGGCCCTTTTTCGTACCCTTATTACGGCAATGTGATCTCGACCTCGCCCGATACGGCTTCCCCGTCGCTCGCGGTGATGGTCACCACGAGGTCGCCGAGCGGGAACAACCGGTCATCCGCGCGATCGAAGCGAAAGGTCACCCACGCATCGGTAACCGCCCGCTCGCTGGTCGCGCTCATCGCCGCGTCGGGGACTTCGGTGCCATCGATCGTCCACGTCGCGGTCAATTCCGCGCCGGCGGGCAGTTGCTCGACGTTCACGGCGGCGATGATGGCAGGCGCGTTGGTGGGGTACGAGGTGACGTCGTCCAGCGGCTCACCCGTCTCCGGATCCAGCCCGGTGGTCCAGACGATCCCGGAGAGCTGCAATGGCTCCGGTTCCTGGCGAGCCTCCGCCGTCTGCGTGGCGGGCACCGGGGTTCCCTCATCGGGTTCGGACGAGTCGTCGCCACAAGCGACCAACAGCACGAGGACGACTGCCGCCGCCACAAGGCGCACGACCGCACGCCACCTCCAGCCCCAACCGACCCTCACGCTTTCCCCCAGTATGGAACAATTACGCCATCAGACAGAGTTGATTGTACTTTCACGGGACGACATCCCGGCAACACAGGAACCCCTCCACGATGGCATCCCGACGCCCCACCGATGAAGAGACCGTCGACACGCCCGTCCAGCCCGAACAGCCACGGCGCCGACCGGGAAGGAAAATCGCCGACCAAAGCCTGCTGTCATGGACTGAAGAAGACCGCGAACGCGCGGCGGCGTTCACGCATAACGACACCTGGCGTGTGCTCCGGATCATGGGCGAGTTCGTCGCGGGCTTCGACTCCCTGGCGGAGATCGGTCCCGGCATCACCATCTTCGGATCCGCCCGCGTCGAGGAGGACGGACCCTGGTACGCCGAGGCGCAGGAGCTCGGACACCGGCTGGCGAAAGCGGGCGCCACGGTGATCACCGGAGGTGGCCCGGGCCTGATGGAAGCCAGCAACCGGGGCGCGTTCGAGGCGGATGGCGAGTCGGTCGGTATCGGTATCGAGCTTCCATTCGAGTCCGGGCTCAACGCCTACACCAACGTCGGGCTGGAGTTCCGCTATTTCTTCGTACGCAAGGTCATGTTCGTCAAATACACCTCCGGGTTCGTTTTCTTCCCGGGCGGATATGGCACGCTGGACGAACTCTTCGAGGTCCTGACACTCATCCAGACCGGACGGCTGGACCGCGTGCCACTGGTCCTCTTCGGGAGCGATCACTGGAACGGCCTGCTGGAGTGGATCCGGGGCGTGTTGCTGCGCGACGGACGCATCTCGGAAGGCGATCTCGATATCTTCACGGTGACGGATGACGTCGAGGAAGCCGCGAGCATCATGATCGACGCCGCCAACGGCCGAACCTCCGATTCGACCGCCCGCCCGACATCGATTCCCGAGCAACCGGAGAACGTGCCGCGACGCCGTTCATGACCCTGCGGCACAATCGCCCACCACCCCGAAGGTGTACGGACTGATCGTACATACAGGCGGCGTCGTGCCCCATGTCATGGAGTCACAATCCGTGTCGAAGCGCTAGCAGAACACCCACCGCTGCGGTACTATCATCGGGCGAAGCATGATGCGTGATCATGATGGCTGCATGTCCACGCGGGTCATGTTGACCCCCTCCTCATGCATCCATCCAGCGTAACCTTGGGAGACGATGTCGCATGCGACAACACCGGACGGCGGACAGGAATTCAATTGAACAGGTACCGCTGCTTCCGATCCGGGATATCGTCGTCTTTCCGCGGAACGTTGTGACCCTCCAGGTCGGCCGGCCCCGCTCGATCCACGCGATCGAGGAAGCGATGATCACCGGTCGCCTGATCGCCATCACCGCGCATCGAGACCCGGAGATCGACGATCCGCGACCCGAGGACCTGTTCGACATCGCCACCCTCGGCAGCATCCTGACCGCCGAGCGCCAGACCACCGGCAACCTGCAGGTGGTGCTTGAAGGCGTCGGTCGCGTCCGACTCAAGGACATCCAGAACAAGCGTCCATTCTTCATGGCCGCTATCGAAGAACTGGACGAGCCCGAGGTCGACCAGAACGAGGCGGCGTCGATGATCCGCCATGTGCAGGACCTGACGCTTCGCTTCTCGGAGATCAACCCGGATATCTCGACCGAGGTGCTGGATATGGTCCAGCGTGCCAGCAACCCCGGGCATCTCGCCGACCTCCTCGCCACGCAAGTCTTCCACGACGTGCCGAAGCGGCAGGAACTGCTGGAGATCATCGATCCCCTGAACCGGCTGGAGCGGCTCGGCGGCATGTTCGCCAGCGAGCTGGAGCTCGCCGAACTGGACAAGAAGATCAAGGACCGCATCAACAAGGAGATGGATGACGCCCAGCGTCAGTACTACCTGACGAAGCAGTTGGAGATCATCCAGAGCGAACTGGGCGGCGAGGAAGGCAACGAATACGAGCAGCTCCGCAAGCGCATCAGCGAGAGCGGCATGCCGGCCTACGCGCAGGAGAAGCTCGAGCGCGAGTTGGTCCGGCTGGAGCGCATGCCGAACGTCTCCGCCGAGAGCACCGTCGTGCGCACCTACATCGACACCATGCTGGCCCTGCCCTGGACCCAGCGCACCGAGGACCGCATCGAGCTGAACGAGGCCGAGGAGATCCTCGATGTCGACCACTACGGGCTGGAGCAGGTCAAGGAGCGCATCATCGAATTCCTTGCGGTGCGCCAGTTGACGCAGGAAATCGGCGCTGAGACCTCGTCCCAGATCCTCTGCCTGGCGGGCCCTCCGGGCGTCGGCAAGACCAGCCTCGGACGCTCGATCGCCGAGGCGATGGGGCGCAAGTTCGTTCGTGTCAGCCTTGGCGGGGTCCGCGACGAGGCCGAGATCCGGGGCCACCGCCGCACCTACATCGGCGCGATGCCGGGCCGCATCATCAATGCGATGAAGTCCGCCGAGTCGCGGAACCCGGTGATCCTGCTGGACGAGATCGACAAGCTCGCCAGCGACTACCGGGGCGACCCGACCGCCGCCATGCTCGAGGTGCTCGATCCGGAACAGAACGCGAACTTCACCGACCACTACCTCGACATGTCGTTCGATCTCTCCGAGGCGCTGTTTATTACGACCGCCAACTATGTGAACCAGATCCCCCGGCCGCTGCGCGACCGCATGGAGATGCTGGAGGTCACCGGCTACACCGAGGACGAGAAGATCGAGATCGGCCGCCGGCACCTGTTGCGACGCCAGCTACGGGCAAGCGGCCTGCCGGAAACCGCCGTCTCCATCGCCCCGGGAATCTGGCGCGAGATCATCCGCGGCTACACCCGGGAAGCTGGCGTCCGCGGGCTTGACCGCGAGGTCGCGCGGCTCTGCCGCAAGGTCGCGACGATGATCGTCCGTGGCAAGACCGACCGCGACGGCAACCTGGAGATCACCTCCGAGCGGCTGGAGGAGTTCCTCGGCCCGAAGAAGTTCGGCTTCGAGCAGGACCTTGGCGGCAGCCAGATCGGTCTCGCGATCGGCCTCGGGACGACCGAAGTCGGCGGGGAGATCATCCCGGTCGAGGTCGCAACCATGCCCGGTCGCGGCAACCTGACGATCACCGGCCAGGCCGGCGATGTGATGCAGGAATCCGCGCGCGCGGCGATGTCCTATGCGCGCTCCCGCGCGGAAGAGCTGAAGATCGATCGCGATTTCCAGGAGAAGCTCGACCTGCACATCCACCTCTCCGAGGGAGCGACGCCGAAGGATGGCCCCTCGGCGGGCATCACGATGGCGACGGCGGTCATCTCCGCGCTGACCCAGCGCCCGATCCGCAACGACACCGCGATGACCGGGGAGATCACCCTCCGCGGCCGCGTGCTCGGCATCGGGGGCCTGCGCGACAAGGCGCTCGCCGCGCACCGCCATGGACTGACGCGCCTCATCGCGCCAATGGATAACCAGCGCGACATGCGCGAGATCCCGGAGAACATCCGCAAGGAGATGGAGTTCATCTTCGTCGCCAACATGGACGAGGTCATCCAGGCAGCGATCATGCTGGATGTCGAGCAGGTCGATCACCTGCAGACGATGCAGGATCGCGTCTTCGCCACCCTCCCCAAGATGCCGCCCGACGCGATCGACGCCAGCGCCGGTTAGCACCGGCACAACGGGCCCCGAGCATGACTATCGCACCCTGCGCTGACGATCCCCGGCGCACCGCCGGGGAGACACTCCTCATGCGCCTGGCCGGGTGCCATCCTCCCAAGGAACTCCATGGATATTGAACTGCCGATGACACTGCGGAAACTTGTCCGGGCCTACTCCGACCTTCCCGAGGTCGAGGCGATCGGCCTCGGTGGTTCCCGCGCCTACTTCCTGGCGGATGCACAGTCGGATTACGACCTCTACGTGTTCACGCAGGATGCCATCCCGCTGGACACCCGGCGCACCATCGCTCACCAGTTCGATTCCAATCCCGAGATCGGTAATCCGTGGTGGGGAGACGAGGACGCGCTCTACGACGGCAGCGTCGGCTACGACCTCTCCTTCTGGAACGTGCAGGATTTCGAGACACACCTGCGCGGCGTGATCGAGCACCACCGTCCGTCGCTCGGCTTCTCGACCTCGTTCTGGTTCACCGTGCGCCATGCGATCATCCTGTTCGACCGCGGGGACTGGCTGACCAGGATCAAGGAATTCGCCGAAGCCCCTTACCCCGAACCGCTCCGGGACGCGATCGTCCGATTGAACGCCCCCCTGCTTCGCTCTGCACACGCCTCATACCGCCACCAGATCGAGCTGGCGATCGGCCGGAACGACAACGTCAGCGTGAACCACCGGATCACGGCGTTCCTGGAAAGCGTCTTCGACATCGTGTTCGCGATCACGCGCACGCTCCACCCCGGGGAAAAGCGGCAACTCACATGGATGGCCACCCTGGGAGAAAGCGTGCCTGCGTCACTTGACCGGCATATCCGCGACCTGGTGTTGTCGATCGGGGATCCGTCGCTGAACACGGTCTTGCCCGCGCTCGACGCCGTCTGTGACGACATCGATGCCATGATCCGCACGATGGAGGATTGATTCTGCAAGGGCCATCCGCATTCGCCGGCGCACGACTCACGGACCTGGTGCGTCCTACCCGGCGTTGACCGCGACGGGGACCGTCGATGACGGCTTCAACTGCACCGCGCACATACGAACCGGAGCATCTTCGGAGGAATACTCGTTCACCGGGATGCGCGTGGCACCCACCGGTTCCTCGAGCAGCTGGATCGCAACCCGGCTGATCCCCTCCGCCTCGGCGCTGGTCAGGATATCGATCACCCCGGGTTCGCCTGATGGCGTGTGCATCTGCTGCACATCCAGCATCGCCGACACCCGCCGCGCGATCGCCGCGCCACTGTCGATCACGTTCACATCAGGCCCGACATAGGCCTGGATCGCCCCCCGCAGGAAGGGGTAGTGGGTACATCCAAGCACCACCGCATCGACGCCGGCGTCCAGCATCGGGTCAAGCATCGGCTGGATCGTGCGCAGGACGTCGGGGCCCTCGAGCGTGCCGGATTCAACCAGCTCCACCAGGCCGTTCCCCGGGGTGGTGCGTACCTCGACGCCGCTCGCATGGGTTTCGATCAGCCAGCGCAGTCTTTCCCCCTTCACGGTGCGCGGCGTGGCCAGCACGCCGACCCTGCCACTGCGGGTGACCGCCGCGGCCGGTTTGACCGCCGGCTCCAGCCCGACAAATGCGATCTGGGGAAAACTGGCCCGAAGGAAATCAATCGCCATCGATGTCGCCGTATTGCACGCGACGACGATGATCTTCGCACCTCGCTCGATCAGGAGCTGCGTGATGCCATAACAGCGATTGCGGATTTCCTGCGGAGTTCGCGTGCCATAGGGGCAGAAGGCGCTGTCGGCGTAATAGATGACATCCTCCGCCGGGAGGTGCTGCCGGATCTCGCGATAGACGCTGAGCCCGCCAAGACCTGAATCGAACATGCCGATCGGCTGCGCGGCTATCGTCATGCCTCGCTCCCTTCCCCGGTTTCCCCGAGCTTCCAGCTGTGGAGCAGTTGCCACCGCAGCGTGCTCCACCAGTCGCCCTTCCAGTTCTCACTGTGGAAGGCGAAGAGGTGGAAGTACTCGGCGAGGAAGGAATCAGGGCCGATCGGCGCGGCCTCCTTCACGAAATCGTAGACCTCGTCATGGAACTCCGGTTTCAGGTCAGCCATGGCAAGCGTGAGGTGGGCGCTGAAATTGTCGAGCGCCGGCTCGACCATGGAAAACGCACAGTCATCGGGCACCAGTGGCATGATTGCGTGCCAGCCGGCCTCGTGGATGGATTTCAGGGGTTGGTTGGGTGTTCCGTCAGGCATGTTGTTGATGTTGAGCAGGATGCTGGACGGGCCCCATGAATCGAGCCCGTTGTTGTAGACAGGAAATGGCTCGCGCCCGGCAACGGCGGTATCGAACGCGGCCACAATATCGGTGACAGGCGCGTCCGACCGGAAGAAGCCCTTGACCGTGGCGTGGGACATAAAAACACCCCCGCAAACGAGTCCGAACTGGCGCCTGAGGAGATCGTGCATCTCCGCTTGCGCCCGGCACATCGCATACGAGGGCCGAAGGTACCAGCCAAACCTGATGTCCCGGTTGCCTTCGATATCGTCAATTTCGCCGACTGGCACCGAATTCCTCCTTGAATCCCGCGTCCATCGCCGCTGCGCTGCGCGCGACTGACAGGGCACCACGATTCCTCATCATCGAGAACCGGCGACCCGGCCTCGTGCCACCCCTCAAAATCTTCGGCTGCCCCGGCGCGAATGTCCACATTGGGCGAAGTTTCACAATCTTTCCGCGGCCGCCCCTCCCCGGACAATGAACGTCAGTGCCCGACCGCCTCTTCACGATGCTGGACGGTCCAGCCCGCCGCCGCCCGCGCGGCCCAGCGGCCATCGAACTCGTGCACATCGATCGGGAACCCGTAGCATTCGGAAACCAGCTCACTGGTCAGCATCTCCCGCGCCTCGCCCTGCGCCAGCACCTTGCCGTCCCGTAGCAGCAACACGTGGGTGATGCTCTGGGGCAGGTCCTCGAGATGATGCGAGACCATCACGGTCGGGAGATCAGGCTGGCGTTCCGCGAGCGCGTCAAGCGACGAAAGCAGCGCCTCCCGCGCCGGAAAATCGAGCCCGGTCGCCGGCTCGTCGAGCAGCATCAGCTCCGGCTCCTGGATGAGCGCGCGGGCGATCCGCACGCGCTGTCGCTCGCCGTTTGAGAGCGTGCCAACTTCGCGCTCGGCAAACTCCCCGCAGCCGACGAGATCCAGCATCTCCCTGGCCCGGGCGTAGTCCGCCTCATCCCAGTCTTCCCACTTGGGCCAGATCGTGTTCTTCAACCCGGTGAGCACCGCCTCCTGCCCGAGGACCCAGTCGAGCATCCTCGCCGTGGGATCGACCTTCCCGATGCGCCGCCGTAGTTCGCGCATATCGGTCTTGCCAAACGCCTCTCCGAGGATCGTCACCTCGCCCTCGCTCGGGTGCCGCTCCGCCCCGACGACGGAGAGCAGCGTCGTTTTCCCGGCGCCGTTCGGCCCCAGCACAACCCAATGTTCCCCGACCGCCACCTCCCAGGAGATGGTGTCGAGGATCCGACGCTTTTCCGGCGTCCAGATCGAGAGACCGGAAATGTGAACGACACTACCCACGGGACATTCCTTCACGACTCGTTAACGCGATGCATCGCGGACGCTTGCCCGCCCCTCTTGCATTCCACCCGGCATTGTCGGCAGCGGCCATGGTAGACGCAAGACCTATTGACACATCCAATCATCGTTGAGTACTGTCGAATAATCACACCAACTTCATGTCTCTTGCCTTGTTCGGGAAATCGGCGTTGAACCCTGCGGTCCTCCACTGCGGGGGACGTTCTTCCGAACACCGTGAAAGGAGCCAGACGACGGGGCCAGGCTGGATACCACCAGCCAATGTCGTTCGCGCGTACCACGCCTGGAACGACTTCCTTGGTCCACTCCTGTTCCTGCTGAAGGAGAGCAACTACACGCTGGCACTTGGCCTCACCTTCTTCCAATCCACCAGCACCTATGACGTACGGTTCAACCTGATGATGGCGGCGTCGACACTGATCGTTCTTCCGGTCATCCTGCTCTTCTTCATCTTCCAGCGCGCATTCGTCTCCGGCTTGACGGTCGGCAGCCTGAAGTAGCCCGGGTTGCACCGGCGAGACGGGTTCCGGGTAGACTCGGGAGATTCCGTCTCGCCGGCGAAGTCACGGCCGGCGACGATGACCTCGATCGACCATGACCGGCCTCGCCGGCTCGCCTGGAAGGAAACGTTTCCTTGGAAGACTTCAGGAAATTCGACGAACGACGTCTTGAACGAATGGCGCGCTGGCTCCCGGAGCTCCGGGCATGGCGCGATGCCATGGTCGCCCCGATCGACGATTGGAACTTCACGGATGCCGAGGGCGCGACCGCCCAACTCAAGCGCGGCTCGGCCTGGCCTTCGGTCGACCCGAACCGGCCTGTCACGCTCACTGCCGAGGTCACGGTCCCGAAAGCCTGGAACGGGCTGCCGGTGGAGGTCCAGCTCTGGCTCGGCGGCGAGGGGTTTGTCCGCATCAACGACGGGCAATACGGCCTCAACCCCTTCCATCAGGACTACCGCATCATCGAGCGGGCGAACGGCGGCGAGAAGATCACCATCGAGGCCGAGGTCATGCCAAAGGGCATGTTCGGCGCGCATGTCCACCTGCCGACCATCGGCCGGGCCCTCCTCTCGGTCCCGCATGACGCCGTGCGTGCGCTGGAAACCGACCTCCAGGTGCTCGTCGGTGCTGCACAGCAATTGAAGGATCACGAGATCCGGCCGCACCTGCTCGATCTCGTCGACGACGCCTATGCCGAGATCGCCCCGCACTGGCCGACCGCCACCGACACCGCGCGCGTCCGCCTTATCTCGGGCGATGAAACCGGCGGCAACATGTACAGCACCGGACTCGGCGACTACGGGCACCCGGGCTACCGCGGCCATCTCGTCCTCTCCGGGATCTGGCATGTGCCGTCCGCCGAAGGCGAGCTGGAGCCGCTTCCGCAAGAGACGCTCGACGCCTGCACCCGGGCACGCGAGGTGATCGCCAGTCGCCTGGATGAGCTTCGCGAGAAATACCCGCCAATGGGCAGCCTGATGATGACCGGTCACGCGCATATCGATCTCGCGTGGCTCTGGCCCGTCGCCGAAACGCGCCGAAAGGCACGCCGGACCTGGTCCACGCAGTTGTGGCTGATGGACCGCTACGAGGACTTCATCTTCAACCAGTCATCCGCGCAGGCCTACAAGTGGATCGAGCAGGACGACCCTGCCCTCTTCGAGCGCATCGGGAAAGCCGTCAAGGACGGTCGGTGGGAACCGGTCGGCGGCATGTGGGTCGAGCCGGACAGCCAGGTCTCCGGCGGCGAGGCCTATGTTCGCCAGGCGTTCTATGGCCAGCGCTATTTCATGGAGAAATTCGGCATCCGCAACGATACCGCGTGGCTGCCCGATGTCTTCGGGTTCTCCTCGGGCGTCCCGCAAATCCTGCTTGGCGCTGGTATCGAGAACTTTTTCACCATCAAGGTCACCTGGAGCGAGGCCAATCCCTTCCCGTATGACCTCTTCATCTGGGAAGGCCTCGATGGCAGCAAGGTCCTCGCGCACACCTTCAACAACCCGGCGGGTGGCTACAACGGCGTCGTTGAGCCGGTTTCGACCTTCACCACCTGGAAGAATTTCACCGGCAAGCGCTGGCACGACCAGACCATGCTTTCCTTCGGCTGGGGCGATGGCGGCGGTGGGCCAAGCGAGGACATGCTCGAGAAGTACGACCGCCTGAAGGACTTCCCGGCGCTGCCTCATCTCGAGATGGGCAAGGTCGAGGACTTCTTCCGCACGCTGCCGGTCGAGGGTATCCCGACCTACAAGGGCGAGCTCTATCTCGAACTTCACCGCGCGACCCTCACCACCCAGGCGCTCACCAAGAAGCTGATGCGACAGGGCGAACACCGGCTCGCCGAGGCGGAGACGCTCGCCGCGCTCGCCTCGCTGCAGGGCGCGAGCTACCCCCACGAGCGCATCGACTCCGCGTGGGAAGACCTGCTCCTCAACCAGTTCCACGACATCCTGCCGGGCTCCTCGATCCACGAGGTCTATGAGGATACCCATCCGCAGCTGCAGGCGGTGGTCGACACCGCGGTGGACGTGCGCAACACAGCGATCCGCGAACATTACGGTGACGGGAACGGCGCCTGGGCGGTCGTGAACCCGACGCTCGATGAGCGCTCGTTCACCTTCGTCCTTCCGAAGGACGCGGACGTTGGCGGCATGCACCACCAGCAGGTCGAGGATGGCATCCTCGTGCACAACCCGGCCGAGCTGCTCGGTGGGCTTGAGACACGTGTTATCTCCGCAGAAAGCGAGGTGACCGACTCCGCCGCAAGCGCCGAGCAGGTTCGCGCGAGCGGCAGCAAGGACGGCTATACGCTGGAGAACGCGCTGGTCCGCGTCGATATCGGCGCCGATGGGACGCTGCACAGCGTCCTTGACAAGCGCACCGACCGTGAGACGCTCAGCGAACGCGGTAACCAGCTCTGGGCGTATGTCGATAAGCCACGGGCATGGGATGCCTGGGACATCGACGAGACCTACGAGGAGATCGGCGAGGAGATCACCGCGGTCGACGCGATTGAACTGGTCGAGGAGGGACCGCTCCGCGCAGCGGTCAAGGTCACCCGCTCGTGGCGCAGCTCGCGCTTCGAGCAGATCTACCGGCTGACCTCCGAGTCAAGCCGCGTGGATATCGCGACAAAGATCGACTGGCACGAGCGGCTCATGCTCGTCCGCGCCCTGTTCCCGACGACGGTCCACACCCATGAGGCGACCTTCGAGACGCTCTATGGCGTCCACAAGCGACCGACCCACCGCAACACCGCCTGGGATCGCTCCCGGTTCGAGGTCAGCGCCCACCGGTTTGTCGACCTCTCCGAGCCGGAATACGGCGTCGCCCTGCTGAACGATGCCAAGTACGGCCACAGCGTGTACGGCGGCACGATCGGCGTCAGCCTCGTGCGCGGTCCGCTCCATCCGGACCCGTTCGCGGACGAGGGCGAGCACACCTTCACCTACGCGCTCTTCCCGCACGAAGGTGACTGGATCGAGGGCGGCGTCACCGCCGAGGCCCGGGCGCTGAACGCGCCGCTGGTCACCGTTTCGGTGTCGGAGAAGGCCATCGCCTCCCCCGCATTCATCACCAATGACGGCGTGCGGCTCGGCCTCGGCGCCCTCAAGAAGGCGCACGACCGCGAGGGACTTGTCCTTCGCGTGTACGAGCAGCACGGCATTCGCGGCGAGACGTCGCTCACCTTTGGCCGCCCGGTGACATCCGTCACGCGGACCAACCTGCTGGAAGAGGACGCCGACGGCGCGGACATCATCCACGAGGGTGACACCTTGCGCTTCACTGTCCGCCCGTTCGAGATCGTGACGCTGCTGCTGGAGTTCTAGCCAGCGTGATCGTCGACATCCGAACGCAGTACATCACCGAAAGGGGCACCCGTGAGATGGGTGCCCCTTTCGGTTTCCGTCGATCCGTGCCAGAGTAGGAGCATCGCGTAATCGATTACATCTCCGGAGATTTTCATGACGGCTCACGCCACCACACAGGAAACCGGGACCCTGCGACGAATCTACGAAGGCGACGCCCTGCGCGCGGTCGCGATGCCCATCGGCGGTATCGGCACAGGCTCTATCGCCATCGCCGGCGACGGCTCGCTGCGCCAATGGCAGATCCACAACCAGATCAACCACCTCGCCTGCCTGCCCCACTCCTTTTTCGCGATCTGGGGACGTCCCGTTCTTCCATCCAACCAGATCGTCGCTCGCGTGCTCCAGACTGACGCGCTCCACGACTCCGAACCCGATGCCGTGCCGCCGACCGCCAACGATCACCTCGTCCCGGAGCCGCACCGCCAGCTGCTGCAACAGATTCCCGGCGTCGAGGGCGTCACCTTCTCCGGCGAGTATCCGATCGCCCGGTTGGCCTACCTCGATTCCGATCTCCCACTGGAGATTTCCTCGGAGATCTTCAGCCCGTTCGTTCCTCTGGATGCGGACGATTCCGGGATTCCGGTCATGTGCGTCAACGTCACCATCACGAATCCGACCGAAAAGCCGTGGCGCGCGGCGGTGGCGGGCACGCTCCAGAACGCCGTCGGCTGGGACGGCGTCACCCCGATCACCGGCACGCGTTGCCAGCACTACGGCGGAAACACCAACCACCTTGTCCGAACCGCAGCCGGCACCACGATCACCATGGGCAACGCCTGGCTCCCGCAGGATGCCGCCGGCAACGGCTCCATGGCGATCTCCGTCGACGCGCCGGAGGTCTCGTGGGCCACGCAATGGGACGACCTGCAATCGCCTTGGGATGATTTCGCCAACGACGGAGTACTCGCGAACTCAAACGATTCGATGCCGAGCGTCTCCGGCCGGACATGGAACGGCGCCCTCGCCGCGAAGCTGCTGCTCGAGCCGGGCGAATCCCGGACCATCCCCTTCCGCATCGCCTGGCATTTCCCGAATCGCTACGTGAACTGGGACCAGAGCTGGTACGTCCCGGTCAAGGATCCGAAGACCAAATACTGGGTCGGCAACCATTACGCGACCCGTTTCAGCTCCGCACTGGACGTCATCGAGTACACCGGCGTGAACGACCAGCGCCTGGGTGAGGCAACCCGTTCCGCGCGGGACATCCTCTGGGACACCAACCTGCCACCATCGCTCGCTGAATCGATCATCAACCCGGTCAGCACCATTCGCTCGCCGACCTGCTTCCGCGCCGAGGATGGCAACTTCTACGGGTTCGAGGGGTGCAACGGCATCTCCACCGCCCACCACGCACCGGTGATCGGTGGAAGCTGCCCGCTGAACTGCACCCACGTCTGGAACTACGAAGTCGCGCTGTCCCGCCTCTTCCCGGACCTGGAGCGCACGATGCGGGCAACCGAGTGGCACGTCCAGCAGCGTCCTGATGGCGTGCTGCCCCACCGTGTCGCCCTGCCGACCTACTTGCCGCGCCGGGAGGACGGCACCGTCGGCGCGCCGCACAACCCGGCGATCGACGGCCTCCTTGGCGCCATTCTCAAGACCTACCGCGAGTTCCGCGTCTCCGGAGACCGGGAGTGGCTCGCCGGGATGTGGCCCGGCGTTCGCCTCGCGCTGGATCATCTCTGGACGACGCATGACCCGGAGCGATCCGGCGTCATCGAGGGTGAGCAGCCGAACACCTACGACATCTCCATCTACGGCGCGAACACATTCATCGGCACCCTGTACCTTGCCGCGCTCAAGGCGGCCGCCAGGATGGCCGACGCCCTGGACACCGACGCGGAGATCGCCTCCGAGTGCCTCGCGATCGCGGATTGCGGGCGGGAGCAGATCGAATCACGTCTCTGGAACGGCGAATACTACATCCAGGATGTCGATCTCGAGGAGCATCCGGAGCAGAACTGGGCCAGCGGCTGCCACATCGATCATCTCTTCGGGCAATGGTGGGCGTGGGCGCTCGACCTTGGTGACCTGCTCGACGCGGAGCGCGTCCGCACCGCCACTCGTTCCATCTTCCGCAACAACTTCCGCACCGATTTCCGCGACCGGAACCGCAACGTCCGCGAATACGTGACCGATGACGACCGGGGCACGCTGATCTGTACCTGGCCGCACGGCGGGCGACCGGATGTGCCAACGCTCTACTCCGACGAGGTCTGGACCGGGCTGGAATATGAGCTGGCCGCGATGCTCATCGAGACCGGCCAGGTCGACGACGCGCTGACCGTGCTCGATGCCGTGCGCGAGCGGCATGACGGCACGAAGCAAAGCCCGTGGAACGACATCGAATGCGGTGACCACTATGTCCGCGCGATGTCCTCCTGGCAATTGCTGGAAGCCGCCACGGGCGTTCGCCATGATGCGGCTACGGGGTCGTTCACCATCACACCACGCCTTCAATCCGGAGATCTCCGGGCGCCTTTCGTGACCGGTCGTGCCTGGGGCACGGTCACCCACGAAGCAGCCGGCGTCTCGATCTCCGTCCGTGTTGGATCGCTGGACCTGGAGACGCTTTCGCTCGATCGTGACTGCGGTGGGGTAACGCTCGACGACGAGCTGATCGACGCGAAGATCGACGGCACCACGATCGCGTTCCCGAGCGGATTCCGGGTCGATGAAGGACAGGAGTTACGGATGCACTAACGGGGCAAAAGGCCGGCAGGCTCGTGGTACCATCCCATCCATACTGGATACCCACCCTGAGCCCGGAATCGCCCGAATGCCCCTCACCCGAATCGCACGCCCACGACCTGTCTGGATCCCGCCAGAACCTATCCCCGAGGATGTCGATCTCCCGGCGCTGCACCCGCACCGCCTGATCGCCTCCCTGCTCTGGCGACGCGGATTCCGGACGCCGGAGGCAGCGCAGGCGTTCCTCGATACGCGGCCCCCGGAATCGCTCGACCCCTCGCTGCTTCCGAACATCGAGGACGCCATCCAGCGAACCGCGAAGGCGCTCGACGCCGGCGAACACATCGGGATCTTCGGCGACTACGACGCCGATGGCGTCACCTCCGCCGCGTTGCTGTACCGGGCAATGGCGTCGGTCACCGGCGAGGAGAATGTCACCGCCTTCGTGCCGGATCGTGCCGACGGCTACGGCGTCTCGCCGCGCGGCGTCCATGCCCTGGCCGATGCCGGTTCCACACTGATGATCGCGGTGGATTGCGGCACGAACGACCATGCCGCGATCGAGCTCGCCCGCTCGCTCGGGATGGACGTCATCATCCTCGACCATCACCAGGTCGAGGGCGCCCCGACGGACGAGGCGATCCTCGTCAACCCACAGATCAACCCGGACGGTGCCTACACCGAGCTGACCGGCGTCGGCATCGCCTACCTCTTCGTCCTGGCGCTGGGCGAGCGCGGCTACCGCATCGCCCGGCTGGACGATGACGACGCATCCCGCATGCTCGACCTCGTCACGCTCGGCACCGTCTCCGACGTCGGCGCGCTCCAGGGCACGAACCGGATCCTTGTCCGCCACGGGCTGGAGGTCCTGCGTAGGAGCGATCGGCCGGGCATCCGCGCGATGATGCGGCACGGCGAATTCGACCCCGCGAAACTCACCGCCGACCGCATCTCCTTCGGGCTCGGCCCCCGGCTCAACGCCGCTGGCCGTGTCGCCTCCCCACGAACCGCGCTGCGCCTGCTGCTCACTGACGACGATGATGAGGCCAACGCCCTCGCGATGACGCTGGAGAACTGGAACCATACTCGGCGCCTGCGAACCGACGACATCCTGAAGGAGGTCGCCGAGAAGATCCTCCGCCTGCCGGACTGGAAAGCGCGGCCGTTCATCGCGCTGTATGGCACCGACTGGGACGGCGGCCTTAACGGTCCGGTTGCGAACAAGATCTCCGAGCAGATGGGCGTGCCCGCGCTGGTGATGCAGGAGCAGGACGGCGTCCTCACCGGCTCGGCGAGGTCCGTGCGGGGCGTCGACCTGCTCAGCCTCTTGCGAGAGGCGGAACCGCTTCTCACCCGCTATGGCGGGCATGCCGGCGCGGGCGGGGTCACCATGCCGGTCGAGAACTTCGACGCGTTCAATGACACGATCATCCGGGCGATCGGCAAACAGGGCCTCGAGCTGCCCGTGCCACCGGGGATCGAGCTCCACGCCTGGCTCCCGGAACAGGCGCAACGGCTGAGCATCGTGCGCATCCTGGAGCACCTCCAGCCCTTCGGTCACGACAACGCCGAGCCCGTCTTTGGCATCCAGCAGGCACGCCTCATCCGTTACCGCGTGATGGGCAAAGGCAACGAGCACCTCAAGCTCACGATCGGCACTCCCGCCCGCGAGATGGAAGCCATCCTCTGGCGCGGGGCGGACCGCTCCGCAGAGCTCGTCGGCGCGACGCATGTCGATCTCGCCGGAACCCTCAGCATCAATACCTGGAACGGCACCGAGCGCCTGCAGATGATCCTCAAGGATTTCCGCGTCACCGGCTGATGCCGACTCAGCCACTCCTCCCGACATCGTTGGACCCGGTCTTGCGCCTGTAATGGCAACAGGCAACCGGGTCCAGAGGGGCCGCAAATGGTGGAAAGCGCCACCGGGGAGGAGTTATGCAGCAGGCATCGGCCAATGCCACGCCGGGTGCTGCGGGACAGGCTGGGGACAGCCCAACCCCGTTTACACCCAACAAGCGCTCGTTTGGCAGTTGGCTCAAGAAACACCGGTTCGAGGTCCTGATGGTACTGCCCTTTACGCTGTACCTGGTCTTCTTCATGTTTTATCCGGTTCTCGAGTCGATCTATAACAGCTTCGTCGCGGCGGGTACCCGCGAGTTCACGTTGGACAACTACCGGACGATTATCAACCGGAGCCAGTTCGGCGACGCGTTCGTCAACACGATCGGCATCACGCTGATCGGTGTCACGCTCCAGATGCTGATCGGCCTCGGGATCGCGTTCATGCTCTCGCG
>CAZVAA010000028.1:18846-21196 GCA_964624125.1 uncultured Sphaerobacteraceae bacterium | reverse complement strand
TCGGAGTCGTACCCCTCAGCGTGCGCCTGGAACGAGAGCTCCGCCGACTCCAGGTAACCATCGTCCATCGCCTGCATCGAGAATGGCGTCCAGTCTCCTTCGCTGTCCATGACCTGGTCCCACGCGTTGACGGACGTCATGGAGCCGACGCCATTGAACTGCGACGTATCGACGCCTTGCGCTTCCAAGGTGCCGATGAAGTCATCGACGGGGTTTTCTCCCGGGATGTCGACCCGGACCTCCATGCCGGCGTTCGCGTCGTCACCAAGGAAGGCGGCGACGAAGTTGTTGTTGATGGCGGCCACCATCACCAGCGAGAAGACGATGAGGCTGAACATGGCGATCGTCATGCCCGACCGGCCCTTGTTGGCGCCCGGATAGGCCACAGCGAGCCGGGTGGATGGCAGGAGGCCGCGCAAGGCCCCACCCAGGCGGGTGACAACCGCGAGGATCGCGTCCAGGTTCTGGACGATCACCAGCGTTGAGGCGGCGACGATACAGATACCCGACACGAAGAACATCTCGAGGTTGCCGTCCATCTCACCGAACAGCCCCGTGAACCAGTCACCCGGCAGCAACCAGAACGCGAGCAGGTAGAGTCCGGCAATGGTGAGCACCAGTCGCGAATTCGCGCCGAAGTACGTGAGGATGGCTGCCAGGCCGAGCGGCACGAGTGTCATGCCGATCGTGAACGGCGCCTGGAGGTCGACCGCCATGCCGTTGAACGTCAGCAGCACACCGGCGACCAGCATGATGACGCCCCACACCAGTTGCTTGCGGTTGCGACGCGCCCGGTAGGTCTCCGGAATGTCGCGGATCGCCGCGACCACGTTGAGCCGGCTCACCCGCCACGACGAAATCGCGACGGCCAGGAAGGTGATCACGACGCCCAGGCTGTAGGCGATGAGGAGGGAGCGCGGCGCCACGTAGAGGTCGATCGAGAATGCATCACCGGTGAAGCCCGAGAAGCCGAAGGTGATGAGCCACGTCGCCAGGACGCCGAGCCCGGTTCCCACGAGGCCCGAGAGCAGGGTGTAGCCCGCGCCTTCGGAGATGAATTGCTGGATGAGGAACCGGCGCTGGGCGCCGACCGCCCGCGCCATGCCCATCTCCGCCCGGCGCTCGGCGGCGAGCATCGTGAAGATGAGCACGATAAGCAGGATGCCGACGCCAATGGAGAAGAGCCCGAAGATGACGAACATGGTGACGAAGACGTTGGCGAGCAATTCCGCCTGGTCGACGTTGACCTTCTTGATCTGGTTGACGCCCAGCCCGGTGCCCGCGAGATTCTCGCGCAGCATGTCGGTGACGTCGTCCGTCAGCTCCAGTCCTTCGCGAGTGCCCCCGGCGTTGGACACGCCGACGGCCGAGATGCGGCCTTCCTGGCCGGTTAGCTCCTGGAGGCGCGACAGATCGAAGAGCATCGAGGCGGTGCCCGGATTGATCGACCCGGTCAGCACGCTGTCGGGCAGGATGCCGCGCACGTCCACGAAATGCGGCTGGTTGCCGGTCACGAAGGCGATCGTGTCACCGACGGCGAGATCCATATCCTCCGCGGTCGCCTCACCGATGTAGACGCCATCCGCGCCAAGGGTCGTGACATCGACGGCTTCGCCATCCAGGGTCTCGATACCGCCCATCTCGTCGATGGTCGACTGCTCGAGGCCGGCCATGTAGACCTGCGGATTGGAGGCGGTGGCCTCTTCAAGGATGGCGTCCAGTGACCCCAGCGCGGCCGGATCGGCGTCGCCAAGGTTGATCACGGGCGCCTGGCTGAGGAGCATGCCGGCGACCAGGTCGACCTGGTCGCTATCGCCGACGGCTTCCCGCACGACGTCCACGTTTTCCTGTGGCATCGTGTCGGTGAAGATCGAGCTGATGCTCGCCTCGCCTTCATCGTCATCGGCCTGCAGCACAAGCTGGTCAAGCGGGCCAAGCGCATCGAGCGCGACGCTGTTCACGGAGCGATTGAGGGTATCGCCGGTACCGAGCGCCGCCGAGATGATGAGGGTGGCGAGCATGAGCCCGACGATAATCAGGGTGGTTTGTGCCTTCCGGCGCGGGATATTCCGCATGCCCATCTTGAACACGACCGGCCGGCGCCACGCGATAAACGCAACCGCAAGCAGGCAGATGCCAAGAAGCACAAGCATCACCACCATGATGGAGTCCATGGGGATGCCAAAGAGTTTTTCCACAGCAGATTGCCTTTTCGTCTAGATCATTCGCGGAATCGCGCGGTCGTCAGGATGCCGCGGTCACGAGGGGCTCCGGGGCGGCGCTGTCTCGACCGGGGATTTCTTCGCCGACGATCTCGCCGTCCTGCATCCGCACGATGCGGTCGCACCGG
>CAZVAA010000028.1:0-18746 GCA_964624125.1 uncultured Sphaerobacteraceae bacterium | reverse complement strand
CCGACGCGCTCGAGCGCCTCGAGCGCCATCTGGCGCGCCTTCGAGGGCTTGACGTTGGAGACGAGCAGCGGCAATTCGACATTCTCGACCGCGCTGAGGACCGGCAGCAGGTTATACACCTGGAAGATGAACCCCATGCGGCGGGCGCGGTAGTTCGTGCGCTTCTTGTCCCCCATGCTGGCGAGATCCTCGCCCTCGATGGCGATCGCGCCGGAGTCGACATCGTCAAGGCCCGACAGGCAGTTCAGCAAGGTCGTTTTGCCACAGCCCGAAGGACCCATGACACCGACCATTTCGCCGCGGCGAACCTCGAAGTCGATACCCTTAAGGGCCTGGAGTTTGTTGGTGCCCGTATCGTAGGTCTTCACAACCTGCTGCGCAGAGATGATCACATCTTCCGCCAAAGCGGCCGGCGACCCTGCGTTCTTTCGTCCAAACATGCCTGCTTCTCTCCAAAGGGGGTACGGTCTGATGTTCGATCGGCCCCGGTCATCACTCACACATGGTGCATTTAGAGAGTAGCGAGTCATCCGCGCGGGATGTGTGTCCAATGTTTTTCGTACTGTTTCAATTTCGACACAGTTTCGCGCCGACCTTCCGTGTGCTACCGTCAGGTGAGCAACATTCTCCCAGCGAGAGGGACAGCGCAGGACCATGGACTGGTTAAACGACGTCATTACCTTCATCCGGGATCGCCCGGACCAGTTCCTTGACCTGGTTCGCGCGCACCTGCGTCTCGCTGCGATGTCACTCGGCATCGCCATGCTGGTCTATATCCCGCTTGGCATCCTGTTCTCGCGCCTCGGGCGGGCAGGCGCAAATATGGCGGGTACCTTCTCCGCGATCCGGGTGATCCCCTCGCTCGCGCTTGTCTTCCTCTTTTACCCATGGCTGGGATTCGGGACGCCGCCGGCGCTGGTCGCGCTTGTCGTGCTCGCCGCCCCGGCGCTGATCGTGAACACCCATGCCGGGCTGGCTAACGTCGACCCGGCGGCGCTGGAGGCGGCCACCGGAGTCGGCATGAACCCCGTCCAGGCGTTTATCCGGGTGCAGCTTCCGCTGGCGCTGCCCGTTATTATCGCGGGGGTGCGCCTTGCCACGATCGAGATCATCGCGAGCGCGACGCTGGCGTCCTTTGTCGGCGCGAAGACGCTGGGGCAGTACATCCTGACGGGGATCTCGTTGCTGGATACCACCTACCTGCTCGCCGGGGGATTACCGATCGTGGCCCTCGTATTGCTTGCGGACCTGTTGTTGAGCGGAATCGAGCGACTGGTGACGCCACCGGCGGTTGATTTCAACACGTAAAAACGCGAAAGGAACCTTTCACATGACCACCCGTCGTACATTCCTGAAGTCCGCAGCCGCGGCACCGCTCGTTGGTGCCGGTCTTGCCCTTGCCGGGCAATCCGCCGCCATGGCGCAGGACGGCGATCCGGTGATCGTCGGCTCGAAGGACTTCACCGAGCAGTTCATCCTCGGGCACATGTACCTGCAATTGCTCGACAACGCCGGGATCGCGACCGAGGAAAGCCTGAACCTCGGTGGCACGCAGATCGCCCACCAGGCATTGACCAACGGGGACATCTCGCTGTATCCGGAATACACGGGCACCGCGCTCTCCGAGGTGCTGCAGATCTCGCTGGATGACGTCTCGGCGGGCGACGCCACCCCGATGGCCTCGCCCGAGCCCGGCGCCGGGGCGGCCGGCGGTGACATGAGCCAGGCCGTCTACGACCGCGTCAAGAACGAGTACGAGACCCAGTTCGGCCTGACCTGGCTCGCACGCTCTCCCGCGAACAATACGCAGGCGCTCGCCGTGAAGCGCTCCTTCTCGGAGGAGAACGGCATCACGACGATCTCGCAGCTCGCGGAGAATGCGGGCGAGTACACGATCTCCGCGCCCGCCGACTTCCCCGAGCGCGAAGACGGGCTTCTCGGCCTGGTCCGCGTCTATGGTGATTCGTTCAACGACATGGATGTCCTGCCGGTCACGCCGGGGCTCAAGTACCAGGCGTTGCTCGATGACGAGGCGCAGGTCGTCCTCGCATTCGGAACGGACGGGCAGATCAGCGGGCACGATCTGGTGATCCTCGAGGACGACATGGGCCTCTGGCCGCCGTACAATGTGGCGCCGGTCATCAGCATGGACGTCCTCTCCGCCTATCCGGAGATCGAGGAGATGTTCAACGCGGTCACGGAATCGCTGACAGATGAGGTCCTCTCATCGCTCAACTGGATGGTCGACGGCGACGAGAAGATGGAGCCCGAGGACGTCGCGCAGCAGTATCTCGAAGAGAACGGTTTCCTCGGCGGCTAACGCCGTAACGAGCGAACCGGGCCTCGACACAATGGCGGTGGGCACACCTTCGTCCCGCCGCCGGCTCGATGGAGTCACATGAGTGAACCGATAGACCCTTCATCGTCCAAAGCCGGGAGCGCGATCACGATTCGCGGTCTCACCAAGCACTACCGGGGCGCTCCCCGGCCCGCCGTGGACAACATCGATCTCGATATCGAACCGGGCGAATTCGTCGTCTTGCTTGGTCCATCGGGCTGCGGGAAGACGACCCTGCTGAAGATGATCAACCGCATCTACGAGCCGACCTCGGGTGAGATCATCATCGATGGCACGGATGTCCGTGGGCTGAACGCATCGATGCTACGCCGGCAGATTGGCTATGTCATCCAGCAAACGGGGCTCTTCCCGCACATGCGGGTCAGCGCCAATGTCGAGGTCGTGCCGAAACTGCTGAACTGGGACAAGGCGCGCACGAAGCGACGCGTCGAGGAGTTGCTCACGCTGGTGGGGCTGCCTCCGGAGGATTATGCCCGCCGCTATCCCGGCCAACTCTCCGGCGGGGAACAGCAGCGCGTCGGCCTGGCGCGGGCGCTCGCGGCCCAGCCGCCGACGATGCTGATGGATGAGCCGTTCGGCGCGCTGGACGCCATCACGCGGACCCGGCTGCAGGATGAGCTTCAACACATCCACGCCAGGATCTCGCAAACGGTCCTGTTCGTTACCCACGACATCGAGGAAGCGGTTCGGCTGGCCGACCGCATCGTGATCATGCGCGAAGGCAAGATCGTGCAGGTCGGGTCGCCGCTGGAGATCGTCACCTCCCCCATCGACCAGTTCGTCTCCGACCTCGTCGGCGCCCATGACGCCTTGCGACGCCTCAGCCTGATGCCGGCCAGCACCGCGATGACGCCGCTGAACGGCACGTCTCCGGAGGGAATGCCGAGCGTGCGCGGCGACGCCTACCTGCGCGAAGCGCTGGGCGTGCTGGTTGAATCCGGGCTGCCAACGATCGCCGTCACCGATGATGCCGGGATGCCCGTTGGCACGCTGAGCATGATGTCGATCCAGCAAGCGGCGGCTCCGCCCGAGCCAGCGGGCGAGGCCTGATCGTGGACCTCGGCTACTTTTTCGACAATCTCGATGAGATCCGGGAGCTGTCGATCGAGCACCTTCGCCTCTCGCTGACGGCACTCGCGATCGCGTTACCGATTTCGATCGTTGTGGCGATTGTCGGGGTGGTTTTCCGGCCGGTGCGCCAACCCCTGTTGTGGCTGGTCGGCGCGCTGTACACCATTCCCAGTCTCGCGATGCTGGCGTTCCTGATCCCTTCGCAGGGACTTGGCGTCCGTCCGACGCTGATCCTGCTCGTGATCTACGCGCAGGTCTTTCTCGTCAGGAATACCGTGACCGCCCTCACCGGCGTCGACAGCGACGTCCTGGAAGCGGCGACCGGCACCGGCATGAAGCCGCACCAGGTCCTCACCAGGGTCTGGCTTCCACTCGCGCTGCCGGTCATCATCGCGGGAATACGGATCGCGCTGGTGACGATCATCGGGCTGGCGATCCTTGGCGGATGGGTCAATGCCGGCGGGCTTGGCGAATTGCTCTTCACGGGCATCAACACCAACCACCCTGCGAAAGTCCTCGCCGGACTCGTCGCCATCGTCAGTATCGCACTTGTCACCGACCTTGGCTTGCGCATCGTCGAGTCCACGACCGCCATTGCCCGTGCCCGGCGTGCCAGCGCCCGAAACTAGGACGAACGTCCAACGTTCGCATCCTGCAACGAAAAACGGGCCGGGAGCTTCCTCCCGGCCCGTCGATCTGTTTCCTGCCTAACTGCGGTTCAGGATCAGGTTCTTGAGCCAGACCAGAATCGCGGCGAAGACAGCGGCAATGATAATGGACATGATGATGCCGGAATCTTCCCACATCTCATCCGCGATAATACCGGCAACCAGCGCACCCACGAGGCCGAGCACGAGGTCGCCCCAGATATTCCGATTCGTTCGTGTGATAACGCCCGCCAGCCAACCGGCGGCGATGCCGACCACGATATACCAGATGATTGTTCCCATTGAACTCTTTCTCCCTGAATCCTTGACGACGCGACGTGGGCGCCGTATCGACGATGCCCACACAAGTGGACATATTCATGGGAGTGTTAATGCATGGAGCGTGCCACGCGGGATTCATGGAGAATACGGAGCTTCTGATGAACGAGCAGCATCAGGTCTTGTCGGGGTCTTCCGGGTTCCACGACTGGATGCGGCGTAGAGCCTCCGCACGGCCTTCGGGCGTGTCGTCGAGATGGCCGCCAGGGTTCAGGTCGTCGTCTGGCTCGTCGCTATCCCCGGTGGAGGTGTCAGCTTCGGGGTCGTCGACGGTGTGATCCTCGTCGTCGGGGGATGGATCGGGGTCTTCGTCTTCGACCTCAGGCTCATCGGATTCACCGGGCACACCGGACTCGTCGTCGAGGATGTCTTGTTCCCCGGGCTGATCGTCCGATTCCTCGTCCGCGACGACCCATTCGTCCAGCTCCGTGGCCCCGTCAACGTCAGCCGCTTCGTCACCAACTTCGTCGTCGACGTGGCCGGTGTCAACGTCGTCGCTGTCCTCATGACCCTCACGGTCGTCCGGGAGATGGCTCTGGTAGAGAGACATGCGAATACGGCGTTCGTCGTATTCATCCTCGTCGAACTGCTCCGCGTAATCGGGCTCATCATATTCGTCTTCGTAGGGCATCTCATCTTGCTGCCCGACGGGTGATGGGTCCGGCTCCAAGGCAACCGGCCCCACGAACGGCGCGACGTCCGGCTCCGCCTCCCCGACCTCAGAAGCCGGAGCGGAGCGGAACACCTGCTCCTCCGGCTTGGGTTCGGGAAGGATGCCGAACGTCCCGTACTGGCTTACATAGAGCCATGTCCAGACCGCCGCCGCAACCAGCGTGAGCGCGAACATCGCGACCGCCACCCAAGTACCGGTGGATGTCGATGGATTGACCAGGATAAGGATAAACGTGACGAGAACCACGGCCATGCCGGCGGTGGCGATGAGCGCGCCAAGCCCTCCGGAGAAGCGTCGCCAGGAGATGCGAGCCAGCAGGAAATCGCCGCCGGGAGGTTCGTCATCGTCGAGGCGATATCGAAAATCAGGGCCGAATGTTCGCAGTATCCAGCCGAGCAACATCAAGGTTGCCCCATATCCAGTACCGAAAACGACGTAATCCACCCTGACTCCCCGGGGCGCGCGAAGATGAACAGGTCAACTCCCGCATGCGTTCACCACTCCAGCGGCAAGTTTACATGGGATTCCGGGGTGGACACACCCGCACGTACGGCCAGTACCTGCAGGAAACCGGAAAAGCTGGTCAGGAAACCGAGGTTCAGTCGCCTGGCGTCGTCTCGGGTCGCGCATACCAGAGGATGAGCAGCGCCACCACGAAGTAGACGAGCTGGAACATCCACCCGGCCGGGATCAGGATGAACTCAACGACGATCCAGCCGAGGAGCACGCCGCCAGCGATGAACGCCGCCTGATTCGCGTATCGTGCTCGCCGGATCAGCAACATAGCCGCGAGCAGCGAACTTCCACCCACGGCCACGAGCAATATCCAGGCAGGGACGACATAGCTGTCGAACGGGGTTCCATCCAGCACGTCAAGTGGCATGGCAAGCGAACCGGTCAACAGCCCGATACCGCCGAACACCGCACCGATTCCGTTGAAGAGCAACAGGCCAACCAGGACTTTCCACTCGTTCGACCGTCTGGGGAGTGAGGGAATGCGAAGGGATACACGCATGTCGTGCTCCTTACCCGGGAAAATGAACAGCAGCGCGGCCGTGACGTAGCAGATCGAGAGCACTTTGCCGATGCTCATAACGGAGCAACCAGGCCGGCACGAACGCGAACGCGCCCATCATCAGCGTGTAGGGCCACAGGAGGAAGAAGAGACAGACGCTCCAGAGCGCGGAGCCGACAAGACCTACCTGCGCCACGCGGTCTTTCCCTAGAGTCATTAACCCGAGGATCGCCTCCCCCAGGATCAGCAACACGATCCAGAACCGGGGATGCAAGGCCACGACTTCGGCGAAGAACCAGTGGTAGCCCGGAAGGGTGACGTTCCGGGCGAGATCGGAGCCGACGGAGTCGGGATTCCGTAGCGTCCAGCCGACGTTGAAGGCCGCTCCTGCGAGCCACGTCGCGCCGATCAGCATACGAATTGCAAAGACTGCCCTGGATTCCGAACGGGTGATAATCCTCCACCTCCCCGCTGACATCGCAGGACGCTACGTGTACGTCCTGGATCCAGGATAGGTGGACCGCGTTACATCGGCGTCACACGCCAGAGACCAGCGCAACAGCCGAGCAACATGAATCAGGAAGACGTCGACGGTGCCTCGAACCGGTAGCCCATGCCCGGGTAGGTCGTGATGAGCGGCTTGCTGTCGCTATCGCGCTCGAGCTTGGCGCGCAAGCGGCTGACCCACGTCCGCAGGTAGTGCGTCTCATTGCGGTACTCCGGACCCCAGATGCGGCTCAGCAGTTCGCCGTGCATCATCACCCGGCCGGCGTTTCCGGCCAACTGGGAAAGCAACTCCCACTCCGTCCGGCTCAGCCGTACCTCTTCACCTGCAACCGTCACGGTCTTGCGCTCGAGGTCGATCTCCACTCCGGGATACCTCAGCACCGGCTCGGTACCTATCGCCGGCGCGCCGGCGGTTCGCCGGAGCACGGCTGCTACACGGGCTTCCAGCTCGTCAGGGTTGAATGGCTTGGTGATGTAATCATCCGCGCCACTCTGCAAACCCTTCAGCTTGTCCGCATCGCTGCCACGCGCGGTCAGCATGACGACCGGGACCTGGCTGTGCTGGCGGATGCGCCGCAGGGTCTCGAACCCGTCCATGTCCGGCATCATCACGTCGAGGACAACAAGGTCGGGCGAATCGCGCTCGAGAATCTCGAGCGCCTCCGCGCCGCGCGAGGCCGTGAGGACCTCGTAGCCGTCGATCCGGAGCTTTGCCTTGATCAGGCGCACGATCGGCGGCTCATCATCGACAACCAGGATCATGTGCCTCCGCATCACGGCTCCACCTCGGTACTTTCTGGATCGAATCCCATATGCAGTGATTGCCGCTCGACCGGCAGGTCCACGATGAAGGTCGCGCCCTTCCCCGGGCCGTCGGATTGCGCGCGAATCCTTCCGTCCTGCGCCTCAACCAGCAACTGGCTCAGGTACAACCCGAGTCCCATTCCCCGGACGGTCGGATCCGCCCCGGGCCGTCGGAATCGCTCGAACACCGATTTGACATGTTCCTGCGATATCCCGACGCCCTGGTCGCTCACGCGAATCGAGACCCAGTCGCCGTCGCTACGCGCTTCGGTGTGAATCGTCCCGCCATTTGGGGAGTATTTCACGGCGTTCTCGTACAGATTATGCAGGATCTGCTTCAGCAGTTCCGGATCCCCTTCGGCCAGTGGTACATCCGCCGGCACGTCCAGTGTCAGGGTGAACCCGGTCGTCCTGCGCCGGAACTCATCGATGATGCCCTGAACGAGTGGCGCGACCAGGATCGGCTCGGTATTTGCCTGGAACCGGCCGGCCATGATCTCCGACACACGCAGCAGGTTCGACAGCATCCGGTCGAGCCGTCCGCTTTCCACCACGATATCGTCGAGCAACTCGGCACGGGTTTCCTCATCGAGCACGTGTCCCTGCGACGAAAGCAGCTGCGCGCCACCATGGATCGCCGTCAAGGGCGTCCGGAACTCGTGCGAGATCAACGACAGGAAGTCGTCCTTGACCTGCTCCGCGGCGCGCTGGCGCGAGACATCCTGGAAGACAACCACGGCAGCCACCACCTCGCCCGCGGCATTCGATACCGGTGATGATTGCACCAGCACCGGCACGGATCCACGCGCGCGACATTCCAGCACCAGTTGGCGATTGCCGACCCGCTCACCCCGCAGGGCACGGATACCGGGATGCATATCCCGGGACAACGGTACGCCCTCGACGCTGTGCCAGGAGAAATCCCGGTTGATCAATGGAATCGCGTTCGGCGATGCGTCCTTGCCCAGGATCATCCCGATCGCAGTGTTGTTGGCGAGGTCGACTCGCGCATCCGGAGAGCGCATGACCAGCACACCGGCCGGCATGCTATCGAGAATGACCCGCAGCTGTGAAAGCTGCTCCTCGGCGCGGCGTTGCCCCTGCTCCACGCTGCTGTAGAGACGAGCGCGGTCGATCGCGGCAGCCGCATGGTCTGCCAGGACACGAAGCGCGGCGACATCGTTGTCGGAAAATCGCTCCTCGTGCTCAGGGTCCGCGAGATAGAGGTTCCCCAACACTTCGTCGTTGAATACGATCGGAACGCCAACGAGTGAGGACATGGGCGGATGATGCGGGGGGAAGCCGACCGCGTTCGGGTGGGACGTGATATCGTCGACGATCGTTGGCTTCTGATCACGCATCAGGGTGCCGAGCAGGCCGTGTCCGTCAGGGATATCCCCGATCCTGGCAAACTCCCCTTCGGTGATACCAGAGACAAAGAGCCGGGAGATGCGACCTTCCTCGCCGACAACGGCTAGCGCCGCATAGCGAGCCGGGACGACCGTGCGGGAGAGATCGACGATCCGCTGCAGGACCGGATCGAGCTCGACCTCCGACGCGACCGCGAGCGCGGCCTCGTAGGCAGCGATCAACGCGACCCGATGGACCGTGCTCGCGATATCCTGGTTTTCCTGGTGCCGGTCGATGTCCACGTCTCCGTCGCCTGCTTCCTGATCATGCGCAGAAAGATCATGCGAATAGCGTAAGACAAGTTCGGTCAGCAGGTCACTCAGGTCAAGTTTCCGCAGGGGGTCATGCACTGGCATCCCGGGTTGACCCCCTTTCGGACGGTACGATCCCAGGTTGGAAATCGTCGAGGCTCCCGGCGATTTCCTCCGCCCATGCCGCGATCTCCTCCCAATCCCGGTAGTCACCTTCGGGCGCCTTGAGCACCCGGGTAACCGACCGTTCCAGGAAGTTCAGCCCCTCTCGATCCAGGCGTCCGGCAAACACCCGGTCATCGTATGGGAGGAGCGCCTCGCATGCGGCGATGTGGCCCGGCGGGTCACCCTCGGGATATCCGTCGATCGGGCCGCTACTAAAGACGTACGTCGGTGTCCCTTTCAGATCTTCCTGGAATCGCTTGACGAATCCTTTGGACTCGGCCATCCACTGGCCCATGTAGACGGCGCTGCCAGCGACAACGGCATCGTACGGAGCAACCGTTGTCACGGCGCCGGCATCCTCGACATCGACGGTACGGCCGGATGCCTCCAGCCTGGAGGCGAGTAATTCGCCGATGGCCATGGTGCTTCCGTACCGGCTTCCGACCGCAATCAGTACACGCATGTGGCACCTCCTTGTTCTCTCCATCCAAGGTAGGCCAGCAGGCATGGCACCTGTGTCACCCCTCCAGGGCATCGCGTGTCAATATCGCAACATGTCCACGCAAAAGGCGCCGGCGATGATCGCCGGCGCCTTCGCATCCCTGAATGTGCATGTACCAGGCAGTACCCGGCTGCCAGGTCGTTACCGCTTCATGCGCTCCATCAACATCGCGTACCCTTCGCGGCCACGCAGGAAGCCATCGACGGAGTACCACTCGTTGGGCGCATGGGCCTTGCTATCCGGCTCGGCCCAGGCCATGGTCACGGTTTCGACATCCAGCTCGTCCTTGAAAATGCCGGTTGCCGGGACGGTCCCGCCATTGCGGACGACCACCGGCTCCTTGCCATACAGCTCGGTCAGCACATCCCTCACCGCCGCGTACGCTGGATCCGACCGGTCGACAGCGTAGGGCCGCGCCGACCCTGGCAAGGGCATAACCTCGACCTTCGCACCAGGGGGGCAGTGCTTCTCGCAATGAGCCTGGATCAGCTTCACGATGTTGGCAGGATCCTGGTCCGCAACCAGCCGGCAGGTGATCTTGAGATGAGCCTCACGTGGAGTGACAGTCTTAACGCCTTCACCCTGGAAGCCTCCCCAGATACCGTTGAGGTCCAGCGTCGGGCGTACCCATGCGCGCTCGCGCGGTGAAAAGCCGGCCTCGCCCCAGAGCGAATCGACCCCGAGCTTCTCCATCTCAGCCGCCTCGTCGATCGGATGTTGGGCGATCTCCGCCCGCTCGCCATCCGTCAATTCGCGCACGGCGTCATAGAAGCCCTCGACCTGGATGCGGCCATCCGCATCGTGGAATGTCGCCGCCAGTTGCACCATGGATTGGACCGCGTTCGGCACCCACGCGCCGTACATACCGGAGTGCAAATCGGAGTTCGCCGTGGTCAAGTTCACCTGGACCCCGGCAAGCCCCTTGAGCGACACGCCAAGCGATGGCGTGTCCTTGCCGAACTGGCCACCATCGGCGGAGATCACCGCATCGGCGGTGAGGAAGTCCTTGTGCTCGCGGATGATGTCGCGGAAGTTCGGGCTCCCGATCTCTTCCTCGCCTTCGAAGATGAACTTGACGTTGATCGGCGGCGTGCCACCATTCGCCTTCGCGACCGCCTCGATGCCCTGCACCGCCGTCAACAGATTGCCCTTCATATCCGACGAGCCCCGGGCGTAGATCACGCCGTCCCTGACGGTCGGCTCGAATGGTGGAGACTCCCACAGTTCCAACGGCTCCGCCGGCTGGACATCGTAATGCCCGTAGATCAGCAGCGTCGGCTGGTCATCGGACACATGCCAGCGGGCAATCACGGACGGATGCCCGGCAGACTGGGCGATCCGCACCTCCGGCACCCCGGCCTCGCGAAGCCGGTTCGCCACCCACTCCGCAGTCTTCGCCGTGTCATCCGCATGCGCGGGATCGGTGCTGACGCTGGGCATTCGCAGGAGCGTCAGCAACTCGTCAAGATGCGCATCCTCGTGCGCTTTCAGGTCGTCTTTCCAGCTTGTTACGGCCATTTCCATTCCCTTTGACTCACGGATGTGAACCATCCGGCGTATCGTCACGGTATCGAATGCATGATCGCAAATTGACCAATGATCGAAAAGCGTCCTACACCATGGCATGCATTACGTACTAGAATGTCTGTCGACTGCCGTCCGGAACGGTGGTCGTTCTCGTGTGCGGCACACGCGCCGTCACTACCCAGAAACATGCCGGGGGACCATGAACGAACAGGTAGTCATCGCCGCTGATACTGACGACGAGCAACTGGTTCTCCAGGCCCAGTCGGGAGATCTCGACGCGTTCAACCAGCTTGTCACCCGTCACGAGCGCGCCGTCTATGCCGTGTGCTATCGCCTCCTGCGGGATTCCGCCGAGGCGCAGGATGCAGCGCAGGACGCGTTTATCCGCGCCTGGAATGCGATCGACAGCTTCCGCGGCGGGCTTGTCCGCCCGTGGCTGCTGCGAATCGCGACCAACCGCACCTACGACATCCTCCGCTCCCGGCAACGACGACCCGCCGACTCCCTTGACGCCCAGCCGTTCGAGACGGAGCCGGAGTGGACCTCGCAGGCGCCGGGGAGTGAACACCCCGAATCCTTCGCGTCCCGCTCCGAACTGAGCGGGTTTCTCGAGGACGCGCTGAATGGCCTTCCTGATGACCAGCGGCTCGCCATCATCCTTTCCGATGTCCAGGGCTACCCCTACGAGGATATTGCCGCGGTAATGGATGTGGCGGTTGGCACTGTGAAATCGCGCATTTCTCGCGGCCGCTCCCGCCTGCGTGACATCCTCCGCGAGCGAGGCGATCACCGGGAACTCCTTGAACGTTTTGTTCGTATTAATGATGAGTAGCCGGATACGCCCGGCTGCCGATTAGTCGCAGGGGCATCGTTGCGATTCACCGTACCGGGGTGGTGCGGGGATCGATTGCCTCGAGATAATCCTGTCCAGGTCCCGATTTTCAGAGAATCACCCCGGGGTCACGCATATGAACACGACATTACATCATCACCTGGGCGATGACCTGCTGAACAGCTGGCTCGACGGTGTTGCCACCGACGCCGAGCGACGGCTGGTGGAAGAACACGTCGAAACGTGCGACCACTGCCGGGAGGCGCTCGACTCGCTCGCGATGGTGAAGCAGGCGCTTGCCGACCTGCCCGAGCCCGCCTTGCCACGCTCCTTCCAGCTCACGCCCGAACAGGCCGCGACGCCCACGCCGATCCGGAAGGATCCGCCGTCGAACGTCGTGCGCCTGCTTCCGATCACCCGCGTGCTCAGCATCGCGGCGGTTATCGCGTTCCTCGTCCTTGGTGGCGCCACCGCGCTTGGTCCCGGGAGCAACGTCCTTACCGGGAACGACGAGGTTGCCACCGAGGCAGGCGAAACCGGTGACGATGCCGAGACGTTCGAGGTGTCAGATGCGGCCTTCCCACCGCCCATGGCGGCGTTACCGCAGGACGAAGGGCAGGTGCTCAGCCGCGGCGATTCCGCAACGAGCAGCAATATCGCGTCCCAAGCGCTCGACAACATGGCGCTGGAGCGCGAGGCGTCGCCCGGAACCGCGGAATCCGAAGACAGTTCGCAGGGGCTGATGGTCGCGACGATCACTGCAGGGATCATCGCCCTCGCCGCCTCCGCCCTCTGGTTCGGGCTCAGCCGCGTCAAACGGCAATCAACCACGACCACGACCTAAGGAGGTCCCGATGCACCTCTCCTCGAGTTCCAGGCGGAATCCCGCCACGATCTTCCTTGTCCTGATGGCGATCGTCCTCGCAGCCACGGCTGCCTGGGCTCCGGCCGCAGCCGCGCAGCCGACGCCGATTCCCTCCGATGCGCTGCGGACGATCACCGTCCAGGGAACCGGCATCGTCTCGACCACGCCTGACACCGCCGCGGTCACGCTCGGTATCCGGACGTCCAATGAGTCGCTCAAGGCCGCGCAGGACGAGGTCACCGGCCGCCTCACGACGGTCACCGAGACCCTGACGGGGCTTGGTATCGCCGCCGAGGACGTCAAGACGTCGAGCTATAACATCAACCCGATCAACGAGTATGACGATGACGGCAACTTCCGCGGTATCCGGGGATATGAAGTCTCTGTCTCCCTGCGGGTGACGGTTCGCGATCTCGACTCGCTCGGCAATGTGCTGGACCAGTCGGTGGACGCGGGTGTCAACGACGTCTGGGGCATCTCCATGTACGTCAACGACACGACGGAGGCTGCCAACCAGGCGCGGCAGGCCGCGATGGCGGACGCGCGGTCCCGGGCCGAGGAATTCGCCCGGTCCGAGGGGCTCCTGATCACGGGCGTCTACCTGATCACCGAGGACTCCGCCCCGACGCCGCCGACGCAGCGCTCCATGCAGGATGCGACCTACTCGATGGAGGCCGACATGGCGGAAGCGAACACCCCGGTCCCGATCTCGCCCGGGTCGACCGATGTCCGGGTCGATGTCACGGTGGTCTACATCATCGAGCAGGGCAACGGATAACCTCATACCGCAGTTCCAGCAAACGGCTCCGGGATATCCCGGAGCCGTTTGCGACTTTCCCGTATCATTGCCTCCGTAGGCACGCCGCTGATTGCCGCCCGCACCGCGAGCAACTCGCTTCCAGATGAGCTGACCGGAGACGCCGTCGCATGCGAATTCCCCATAACGACTACACGCGCATGATCGCGATCACCATTGGCATCCTGCTCGTGTTCGGCGTTGTTGGCAGCATGGTCCGCTACGGCGCGCAGGCAGAGCCGGTCGAGCCCGTCCAGGTCACGCCAGTCGCCAGTGAGGGCCAGGATCTCCTGGTCGATGTCGCGTGGCTCCAGGAGCAGATGCAGGGCGATAGCCCGCCGGTCATCCTCGATGTCAGCGATCCCGGCCAGTACGATCTCGAGCACATCCCGGGCGCGGTCCACTTCTGGTGGCAGGACACGATGAACCTGAACGGCGCCGGCTATGGCGAGGCGGTCGGACTTGGGAACGATACGTGGTGGATTCCGGATATAGGCGCCACGCAGGACCAGGTCATCGTCGTGTACGACAACGACGCGAGCAAATACGCTTCCCGCGTCGTGTGGCAACTCCGCACCAGCGGGTTCGACCATGCGAAGGTTCTGGACGGCGGGCTGGCCGCCTGGAAGGGCGCGGGCTACGAGGTCTCGTCCGATCCGGCCGAACTCGCCGAGGTGCCGGAGCCAGAGGACATCTGGCATGCAGACAATGAGGTTCCTGTCGACCAGGTCCAGGAGTGGATGGACGACCCGAATCTCGTGATCATCGACACGCGCACCGCCGAGGAGCAGCAGGACACGATCAACGACACCGTGCGTCTGGGCCAGATACCCGGCTCTGTATGGATTCCCCCGTCGATGGTGATGCGCGTCGATGGGACGTTCAAGCCGGTGGAAGAACTGCTCCCGATCTTCGAGCAACGCGATGTCCTGCCGGAGCACACGGTCGTCATCTACGGGCGGTTCGGGGTGGAAACCGGCCAGCTCTGGCTCGCCCTGCGATTAGCCGGGTACGAGGATGTGCGCGTTCTCGACGATGGCTGGATCGCCTGGGCGCATCACGAGCAATCCCGCCCCATCGAGCCGATCGAGGCGCCGTAGGAGCAGATGCCAAACGCGCGGAAGCCGGTGGGCATCCGCGCGTTCCTTGTGTTTGCGTCATCCTGGCCACGATCAGCGAAGGTAGCCCTCCGTCAATGCCACCCAGTAGGCGGCGCCCTTCGGCAGGATATCCGGGTTCAGGGTGAACTCCGGATGGTGGACCATCGGCGTGTCGCCATTGCCGATGAAGCAGTAGGTGCCCTTTTTCTGCTGGAGCATGAAAGCAAAGTCTTCCGACGCAAGGAACGTCGGGCCGGGGTAGACCACATCGTCGGCACCGAACGCCTCGCGCGCGATCTCAAAGGCCCTGGCGGTCTCGTCGGGGTCATTGATCAACACGGCGCCCGGGACGCCTTCGCGAATCTCGTAAGTGCATCCATATCCTTCGGCCTGGGTGCGGGTCAGGTCACGGACCTTGTTCAAGACCATCTCCCTGTCCTCCGGTGACGTGGTCCGGATCGACAACCGCAGGATCGCCGACTGCGCGATCACGTTACCGGCGTTGCCTGCCTCGAACGCACCGATCGTGACCACGGCCTGGTGTTGCGGAGAGACATTGCGTGACACGATCGTCTGCAACGCCATCACGAGCGAGGAGCCGGCGACCACCGGGTCGATGCTGAGCTCCGGCATGGCGCCGTGGGCGCCCTTGCCCGTGAGCTCGATCTCCCAGTTGTCGACGGCGGACATCATCTGTCCGGGGGTGAAATAGAGCTTGCCAAGTTCCAGTCCGGGCATGTTGTGCATGGCGAAGACGGCATCGACCGGGAAGCGCTCGAACAGCCCGTCCGCGATCATGGCCGGGCCGCCCTGCATGGTCTCCTCGCCCGGCTGGAAGATGAGCCGCACCGTGCCATTGAAGTTCTTCGTCTCCGCGAGGTATTTCCCGGCGGCGAGAAGCATCGTCGTGTGGCCGTCGTGGCCGCAGAGGTGAGACACCCCCTCGGTCTGGCTCTTGTAGGCGAGATCGTTGACTTCCTGGATCGGCAGGGCATCGAAATCGGCGCGGATGCCGATGGATTTGCCGCTGTCGCCGACCGTCATCGAGGCGACGATGCCATGCTTGCCTACGCCCGTTTCGACCTCGTACCCCCACTGGCTCACGATGTCGGCGATGTATTGGGCGGTCTTCTCTTCCTGCATCGAAAGCTCGGGGTTTCGATGCATATGCTCGAACCACTCCAACATTTGGGCGCGGTCCGCTTCAAGTGCATTGAGTGCTGCGGTCATGGAGCAGGCTCCTTTCCTGATGCGGTGCCGAGATTACCGGCGATTACTGGCGTTGGGATCGTTGGCGGCAACCTCGGCCTGTGAGATGGTCTCGCCCTCTTCCGGCCGGCGATCCGGGATGGTGATCATGATCGAGGCGATTGCCAGCACGACGAACAACAGGTTCACGCCGAACGCGGCCAGCGCCGCCTCGCGGATGGCGACATTGTCCTGCCGGCCGACGTAGGAGATCACGCCTTCAACCCACTCAACCGCCGGGCTCCCCTCGCTGAGCGCGGTGTAGACGGTTGCGGAGATCGCCACACCGAACGACGCGCCGAGCGACGATGCCATCTTGTAGATACCGGATCCGCTACCGGCCTGCTCGTCAGGAAGCGCCGACAGGGCGGCGTCCGTGGATGGCGTCGCGTAGAACGCGAGACCAAGGCCGAAGAGGGTGAAGGCGATCGCGGCAAGGACCTGGTAGGCCTCGACCGTCAGGTTCGTGAACATCAGGAGGATGATGGAGAGACCGACGATCAGCGATCCCCAGATCATCGGACGGCGTGGCCCGAAGCGTTGCAGCAGCTTCTCGCCGACGCGAATGAAGGCAACGATAGCGACGCCATAGCCGATGGTCAGGAACCCGGCCTCCTGGGCCGTCATGTCGCCGCCCATCTGGACGAGGGTCATCGCCACGATCAGGATGCCGGCGGTGGCGTTGAGCAGGAAGTTCGAAATCGTCGCGCCGGTATAGGTCATGTTCCTGAACAACCCGAAGTCGACGAAGCCATTCGGGTTGTCGTTCTCGACCCGGAAGAAGATCACGGCGAAGACGATCGAAACGGCGAGGAGAACCAGGCTTTGCCAACTGGTCCATCCCAGGTCGCCGCCCTGGGTGACAAATACCTGGAGGGCGACCATGAAGACCATGAAGCTCAGCACGCCCGCAAGGTCGAACTTGTAGCCTTCCCGGGCGGGAGCCTTGCTCTCCGGCGTGCCGGCGACCATGAACATGCCGAGCAGGGAGATCGCCGCGCCGGCGATGAAGATCCAGCGCCATCCGACGTTCTCGGCCATGAGGCCACCGAACAGCGCGGCGAAGCCGGAGCCACCCCACGAACCCATCGACCAGAGGCTGATCGCGCGCTGGCGGGACGCGCCGTCCCAGTAGGTCTTGATCAGCGCCAGGCTGGCCGGCATGATGAAGGCGCCAGACAACCCTTGCAGGATTCGACCGAGCATGAGGACGGTCTCAGCGAGGGCGCCGCTCGGCGCCAGGCCTACCAGGACTGAGCCGGCGATGCTCAGGGCGAACCCGGCCATCACCATCCGAACACGACCAAGGCGGTCGGCCAGGCCACCGATCACGACAATGAAGATACCGGAGAACAACGCCGTGATGGAGACAGCGATGTTCATCACGCTGGTCTCAACCCCGAGATCCTCCGCCATGATCGGCGATATGTTCAGCGTTGTCTGGGCGAACAGCCAGAAACCGAGCACGCCGAAGATGATGCCGAACAGGACCTTGTCATTCCCGACGAATGCCGGCTTCCTGCTAGACGCTGTAGACATCCATAGCCCCCTTTTACATCCCGGCCACTGCCGGGCAGCTCATTTCGTCACGGCATCGACACTTTGATGCCAAACTCCGGACCACCTTGCCCCCAATTGGTGTCCCCCACGGGCAGCATGTTCCCGCAACGGCCTGACGCCCTGGTTTTGCTTCGATCCGATCCTGAAACTATCATGACGCACGCCGCATGTATCCACAATAGGCGACACATGCATCGAGTCAAAAACTACCCAGCCGGGTAGTGCCGGAAACGCCCGACACCACCCGGCTGGAGAACCTCCTGTATACCCTTGGGTTAGGTTCCATCCCCAAGCTAGCTAGTGCCGATGTCATAGTCCCGGGTTGTGAATACTGCGGGAGCGGGGCATCTTGGACTGGATGTACCGCCGAATGGCATGTGAGCTGTGGTTGCGATGGGTGTGACACGTTTTGCTGCTGGAAACAATTGATGCCCGGCTCACCAGAGTATTGCACTGGGGTGCCGGCAGAGTTCTGTAAGTATAATGTTGGGCCAGTAAGGTGCTGTCGCTAGACTGACCCAGCAACGCTGACGGGGAGGAGACGTGGTGATGTTTGTGTTGATGGCGGGCATTTTTCAAACGTTCCTCTCCGTTCTACTTATTGCTGCGGGCGGCCTAAAGCTCAGAGAAACTCGCGCTTTCCATAGTGACTTGGAGAGCATGGGCATCGGCGGGCCACTGTCGCGTATCGCTTTGCTCACGGTCGCACCGATTGAGATAATGCTCGGAGCCTCCGTTGGACTTGGCCTGGCACCCCTTTACACCTACATTGCAGTAGCCGTCATTCTCACAGTATTCACGCTTGTGCTTATTCGCACGGTGCGCGTAAAAAAAGACGCAAGTTGTGGATGCTTCGGCACCCTATCGAGCGACACAATCGGCTGGAGTGCAGTCTATAGAAATCTAGGCTTGATTACGGTTACGTTAATCGCATGGGCGTTGACAAAGCGGGGCTATCCGCCGTTATCCGTGCTCAACGCGGAACCCGATCTGCAGTCACTTCTTTATAACGGAATCCCTTTAATGGTCGTAGTTTTCGGTGCAGCTGCTCTGCGGCTTCGGGGTCAGCGCCAGC
>CAZVAA010000027.1:18074-22044 GCA_964624125.1 uncultured Sphaerobacteraceae bacterium | reverse complement strand
GCCCAGGATGACAAGCCGACCATCCGGGTGGGGTCCAAGAACTTCACCGAGCAGATCCTGATGAGCGAGATCGTCGCCCTCAAGCTGGAGGACGCCGGCTATCCGGTCGAGCGCACCTTTGGGCTCGGTGGCACCGCCGTCATCATGGAGGCCATCTTTAACGACGACATCGACGTCTTCGTTGAGTACACCGGTACCGGCGTCGTGGCCGTCCTCGAGATGGACTTGCCTGAGGTCGACGGAAACGCCACCCCGGCAGCCTCTCCCGAGGCATCCCCGGCCGTCATGTCGCCTCTCGCGGAAGCGGTCTATGACATCGCCAAGCGGGAATACGATGAGCAGTTCGACCTGCACTGGTTCGATGTCTGGGGCTTCAACAACACCTACGCAATGGCGGTGACCCGCGAAACCGCGGAAGAGCACAACCTGCAAACCACCAGTGATCTCGAAGCGATCGCCGGCGACATGACGCTCGGCACCGACCTCGAGTTCACGGCCCGCGAGGATGGGCTCCCGGGCTTCGTCGAGACCTACGGATTCGATTTCGGCGATGTGCAGTCCGGCGACCCCGGGCTCATGTACCAGGCACTTGACCAGGGCGAGGTCGATGTCATCTCCGCATACACGACGGACGGGCGCATTCAGGCGCTGGATCTCGTGGTACTCGAGGACGACAAGAACTTCTTCCCGCCCTACTACGCCGCCCCGGTAATGAGAAACGACACCTTCAGCGAGAATCCGGAAATCGCCGACGTCCTCAATGAGCTCGGTGGCCAGTTCTCCGAAGAGGACATGGCGGCGATGAACTACGAGATCGACGAGAACGGTGTGGAGCCGGCCGATGCCGCCCGCCCGGTACTTGAGGAGAAGGGCCTGATCGGCTCCTGATCCAGGCTTCTACGTCCCTGCTTCGACAAGGCGGACGCCTCGTCGCGTCTCCCTTGCCGAAGCAGGGACGTACCATGTGGCACCGCTCGGGCTGCCGAATCGCACGAGGCATCGTGAGGGTGCCGTCCCGACTGGCCCCTGGCCCTTCTCACCAAGTTGAGTACCCATTGCTATCGCGCCCTTACCGGCGCACTAGTGCGGGAGTAACGCTCACGTCTCCCGTGTCCAGAAAGGATGAGCACCATGAAGAGGATCAACCGCAGGCAACTTGTTGTTGCGGGGACTGCCGCCGGTGCGGCGCTCGCAACGATGGGGGGCACCAGGTCCATCGTTGCCCAGGACGGTGACAAGCCCACCGTCACTATCGGCAGCCACAACTACAGCGAGCAGTTCATCCTCGCCGAAATGTGTGGATTGCTCCTTGAGGACGCAGGTTTCCCGGTCGAGTACACGCACAATCTCGCCGGCACGGTCGTGCTTCACGAAGGGCTGCTCACCGGCGATCTCGATATCTACATCGAATACCTGGGCGGGGGCCTGAATATCCTCGGGGTGGAATACAACAACCTCGTGGAGGAGGGCACGCCGGCCGAAGAATCCCAGGAGATCATCTACGACTACGTCCACGATGCGTACATCGACGAGTGGAATCTCCACTGGCTCGACCCGATCGGCATCAACAACACCTATGCCATCGCCATGCGCCGCGCCGACGCGGAAGAGCTCGGGGTTACCAAGGTCTCCGAGCTGGAACCATATGCAGCTGATCTCCACCTTGCAGGCTCCCAGGAGTTCATCGTCCGCATCGACGGCCTGCCAGGGATGCAGGAGGCCTATGGCTTCGAGTTCGGAGACGCCAGCGGCATGGAATCAAGCCTGATGTACAGCGCGTTGGACAATGGGGATGTCGATGTCATCTCCGCATTCTCAACAGACGGACGGATCCCGTCGTTGGACTTCGTGCTGCTGGAGGATGACAAGGCATTCTTCCCGCCCTATCACGCATCCCCGGTCGTGCGCGGCCAGCTTCTCGAAGAAGCGCCCGAGGCCGAGGAGATCATCAACCTGATGGGTGGCATCCTCGACAACACGACAATGGCCGAGCTCAACTTCCGGGTCGACGATGGCGGCGAGGAGCCGCGAGATGTGGCCCGTGATTATCTCGAGACCGAAGGCCTGATCGGCAATAGGGAGTAATCGTATTTCACAATCCAGGAGCCAGGACGAGGGTATGTGATGCCTTCGTGCGCTCCCGGGAAAGAGAGATCTCATACCATGCGTTATTTGACACGACGACAATTTGTCGTAACGGGGACCGCTGCCGGTGCGGCACTCGCCACCATGGGTGGCGCGCGGACCGCTTTCGCGCAGGATGGCGACAAGCCGGTGGTGAAGGTTGGGAGCACCAACTACACCGAGCAGTTCATCCTCGCCGAGATGTACGACCTGCTGCTGCAGGATGCCGGTTACGAGACCGAGCTCCAGCACAATCTTGGCGGTACCTTTGTGATCCACGAGGCCCGCAACAATGGTGATGTCGACGTGCACGTCGAGTACACGGGCTCCGGCCTGACCATCCTCGAAGAGGAAGTCGCCGACTACCGGGACGAGGACACCACGCCCGAAGAGATGGTCGATATCATCTACGACGCGGTGAAGGAGGGCTACGAGGAGCAGTGGAACGCGATCTGGCTCGATCCGATCGGCATCAACAACACCTACGCCCTCGCCATGCGGAGCGCCCATGCGGAAGAGCTCGGAATCACGAAGATCTCCGATCTCGAGGAGCATTCCAGTGACCTCCGGCTCGGTGCCTCTCAGGAGTTCCTCGTTCGCGAGGACGGGCTCCCGGGTATCGAGGAGCTTTACGGCTTCGAGTTCCAGGACACGCAGGGCATGGATTCCGGCCTGATGTACGCCGCGCTGGACAGCGAGGAAGTGGACGTCATCTCCGCCTTCGCAACGGACGGTCGCATCCCCGCGCTCGATTTCGTCCTGCTGGAGGACGACAAGGGCTTCTTCCCGCCCTACTACGCCGCTCCGGTTGTTCGTGGCGAACTGCTCGAGCAGGAACCCGACCTCGAGGAAGTCCTGAACCAGCTCGCTGGTGCGCTCGACGACACCACGATGGCCGAACTCAACTATCGCGTCGACGATGGTGGCGAAGAGCAGCGTGAGGTCGCTCGCGACTGGCTCGAGACCGAGGGCTACATCAGCGGCGGCGGTGAGTAAGTGTCGTCATCGCCGTCCTCGTCATTTCGAGGACGGCGACGTGCCCGGGAGCTCCTTACGGACACGGGCATGCTGGCCAAGGACTAGCGCCGGCACGAGTCAAATCAATCCGGCAACACGCACAACTTCACAGGACATGGAGCGTTGATAGACTCCATGTCCCCGGAAGGAATAATGACCCAATGGGTCTTTTCACACGGAGATCATTTGTTAAATCGACGTCCGCGGCACTCGCGCTGACTGCCATTCCCGGCGGAAGGGCCATCGCCCAGGACGGCGACAAGCCAACCATCGTCGTTGGCTCGCTCAATTACACCGAGCAGTTCATCCTCGCGCAGATGATGGCGTTGAAGCTCGAGGAAGCCGGATACCCGGTCGAGCGGAAGCTAAATCTTGGTGGAACCGCTGTGGGGCACGAAGCACTCGTCAATGGCGAGATCGACATGTACCCCGAATACACGGGCTCCGCCCTTGCGGCGATCCTAAATCTCGAAGAGCCGGAGACGGAGATGGCGACCGCATCGGCGACGCCCGCCGGCACATCCCTCGAGAGCGACCCCGTCTATCAACTCGTCAAGGCTGAGTACGCCGAGCAGTTCGATCTCGAATGGCTCCCGCCGTTCGGGTTCAACAACACCTGGGCGATGTGCGTCACTGACGAAACGGCGGAGGAACTTGGCCTCGAGAAGACGTCGGATCTGGAGCCGCATGCCGGCGATATGACCCTCGGCACCGACCAGGAGTTCCCGATCCGGCCAGATGGCCTGCCGGGGTTCGAGGAGGCCTATGGCTTCGGGTTCGGGGACGTCACCGCCGGCGAGATCGGGCTCATGTACAGCGCGCTGGACAA
>CAZVAA010000027.1:15982-17974 GCA_964624125.1 uncultured Sphaerobacteraceae bacterium | reverse complement strand
TCCTCATAGGATAACGACAAACCGGGCGTTTACGTCCAATGTCCCCTGAATCGACAGGGTGAGGGCCCCGAGCCGTCACGGTTTCATGGATGCCCTGATTCTGTCACGTACGTATGGGCGAGTGCGAGACCAGTATTTCGCGCTCGTACCTGGAAGAGATTCACCACATGCCAACGCTGACACGGCGCCGGCTTATTGCAACAGGCACCGCCGCTGGCGCCGCACTCGCAACCATGCGCGTGCCGGCGCTCGCTCAGGACGACTTGCCAACCGTCACCGTCGGCTCCAAGGACTTCACGGAGTCGATCATTTTGGGCGAGATCATCGCCCTGATGCTGGAAGACAACGGATATAACGTCGAGCGCCAGCTCAACCTGGGCGGCACGCTGGTGGCGCATGAATCGCTCGTCAACGGCGACATCGACACCTACGTCGAATACACCGGCACCGGGCTGCTGGCGATCCTCGGGCAAGAATTGCCGGAGGTCGACGCCACACCGGTGAATGGCGCCACGCCTGCCGCGAGTCCGGCAGCGAACTCGCTGGCGGACCAGGTTTACGACATCGTCGCCTCGGAATATCCGGAACAGTTCGGCGTCGAATGGCTGGAGCCATGGGGTATCAACAATACCTACGCTCTGGCGATGCGCCGGGAACAGGTCGAGGAACTCGGCATCACGACGATCTCCGACCTCGTCGAACACGCACCGGACCTGATCTTCGGCGCACCGCAGGAAACGATGGTTCGTGAAGACGGTCTCCCCGGCCTCGAGGCGACATATGGCCTTGAGTTCGAGGACGCGGTCGGGCTCGACCCAGGACTGATGTACAGCGCCGTTGCCGAAGGCGATGTTGACGTCATCACCGCATTCGCGACCGACGGACGCATCCAGTCGATGGATCTCGCAATCCTCGAGGATGACCTGAACTTCTACCCGCCGTACTACGCGGCGCCGCTGGTTCGCCAGGATCTCCTGGAGGAGTCACCGGAAGTAGAGGACATCCTTAACCAGCTCGCTGGCAGGATCGACGATGCCCGGATGACCGAGATGAATTACGAGTCCGACGAGAACGGAGTCGAGACGGTCGATGTCGCCCGTTCCTTCCTTGAGGAAGAGGGTCTCATCGGCGGAGAGTAGCGTATTCGGTATGGGCAGTCGTCGATAGTGGGGACTGCCCGAATCAAAGGAGGCCAAAAAGCCATGCCTACGATTACACGTCGCAAGCTGCTGGTAACAAGCGCCGCAGGCGCATCCATGGCAGCGTTCGGCAGCCATGTTGCCGCGCTCGCCGCGCAGGACGGCGACCTTCCCACCGTGGCTGTTGGATCGAAGGACTTCACAGAGTCGGTCATCCTGGCCGAGATCGTGGCGCTGCTCCTTGAGGACGCCGGATATTCGGTCGAGCGCCAGCTCAACCTCGGTGGCACCGCCGTCGTTCATGAGGCGCTGGTTGCCGGTGAGGTTGATGTCTACGTCGAGTACACCGGAACCGGCCTGCTCGCCATTCTCGGCATGGAGTTGCCAGAGATGTCTGGCGGTGGCGCTGAGGCCAGTCCGGCCGCGGGCGCAACGCCCGAGTCGAGCGTTGGCCGGGATCCCGTCTACGACATCGTCGCCGAGGAGTATCCCGAGCAGTTCCAGGTCGAATGGCTGGAGCCCTGGGGATTCAACAACACCTACGCCCTGGCGATGCGCACGGACCAGGCTGAAGAGCTCGGCATCGAGAAGATCTCCGACCTCGAGGGTCACGCCGGCGACCTCATTTTCGGTGCCACGCAGGAGTTCCTCGTTCGTGAGGACGGACTTCCGGGCATCGAGGAGTTGTATGGCCTCGAATTCAACGACACGGTCGGACTGGATCCGGGGCTCATGTACAGCGCCCTGGCGGACGGCGATGTGGATGTGATCTCCGCATTCGCCACCGATGGCCGCATCCCGGCGCTGAACCTGAAGCTGATCGAGGATGATCTCGGGTTCTTCCCGCCGTACT
>CAZVAA010000027.1:13341-15882 GCA_964624125.1 uncultured Sphaerobacteraceae bacterium | reverse complement strand
GTCGGAGGCACCCAGGAATTCCTCGTTCGACCGGACGGGCTCCCGGGTCTCGAGGAAATGTACGGGCTGGAGTTCGCAGACTCCGTCGGGCTCGATCCTGGACTCGTGTACAGCGCCATGGACGAAGGCGAGGTCGATATTATCTCCGCGACCGCAACCGACGGCCGCATCCCGGCCCTCGGATTCGTGCCGCTGGTCGACGACATGGGCTTCTTCCCGCCCTACTACGCCGCTCCCGTCGTCCGCCAGGACCTGCTGGAGGAATCCCCGGACGTCGCCGATGTCCTCAACAAGATGGCCGGCGAGATCACGGACGAAGAGATGGCCAACCTGAACTTCCGCGTCGATGACGGCGGTGAAGAGCCGGAGGACGTCGCCCGGGACTTCCTGAGCAGCGGTGGTTACATCGAGGGATAACCCGCTCGACTAACCAGTTACCTAAGCGTGAAGCCGAGCGCCCTTGAACGTGCCCGGCTTTTCGCTCCAACGAAGGCCAATCACGACACATGCAGTTCAACCGACGACAGTTGCTCATCACCAGCGCCGCGGGCGCGTCCGCAGCCGCACTGGGGCTCAAGTCCGGCGTGTTTGCCCAGGACGGCGACAAGCCGACCGTACGTGTGGGGTCAAAAAACTTCACCGAGTCCATCATCCTCGCGGAAATGCTCGCAGCCCTGATGGAGGACGCCGGGTATAGCGTCGAAAAACAAAACAGTCTTGGCGGTACGGTCGTCGTGCACGAGGCGATGGTCAACGGTGATCTCGATATGTATCTCGAGTACACAGGCACAGGCCTGATCGCGATCCTCGGCGAGGAACTCCCGGAACAGTCACGCGGCGGGGCCGCCGCAAGCCCGGCAGCCGGAGCGACACCGGACTCGAGCGCCGGACAGGACGCGGTCTACGACATTGTGGCCGAAGCCTATCCCGATGCGTTCGGGCTTGAGTGGCTGGAACCGTGGGGGTTCAACAACACCTATGTCCTGGCCGTGCGTCCGGAGACCGCTGAAGAATATGGCCTGGAGAAGAATTCCGACCTCCAGGGCGCTGCAGGCGACCTCGTGTTTGGCTGCAGCCAGGAGTTTCTGGCTCGGCCGGACGGCTTACCTGCGCTCCAGGAAACGTACGGCATGGAATTCGCCGACGCCATTGGCCTGGAACCGGCACTGGTCTACGCCGCCCTGGATGAAGGTCAGGTGGAAGTGATCGCTGGCGCTGCCACCGAGGGCCATATCGAGCGGCTGGGCTTTGTGAAGCTGGAAGACGACATGAACTTCTTCCCACCCTACTACGCCGCTCCGGTTGTGCGACAGGAACTGCTGGAAGCATCCCCGGAAGTTCGAGAGATCCTCAATCAACTCTCCGGCCAGATCGACGACCAAACGATGGGAAATCTCAATCTTGAGGTCGATGAAGAGGGTCGCAATGCAATCGACGTCGCCCGGGATTTCCTGGTCACAGAAGGCTACATCGACGAGTAGATATCACAGCGGTATCTCACCTGACGTGACCCCAGGCTAACCGAGTGAAGACCCATGCCGCGATGCTGGACCTTTCGTGGCACGGGTCTTCCTCTTGCTCGACAAGCCGGAATGGTCGAACAGATCGTGATCGGCCTGCGTAGCAACGAAAGGACACTCCCAATATGTCCCATTTAACACGACGCTCACTCCTCGCCCGAACCGCTGCCGGTGCGGCATTCGTCTCAGTCGCGGCACCATTGCGTGGCTTCGCACAGGATGACAAGCCCTCGGTAACCGTCGGCTCGAAGAATTTCGCCGAGCAGCTCATCGTCGGCGAGATTCTCGCACACTTGCTGGAAGATGCCGGATACGGTGTCGAGCGCCAGATGAACCTGGGCGGCACCATCATCGCCCATGAAGGACTCGTTGCTGGCGACCTCGACACCTACGTGGAATATTCCGGCACCGGCCTTATCGCCGTCCTTGGCGAGGAATTGCCGGAAGCGGCCGCGACGCCCGAAGCGACGCCAGCCGCCAGTACCTACGACCCGGCCTACCAGATCGTGGCCGAGCGATATCCCGAGGAGTTCAACGTCAAGTGGCTGGAGCCCTGGGGCTTCAACAACACGTTCGCGATCATCGTATCCCGTGAGTTCGCGGAGGAATCCGGCGTCACGAAGATCAGCGACCTCGCCGATATGGCCGGTGACATGACGTTTGCCGCGGACCATGAATTCGCCGTCCGCCCCGATGGCCTGGAGGGTCTGGAAGAGACCTACGGGTTCAGCTTCGGTGATGTCCAGAACGTCGAGATCGGGCTGCTGTATCCCACCGTCGCGGACGGCGATGCCGATGTGGGCGTCGCGGCGTCCACTGACGGCCGCATCCCCGCGCTGGACCTGGTCCTGCTCGAGGACGACATGAACTTCTTTCCGCCCTACTATGCCGCCCCGGTTGTGCGCATGGACCTGCTGGAAGAAGCTCCCGAGGTTGAGGACCTGTTCAACCAGCTCGCTGGACAAATCAGCAACGAGCAAATGCAGTCCATGAACTACGACGTGGATGAAGGCGGCGAGGA
>CAZVAA010000027.1:0-13241 GCA_964624125.1 uncultured Sphaerobacteraceae bacterium | reverse complement strand
TAATGCGCGAGGTGCTCATGGAGTTCGGTCGCGCTCTCGCGATTTGCTTCCGCCTGCTCCGGGGACGCATCGGCGACGAAGACGATACCGTCAGCGCCGCCAAGGATCGCTCGCCGGGTGCGAACGTAGTCGCTCTGACCCGGAACCGTGTAAAGGTGGAACCGGATCGACCAACCACCGACCTCGATCTCCTCGACCGGCATGAAGTCGAAGAAGAGCGTCCGCTCCTCCGCGGTGTCGATCGATTGCATTGGGCCACGAAGGTCCTCCGGCATGCGGGAGTGGACGTTGAGAAGGTTGGTCGTTTTTCCACTTTGACCGGGTCCGTAGTAGACGATCTTGGTGTCGATGCGACGCTTCTGGACGTTAATCGCTGCCATGACAATCCGTGTTCAGGCCCTGCACGGGAGATTCGTCGGTGGTCTGCCGATGCACAATGCGGCCGATCGGCATGGCATCTGGCAAGCGCTGGAGAACCGAGACAGCATCTTCCTGCCTGACCACAAGCACGAAGCCAACCCCCATGTTGAAAACGCGATATCGCTCTTCTTCGGCCATGCCGGTGCGCTCGATCAATTCGCCAAAGATCGGGGGAACAGACCACGACGCCGGGTCCAGCACGGCGATGGCTTCTTCCGGAAGCATGCGCGGGAGGTTGTCGACAAGCCCACCGCCGGTGATATGCGCCATGCCACGGACGAGTCCGTCGTCCAGCAATGGCATCACGTCAGCGAGGTACGATCGGTGGCCAGCGATCAGGGCGTCGCCGAGCGACATGCCGCTGTCCCCCATCGGCGTCGCGAGGATATTCCGGTCGGCGTCGAGGTCACCGGACAGCCCAACCGCCTTGCGGGCAAGGCTGTAGCCGTTCGTGTGGAGTCCGGTGCTCGGCAAGCCGATGAGGATATCGCCTTCCTCGATCGCGGAGCCATCGACGACGCGCTCTTCGGTCACCGACCCAACGATGAACCCGGCGAGGTCGTACTCGCCGTCCGCGTACATGTCTGGCATCTCGGCGGTCTCGCCACCGAGAAGGGCCATGCCGTTCGTCTCGCAGGCATCGGCGATGCCCCCGACGACCGCTTCGAAGGTGTCGGCGTCGATTTTTCCGGTCGCGAAGTAATCGAGGAAGAACAGCGGTGTCGCGCCGAGAGCCAGGATGTCGTTCACGCAATGGTTGACGATATCCTTCCCGATTGTGTGGTGGGCGTCTCCGCCCATCGCGAAGGCAAGTCGCAGCTTGGTGCCGACGCCGTCCGCGCTGGCGACGAGGATCTGGTTCGCCGGACCCTGCATGCGCCAGGTACCCCCGAACTGTCCGATCGGTCCCGCGGAGGACCCAAGCGTTGACCGGGCGCGGGATTTCAGGCGCTCGATCGCCTGCATCTTGGCATCGATATCGACACCAGCGTCCTTGTAGCTCATGGCATGTTGCCGGTTCATGGTCTTCCCTGGCATGAAAGCAGAAGGCGGGGACCACTCGCGTGATCCCCGCCTTCATGGCGACCGCGAATGGTACCGCTAGTGTACCGAATCCGCGGCAATTCCTGCCGTTCCCGTTTCAGCGTCGGCATCATGGTCGTGCTGCCCGTTCACGGCCGGCTCATTGACCGTCAGGTACTCGCCAAACCGGCCAAACTCCCGCGATGGAAGGTAGCCGGTCAGGACCGTGCCCTGCTCGTTGAAGTCCCGGGTTTCCACCCGCCCCTGCGTGTGGAAACGCTCGACCAGCTCGGAGCGGTTGAAGGGGATACGCGCCGTCACGAGCTGGAATCCCTCTTCACGCTCGAGCATGTCCTCCACAGCTTGCAGGAGCTCATCGATGTTGATGCCCTTCTGGGCCGAAATCGCGACAGCGTCATCCGGTATACCGATCGTTCCTGCCCGTCCGGCCAACTGCTCGCGCTGGGCGTCGGTGAGGGCGTCGATCTTGTTCATCGCGAAGAGCACCGGGCGGTCGTCGACGCCGAGGTCCTCGAGCGTCTCATTGACCGTCTGCACCTGCTCGCCAGCGTTTGGATGCGTCACGTCCACCACGTGGATCAGCATCGTGGCCTCGCTGATCTCTTCCAGCGTGGCGCGGAACGCGGCGATAAGCTGCGTCGGCAGGTTGTTGATGAAGCCCACCGTGTCGGTCACCAGCACCTCGCGGCCGCCCGGCAACGCCACGCGGCGCGTCGTCGGGTCCAGCGTCGCGAAGAGCTTGTCCTCGGCGAGGACATCGGAGCCGGTCACCCGGTTCATCAGGGTGCTCTTGCCCGCGTTGGTGTAGCCGACGAGTGACACGACCGGGATCGGCGTGTCCTTGCGGCGGGCGCGGTACAGCTCCCGATGGCGGTGTACCTGCACCAGCTGTTCCTTCAGGAAGGAAATGCGCTGGTTGGCGACGCGACGGTCAGCCTCGAGCTGGGTCTCACCAGGACCACGCAGACCCACACCGCCGACACCCTGCCGGGAAAGGTGGGTCCACATCCGGGTAAGACGAGGCAGCCGGTATTGCAGCTGCGCCAGCTCGACCTGCAAGCGCCCCTCGTGGGTCTGCGCCCGGCGGGCGAAGACATCCAGGATGAGCGCGGTCCGGTCAATGACCTTCATCTCGAACGCCTGCTCGAGATTGCGCTGCTGCGCGGGAGAGAGATCGCCGTCCACCATCACCATGTTGAAGTCGAGCTCGTCGCGAAGCTGTCGGATCTCTTCCAGCTTGCCCTTGCCGACGTAGGTACCCGCATGCGGGTGACTCAGCTTCTGGGTCACCGACCCAACGACCTCGACATCGACGGTTTCCGCGAGGCTCGCCAGTTCTTCCAGCGAGTCCGCGGCAGACCATGTCTGGGTTTGCGTCTCGACGGCCACCAGCAACGCCAGCTCGGCTTCGCCGGCGGTCTTTTGTGTATGGAGTTCAATATCGAAGCTTATGACAGTTCCTTTCGGGCGACGCGGTGTGCCTCAACAATGTTGGCACTCCTGTGCCTTCAAAATTCGTGCCCCGAGCCGGGACAACATGGGATGAAGACGGCGCTCACAGCCCGTAACGCACTGATATCAATTGTATTTGTGCGAAAGAACGGTGCGCGGGCCTGGAGGCACCCGCAATCCAAGTATTCGGGGAATATCTTTAGGCCACCCGGCCGATCCACAGCTTGTCGATCATTATCCACCTCCAGTGATGCGACTTCAGGATACCACCCCGCCGCAAGTGCTACGGCAGGACGAGCGCATCGCGGAGCTCCTGGCCCTTTCCCCGCTCGAACTCCCATTCGTATCGTGGGGCGCGATGGGTAACGACCAGCGAGGCGGCCCCGTCGACGACTGTGTAGCAATCGATGCGAATCGTGTACTCCTGGTCCGCGCGCTCCTCGGCCAGCGGCTCCACGGTGTACACCGCCCAGCCATGGCCCGGCTCCAGGCCGGCATTGACCTCGTCCGGATCATCGCTACCCAGCTCAATCACCGCGTGCGGTTCAAAGTCCTGCAGCATATGCATCTCCTCGATGACACATTGCTCCGGATCGCCGTGCTGGTTGATCACGCTTTCCAACGTCACCAGGCTCGAACCCGCTTGCAGCTCGACGAAATCGTAGCCCGACTCCACCTGCTGCCCGGTGACCTGCCATGTCCCGGCAGGGATCGGGAGCGACCAGCCGAACTGCTGGCTCGACACCGCATCGCCGGAAGTCGTCGCCGGGACGACCGGCGTCGCGGATTCGACCGGCAACAGGTTTTCCAGCGGCACATTCGCGCAGGGCTGGGACGCGATGAGACAATTCAGCTGCGCATCCATGAGGCGCGACGTGATATCCACAGAGGGCATCATGTCGCCCCAGGTTCGCCATCCTATCCCGACAACATACTCGCCACTCTGGCGAATCTCCAGCGTGCCAGAGAACGTTCCCTGCTCGGTGGTACCGGTCACGCGGTAGAGTCCGGTGACGCCTTGCGAGGTTGCCTCCTCGTCCGACCAGGCGGTGAAATACGGGTCTGGGAGCAGCGCGCCGGAGGATGATTCCGGCAGATTCGAGACGAACCGTACCGCATCCGCCTCGGTGCGAAACTGGCCGATCCACGACGAGAGATACCCGACACCTCCTCCCGTATCGATCGCCTGGCTTCCCTGATACAGGCTGGCGACACCCGGCGCGATCTGGTCAACTGTGGGCGTATCGAGCTCGCCAGCAGCCGCCTGTACCTCTCCATCCCGGATCCGATAGACCTGGTGAACGCCGGTTTGCTGTGCGTTGAACAGGTCCGCAACCAGCTCGCCGTCCTCCAGCAGGGCTATCCGGGATCCAATCTCCCGTGACGACACGGAAAGCCGGTCGCCAAGGCGATCGTAGGTATCGGCGACGATCCGGCGGTGCGTATCGATGTCCGCCAGGCCGAACGCCTCCAGTGTGACGACCTCAACCACCGTTCGCTCACGATGCACGACGCTTCGATACGTGTCCCCGCTCTCGCTGACAAGTCGCACCGTGGTGGCACCGTTGAGCGCGGGTTCTTCCGGCTCGGCGCCGGAGGTCTCCGCATACTCCTCCAGTGCGAACGATGCGACCCGTGCGCCGTCTTCGTCGGCAAAGAGATACACGTTGGTTTGCACCAGCGCGAGGATGTCGCTCCTGGCGTAGGCCCGGTCTTCAAGCAGCACCATGTCGAGCACATAGGTCGAGGACCAGCCCGTCTCCCCCAACATGGCGAGGGTCTCGTCCAGGGAACCTTCGCGTGGGGAAGCGATCCAGTGCGCGGTCAAGGACTCATCGAGGAAACCACCGGTGAGCACCTGGTATCCGGCCTCCGGCAACTCCCCGCTGGAGAGCGGCACGCTGGCGAGATCGAAGTCGGCCTGCTCCGCCTGCGTACGACTCGCGGTGGCCGTCCCCGAAAACCCGGAGGTGAGCAAGAGGGCCGCCAGCAGCAGGATTAAGTAGTGGGCGATTCTGGTCATACGGATGCCTCCCCGGCCGCGCCTCCAGATGGTTCCCGGACCGAGTCGATGCTATGACGCCAAATGATCACGGTGATCCCGGCGGCGATAAGGGCGAAGCTCAGCCAGTACGCGGCGGGCCACGGCCCGATGTAGAGGCTGTCGGTGCGGATCCGCTCAATGAAGAACCGCGCGACGCCATACGCGATCAGGTAAATGCCGATGCCGTCACCGGATCGATACCAGCGATTGGCAGGGCCGCGGACGACGATCCAGGTCAGGATCGCGGCATTGAGGAGATTGAATATCGATTCGTAGAGGAATGTTGGATGGAAGGTCGACGCCGACTCGTAGCCGGGGGGACGCCTCGCGGGGTCGATCTCGACCGCCCACGGCAAGTCACTCGGGGTCCCGAACGCTTCCTGGTTCGCCCAATTGCCCCAGCGACCGATCGCCTGTCCCAGCGCGGCGCCGGGAGCGATGATGTCCAGCCAGGTGAAGACGGGTTCATCCTGCCGGCGACAAAGGAACCAGATCGCGATCGATCCGGCGATCACCGCGCCGTGGATCGTCAACCCGCCCGAGCGCAGGTTGAATGCGGCAACTGGATCCTGGCTGAAACGGTTCCACTCCAGCAACACGTAATAGAGACGCGCGCCAACGATCCCGGCCAGAACCACCCAGAAGGAGATATCGAGGAGGAAGTCCGGATCGCGTCCCCGCTTGCCCGCGATCCATGCCCCGAGCGAGACCGCCGCGACGACGCCCAGGATGATGAAGATCGCGTACCAGCGAATCTCGAATGGGCCTATGGCTATGGCGATCGGGTCAGCTGGCGAGGGCATTATCCTGTCCTGTTGGCTCGTCGTTCGGCTCAGACCGGTTCAGGATAGCCCAAACCGCCGAGGGCAAAAGGCTTCGCCGCGTCGCGGCTCACCCCCGGCCACGCAGGAACCGCTCGATCTCGGCGTGTCCTGGCTGCCCGTCCATCGCGCCCGGCCGGGTGGTAGCGAGCGCGCCAGCAGCCATGGCATACCGAAGGTCGTCGCTTGTCGCTCCCCTCCATTCGCGCTCGAGCATCCGGGAGACGAACGCCGCCGTGAAGGCGTCACCGGCACCGGTCGGTTCAACGGCATCGACGCGGAACGCGGGGGATTCCAGAAGGTCACCGTCAGTCCACAACGCGGCACCGCGAGCGCCGTCCGTGATCACGGCGACGTCGGGGGCAAATCGCTCTAACGCCCCCGCGGCGTCCTGAATAGACGTCGCGCCCCAAATCTCGCGGGCATCGTCGACACTCAGCTTCACCAGGGTCGCCGCCGAAAGCATCGCCACCAGCGTCATCTGCATGTCGTCCATTGAGACGCCGGCTCCAGGGCGAATATTTAGGTCCACCACCACGGGGATTCCAGCGTCTGTCGCAACCCGGAGCGCCGACAGCACCGCCGATCGCGACGGCTCGACGTAGGTCGCCACGGACCCGACGATGACCGCTGAAGCGCCTGCGAGCGCCCTCTCGTCGACATCATCTGGTGAAAGGAGGGCGTCGGCATGCCGGTGCAAGCGAAACTGGCCGTCACCACGATCATCCGCCCAGGCGAATGCAAAGGTTGTCGGCTCACCCTCCGCCACGCGCACCCGAGATACATCGACCCCTTCGTGTGCTAACCGGTGGCGCAGGCGCTCTCCAAACGGGTCATCCCCGACCACCGCATGCAACCGGGACGGCACGCCAAGGCGCGCGAGGGCAACGGCAACGTTCGCTGGCGCGCCACCGTCGCGGATCTGCAATTCGGTTGCGGTTGTGAGATTGGATCCGCCTGGCGTGATCAGGTCGACCAGGCACTCACCGATAGCGACGGCGACACCCGCCACGATCAGCTTGCCCTGGCCTGGTCGATCGACGTGACGTTCGAGCGGTCGCGGCGGACCTCCTCGACATCTCGCAGGTTCTCCAGCCGGTGCATGATCCGGCTGAGTTGCTCGACGCTGCTGACCTCGATCGTCAGCAGGAGCGTCACACTGCGGTCGTCGTGCGTCTGCGTGAGCATGGAGAGGATGTTGACCCGTTCATCGGTCAGGAGCGTGCTGACGTCCTTTAGGAGGCCAACGCGGTCGAGCGCGAGGACACGGACAGGCACCGGATAGGTGTCTTCGACCTCGCTGCCCCAGGAAACAGGTACCAGGCGCTCGGGATCGGTGAGGTTCACGATATTCGTGCAATCCGCCCGGTGATACACCACGCCACGACCGCGGGTCGTGTACCCAACGATCTCATCGCCTGGAACTGGCCGGCAGCAATTCGCCTGGATGGTCAGCAGGTTTCCAGCACCCATAACCTCAACCCGGGCCGGGGTGGTTGGCGCCTTGGGCGAATGGCTTGGAACGAAGACTTCCTTCGGCGACTCGTCCAGCTTGGTCGCGATCGACTGGGCCGTGACCGCGCCATAGCCGATGGCGGCCAGAAAATCGTCCAGTTTCGTGTACTGGGGGAATTTCTCGAGCACATCCTCCGGCCGCAGATCCAGCGCGAGCCGGCGAATCTCCCGCTCAAGCGCCTCACGCCCCTGGACGATATTCTCGTCGCGCTCCTGGCGCCGGAACCACTGGCGGATTTTCTCGCGCGCCGAGGCGGTCTTGACGTAGCCGCTGCTTGCCTGGAGCCAGTCGCGACGGGGCCCGTTGACGGTCTTGCTTGTCTTGATCTTGACGACCTGCGCGTTCTGGAGCTTGTAATCCAGCGGGACCATCTGGCCGTTTACGGTCGCGCCCACGCACTGGTGCCCAACCTGGGTGTGGATGCGATAGGCGAAGTCGACCGGGGTCGCGCCATTCGGCAACTCGATGATATCGCCCGCCGGAGTGAAGCAATACACCTGGTCCTGGAAGACATCCGACTTGAGGGATTCGACGAACTCCTCTGCGTCGGCCACCTCATCGCGCCAGTCCATAAGCTGACGGAGCCAGGTGATCTTGGCTTCCAGCCGCTTGTCGCCCTTGCTGCCTTCCTTGTATCGCCAGTGTGCGGCGATACCATATTCGGCGACGTGGTGCATCTCACGCGTTCGAATCTGGATTTCCACCGGATGCCCGTCCGGGCCGATCACCGCGGTGTGGAGGCTCTGGTACATGCTCTCCTTCGGCGTCGCGATGTAGTCATCGATCTCACCGGGAATCGGGTGCCAACGGCTGTGGACGATGCCAAGCACGCTGTAGCAGTCCTGCACCGTCTCGACGAGGATACGGATGCCGATGACATCATAGATCTCCTCGAAGGGGCGGGATTTGCGGTTCATCTTCCGGTAGATGGAATAGATGTGCTTCTTCCGGCCGAACATCTCCGCGCCAATGCCGGCTTCGTCCAACAGCTCCTGCAACTGGCCGACCACCGTGGTCAGGTAGCTCGCGGTGTTATCGACCCGCTTCTCCAGCTCGTCGGTGATCTCCTGGTACTTCTCTGGCATGAGATAGCGAAAAGCCAAATCCTCAAGTTCGGATTTGACCTGCCAGATACCCAACCGGTTCGCCAGCGGAGCGTATATTTCCATGGTCTGCTGGGAGATTCGTACCTGCTTGTGACGCGGCATCGAACCCAGCGTACGCATGTTGTGGAGACGGTCGGCAAGTTTGATCAGGACGACGCCAATATCGTCGACCATCGCGAGGAACATCTTGCGGAGGCTCTCGGCCTGGTGATCCTTCTCGCGAACCGGTCCATCCTGGCCCTCACCGGTCTCCGGTGACCACGGAATCTTGCCCAGCTTGGTGACCCCGTCAACGAGCCTCGCAACCCGCTGGCCGAATTGCTCCTCAAGCTCCTCCGAGCTGATCGGGGTATCCTCGACCACATCGTGCAAAAGCCCGGCGGCGAGGGTATCGGCATCGAGGCGCATCCGGGCGAGGATCGTGGTGACCTCGATCGGATGAACGATGTACGGCTCGCCGGACTTGCGCACAACACCATCGTGAGAGTCATAGGCCAGCACGAACGCGCGCGCCACCGTGCCGATATTCGTGGCCATCTGGTCTGCCGCAATCTCACGTTCGAGACTCTCCAGGGCAGACATAACTGACGGCTCGTATCGATCAGCGAGCACCTCGGAAACCGGGCGCTCGTCGCCCTGCTTCCTCAATGAGAGATGTTGCTCGATACACTCCAGAAGCGTATCGCGTTCCGGAACGCCGGTACCTGACGTCATGTGTATTGCTCCACCGTCCCAGGACTTCCGAAAAAATCCCCGGCGCCTGTCCGGTAGCTAATCGATCGGGAAAATCACGCGGGGCGACCGCCAGCCATCGGTCGCTGTGGCAGAAGTGTAGGCACTCCGTGATACTGCGTCAATATTGACCGTTCGGCACATACCCGGCCGATCAACCGTGGGTCAGCGGGCGGGAGTCCACCGTGGGCCGAATAAGCTGGACGGATTCGGTCCCGCCCATGAATGTGCCGGCCACCTGCGCGACGAACAGCAACATGCCGAACCCGACGATGGCCGTCGCGACCACCACCGCATCGGTTGCGCCACCGTTGTACATCCGGTCCCACATCGCATACATCCCGGCAACCACGCCGACCACCATTACGACGACCTGGGACGCCGCCAGCTTCGGCCATCGCAACCCCGTATTGGCAAAATTCGGCACGAACCGGTAGCCGAAACCGGAAATCAGCAATCCAGCCCAACCAAAAACGTTCGCCATGACGTGGACCTGACGCAAACGTGGGCCCGTACTGGAGTCGATGGCGAACATCACGCCGAGACTGACGCCAATGATGAGGAAGATAACCGCCAGCGAGATACCGGCGCGGACCGATCCGGAGAGACGCGCCACCATCGGCACGATGTTCACAAGGAAGACGAGGATCGCCAGCGCCTGCAGCGGTCCGGCGATGAAAAAGAGCCAGTCCCAGTCGGCAGCGAGGGCGAGCAACATGAAGGGCAGCCCCCAGGCGACGGTCTTGTAGTGCAGGCGGATCATCGAGAGAGAGCGCCACGGGATCCCAGTCCAGCGGGAGAGCACGTGGTAGCAGACACCGGAAGCCATGGTCATGAACCAGCCCACGAGCATGATGTGCGCCCAGACGAGGTCCCAGCGCCCGAACCCGGGTCGCCACCATGAGAGCATGACGCCGATCATCAGGCCGAACAACAGGAGGAATGCCGAGAGCTTCGTGAAGCCGATCGCGATCCTGTCGACATCCGCCTGCTGTTCGTACTTGAGGGGAGCAGAGGGCATCGTTGGCTTCTGGTGGAACAACTGGACGATGTTCACCATGAACAGCACGCCGGCGACCAGCGCAAGCAGGTGTCCAGGCCGCTCCAGCCAAACTTCCCGCAGGCCAATACCGAGGAACGTTAACCACGCGCCAAGGAAACCTAGGACCACCTGCGTCACCAACAGGCGAGGATTACGCCAGGTACGCCGGCCAAATACGGGCACGATCCGGATGTTGACGGCGTAGATCATCATCGTGATCCCGCCGAGAACGGCGAGGTGCACCGCCGCGCTCCACCACGTCGGATGGGTGGCGCTATAGCCGACCGCGAAGGCGGCGACCGCAATCGCGAGCGGTGCAAGGGTCATCGTGAGGCCAACGAGCGTTCGATGCATGACGTTCTGAATCCTGATTGATTGAGGCAGTTATCTGGCCTGGGGCTTGCCCAACTTCCCCTTGCCATAGATCCGGGGCCATAACTGGGCGACGAAGATCACAATGGCGCTCACCTGCAGCAAGGCGGAGGCGCCAAGGATGGAGAGCGTGAGGTCGCTGGCGTGGCCGGTGCGCTCGAACGGCTCCCCGGCCACCCGGAGCGCCATTCCCAGATTCAGGCAGGCCACGCCGACGAAGGCTGGCGTTTCCCGGTATCCCACCGGAAGCTCCGGACTACGTTTACGCGGGAGCAGCCAGTAGGCGATGCCGAGCGCGAACTGCACGAACCATCCGACGAACAGCATGTGCCCGTGGGTAGGCAGCATCCAGAGGCGCCAGTTGCCCGGAACAGCCCGGTCGACGAGCATGAGCCCGCCGATCACGACGCCGGCCACCAGCCAGGCCAGCGCAGCTTTCACCATGACGATTGAGAGACGATCCACACCGAATCCAGACGCCGCGCGAGCACGTTACCCCCGCGGCCTAGCGATGAGCGGGCGCAGCCTGAAGTGCCAGCGGTTCCACCCAGGCGCAAGCCTCATATCCGTCGACCACCACGTCCCCCTCACTGGTCCCACGGTGGATAACCACCGGACAGGGCGCCGAAGCGAGCACCCGCGCCGCCACGCTCCCGATCTTGCCGCGTGCCCGTCCGGTTCCATGGGTGGTCATGACGACGAGATCGTCTGGCCGCATCAGCGATTCCAGCGTGGAGTTGATCGCCCCGTACATCAGGTCTGACTGCACCTCGATCCCTTGCCGGATCAGCGGCCCTTCTGCCTGTTTCAGCGCCCAGTGCGCGGTTTCCCGCAGCTCGTTGATCAACAGGAAGGCGTCGGGATCGTAGGCGAATGCCGGCGGGATCACGCGTGACGGGTCGATGATCGTCACCAGGTACACGGGCACGCCCGCACCCTGGGCCATATGAGCCGCCAGCGGGAGCGCCTGTGCAGCGCGCGACGAGCCATCCAGAGGCACCACAACCCGTCGGATCGCCGGGAGTTCGCGGTCACCTTCAATCGGTGGGTGCACCACCATCACCGGCGTTGGCGAGTCCAGGGCGATGGACGCCGCATCCACACCATCGACCGACCGCTTCTCATCTTCCACGGCAAGCACGACGAGCCGGGGTTGTCCGGCCTCGGGCACCTGGATGATGGCGTTCAGGTCCGTCGGCTTGACAGCGATTACATCCGCATCGACGCCGGTCATATGCTCGATGAATGAGATTGCCGGGCGGCGGTGTTCCTCGCTTTCGGCGGCGATATAGACCTTGAGTGGGCACTCTGCTGGATGCAGGGAGGCCATGGTACGTCCTCCAATCCGACGTGGTAGCTCATCGTTCCGGAAAGTGGTCCTGGCGCCAGGCGCCATCCCCTTCTCTTCCGAGAGTAACCCGTTCGTCCTGCATCCCACCCGGTCGGTACGGGCGGTTTCCCGGCAACAACCGGGGTGGGAAAGACCAGTCCCCTGGCGGGGCGGCCACATATGCAAAGCGGGGAGGGCTGGTTGGCCCTCCCCGGCTGGTGCTATTCCTCGACGATGAAGACGGTGACCATCCCGAACATGCCGTGCTCACTCTCGGCGTGCGAGAGGATGTGACAGTGGAACGCCCACGGGCCAACTTCGGTCGCGTCCACAAGGACATCGAAACGCTGGCCAGGTGCGATGTTGAGGGTGTCGCACCAGTAGGGTTGCGGCAGCAGCCAGCCATCCTGCGCGATCACCAGTTGCGGCATGCCATGCAGGTGCATCGGGTGGATCATCAGCCCCTCATTCATGTAGCGAATGAGGACCTTCTCGCCCTTCTTCGCCATCACAGGCTGGGTGGCGGGGAAGCTCTTGCCGTTGATCGTATAGCCACCGATCGGGCCGTCGTTCAGGATCAGGGTGTACTCGCGATCGAACGCCGGGCGGGTCGACGGATCCTTCGGCTCGACGATGAACGCGCCGAGTTGGCCCATCGTCACCTGCTTCGCGGCGTTGTAGTGCGAGTGGTACATATGCGAGCCGGCGTTCCCCTCGCGAATAGGGAACTCGTAAACGAACTCTTCGCCCGGCTTGATCGCGTCCTGCGTCAGGAACGGGACACCGTCCTGTTCGACCGGAAGCATCAGGCCGTGCCAGTGAATCGCGGTGGACTCGTTCAGGTTGTTGGTGACATGGACGCGAATGTTGTCGCCCTCGGTAACCCGAATCTCCGGTCCCGGAACGACGCCGTTATAGCCCCATGCTTCAGTCGTCTTGCCGGGCTCGAACTCCCACTCCGGAATGATGTCGCACGTGATCCGGAAGACCTTCGTGTCGCCATCCATCTCATATTCGAGGGGTTGGCCGCCTAGCCCTTCGGTTTCAGCCGGGAATGCCGCGACGCCCGCCTCGTGCATGGCGTCCATTTCCTCGACCGACCCCGGCTGCGCCGTAAGCCCGGAGGACTTGAGGTCCATTGCCTTCGCCGCCCATGGCGAGAGCGCGCTGCCAAACGCACCGGCGCTGGCCAATCCGGCAAAGCCCATGAATTTGCGGCGGGAAACGTCAATCTTCGGGTTCTGCTCGTTGCTCATGAACTTCCTTCCTGGCTCTTGTCGTAGACGGGCGCGTCACGCTCATCAGTTCACTAGGCAAATTATGGAATACGAGCGGTACGTTGATCTCCCAAAACGGTCCCCT
>CAZVAA010000026.1:8280-22395 GCA_964624125.1 uncultured Sphaerobacteraceae bacterium | reverse complement strand
GTTTGCATTTACCCCCCCCTCCACTTTGCCTCACCTGACATCGTGGCGCCGATCCGCATGCCTGATATTGTGAGCAGTGCCTGTGATTGATGACGACATCCAGCCGGTACTCCGGGCGATAGAACGATTGCGTCGTTCCTGTTCCCCGATCGTTGTTGCGATCGATGGCCGAAGCGGCACGGGCAAATCGACACTTGGCCGAGCGATTGCCAGGAGTGTCGGTGGCGCCTATATCGACCAGGATGATTTCTATTCCGGCGGCGAGCTCGATGCGTGGGGACCTCTTGATCCTGCCGAGCGCGTCGATCGTTGTATCGACTGGCGTCGAGTGCGGGATGAGGTGCTGATCCCACTCAGGCGCTCAAAGTCGGCCCGCTATTTCCCCTTCGATTGGGACACGATGGAGGGGACAGCGAGTGAGCCCATCGACGTTGCCGCGGCTGATATCGTGATCCTCGATGGCGCCTACTCGACCCGGAGCGAATTGCTGGATCTCATTGACCTGACCGTACTGGTGACGCTGGGCGACGAGATACGTCGGCAGCGGATCATGGAGCGCGAAGGGGAAGACTGGACAGAGGAGTGGTTCGCTGTCTGGGATGCGGCCGAAGAGCTGTATTTCGGGACATTGCGCCCTCCTGACGCGTTCGATATCGTGATCGACAGGTCGCCTACGTCCTAAGTTCGTATGAGCTGAATCAATCGGCGTTACCACGTGCCGGTGAATGTTGATTCTTTCCATTCCTCCAGAGCGACATCAATTGGGACATTCTTCGACGCAAGCAGACGCCGGTATGCTTCGTTCTCATGCGCGTAGATCGCTCGTTCCCAGATGCAAGGATGAAGGCCGTTGGGCGCAGGCTCGAATGCACCCTCTGTCGATTGGTTGCGCATATAGATTCGCTGAAGCGACATGAACCCTTCGATCCATTCAAGCACGAGAATGTAAGTGCCATCTGCGCCAGCGTGAACGATGGTCACACCAATTCCTACGCGGTCAAACGGAGATGGCTCTCCTATGAAACCCTGGGTCAACTCCCTGGCGATCTGCCAGTCTTCAGCAGGAATGGGGGATCCATCGAGCGATATCTCGTATTCCTTCCAGATGGCGTCTCCATAGGTTCCGATGCCATTGAATGAGATGTGGCGCGGGGCGTAGTCCTGCCGGAGCCTATCGATGAGCGCTGATGTGATCTGCATGCATTCACTCCTCTGACTGAGTGGGAAGACGGTCAAAAGAGCCCCAATTGCCGCGTAGGTTCTTTCTCCCTGGCGATCTCGAGATCGGTTGTAACCTTGATCAGCGGGAATGTCGCATCGAATTCGGCGTCGTCCGGAAAGACGGGAGAGAACCGTTCGGCAACGTCTCTCAGGCGCTTCAAAAGCGATGAGCTGTTTTCATCGTTGTTGTAGTCCTCCGCGAACGCCATCGTTCCGTCTTCGCGCTCATAGATCTCGACACGTTCCCCGAACCGCCAACGTCCGGGATGTGCGTCCAGTAACTCCTTGATGCGTTTCCGGGAGTTGATCGTGTCAGGCCGGAGCATCGTCCACTGGCTGATGGCATGGACATCGAGCTCACGGTTCTGGATCTTGGTCGCCAGGTCAAAGTAGAGGTCCTTCACCGCAGCACGGTCAGCTTCCATGAATGCTCGCGCGGCGTCCCGGATAAAGTGCTGGAAGCATTGCTCCAGCGCCCGGCTACGAAGGGCGCTCCCGGTCAGGGTCAGTGTGCCGTCGTAATCCAGGAGCGCGTACGTCTTTTGCTTCAGCGAGAGCATGTGTTGGAAGCGACCATCGTGCGCGAGGTTGATGCCCTCAGGCAGGTGGTCTCCGACCTGCTCGACGAACTGCTCCTCCTGCTCCTGTGTGGTGATCCCATCGGGCAGGGAGAAATAGACCCCGTCTGTGTCGACTTCGATCGGCTCCGCGCCGAGTTCGCGGAGGACCTTGACGACCTGCTGGATGATGCGTTGGCCCTCGAGCGTCACCTGCTCGGCCGCATCATAGTCGTTGAAGGCGCCCACACCGAATCCGAGATACCCATAAAAAGAATTGATGAGAATCTTGAAGCTCCCCTGCAAGCCTTGCCAAATGGCGCTCTCCTCGCCTTCGGTCTGCCGGACTCGACGTTTTGCATCGATTCGTCTGTGCGTGAGGTCCCGAAGGAGCAGCGGGAAGGTTTCCAACACGTCGGATGCGGCGGCAATGTTCCGGGCCAGCATGATCGAGGGGTACAGGCTTTCGACATCGCATTTCACCACGGGGCTGAAGACGCCCGCGCGGATGAGCTCGACGTATCCTCCGGGATAGGGACGGCTGGATTCAGGTCGAGGGATGCTGTGCCCGGCGGCTAGATACGCCCGTAACATCAGGTCGTCGATCTTCCGACCGGTGCCGGTCAGCGTTGCGCGTTGGTAACTGAGCGGAAGCATCTGGGTCTGGTAGAACTCGGTCGGCATGATGACGCGAGAGAGTGTGTCCACGTCACGGACGTCGTCGAGCGCGTAGGCTGCCAATCGCTCACGATCACGCTCCCCCGAGCGCCACATATTGGCGATCGCGGCGCCATCGACGAAGACGCGATCGGGCCGCTCGAGCCCCATCTGGCGAATGACGTCCTTGAGGCCATAGCGAGTCAGGTTGCCGGCGACGTCAAAGCGCTGGATCTGCTGATAGGTGTCGATCACATGCCGACCGTGGATATAGACGGTCGGTTGCCGGCGCACACCGCTGTCGCTGGTCCACGGGGGAGAGCCATCACGTCCGAGTCGCAGGCTCACACCCGCGATCCGCGCACGATCGATGATGTACGGGAAGTCGAAGCCAAACACGTTGTGTCCTTCGATAACGTCTGGATCGAGCTTTTTCACGAGCGCCAGAAAACGTTCCAGCAGTTCCGCCTCGGTCGATTCGAGCACGAGGACTTCCTCGAAGTTCCCCTGTCGGATCGAGATCATGATGATGCCAGCGTCGTCGGCTGTGGGGTCGAGGCTGAGTGTCTCGATGTCGAGTTGCATGCGACGGAGATCGGGGTAGTCCATGTCCTTGAAGAGCGTCAGGCCAGAGCGGACAAGGAATTGCCCGACCTGGGCGGCAGGTCCTACCGCGCTGCGGTCCCGGCCACTTCCCTGCGGCGCTGCTGCGCGGTAGGCTTCCCATGAGGCAAAGGTAACGAGATATCGATAGGGATGGCCGCCTCGCAGTTCCATGACCTCAGCATCGGCCCGATTGGCGAATGGCCGTGGGTCGTCGCTAATGAGCCATGGCTGGGTGACGCGCCGCTCGGTGATGGTGCGGCCACGGGGATCCCGGCGGTATAGCAGGACCTCATTGGATCCAAAGGGTTCAACCGCGACCACCTGCGGTGTGTCGTCGATGCCGTATAGCAGCTTTGGCGCGTCTTCGGCCAGGAAGCTGCTGCGCCTGGAGAGGTCGGGATCAAAGCGGCCTGCGAGAGGGTCATACATGGGCGAGTCCGATCGAGAAGGAAGCTGTCATGTCGACTAGGATACGACGCCTTGGCGCTCGCGTGGCATCCGTTATCGTCGAGACGGTGTATCCACGTGTGTGTGCCGGTTGCGGCATGCGTGGCGAATGGCTCTGTGATGACTGTGCGAATACCGTGCCAGCCGCGATGCAACCGATCTCCTGCACACGATGCGGTGTTCCTCGTCTTGCCGGCCGGTGCAGTTGCAAGGATCTTGATCCTCTTATCAGCATGGCAAGGGCATCGTATGTTTATGACGGCTGGGTTGCCGCGGCCGTGCATGGTACGAAGTACTACGGAGATGCGGCAAGGGCCGCGGATCTTGGTGCACGAATGGTCTCGTTACTTCCGGAATTCGGCCATGTTGACGGGTTGATTCCAGTTCCACTTCATGCGGGACGGGAGCGGGAGAGGGGATACAACCAGTCAACGTTGATCGCGAAAGCGATTTCCGAGGAGACCGGTGTGCCCGTTCGGGATGTCTTGAAGCGCACGCGGCAGACCGCCTCGCAGACCCGGCTTTCGGGCGAGGAGCGCCAGAAGAACGTGCACGGTGCGTTCGCGACCGTGCCAGCATGGTCGCCGGCGCCCGGCAAGCGGTTCGTGCTGATCGATGACGTCCGAACAACGGGGGCGACGCTCAATGCGTGCGCCGAGACGCTGAAGGCATTTCGACCGTCCCTGGTTGGGGTACTGACATTCGCGATGGACATGCATCGCGATGACGTTGAACGCCTGCGAAGGTATGAAGCCGGATTGAAGCGGTCTATCGGGCCTGGACCTGGCGCGCGGCCTCGGAGCGTGCCCACGCATCCGCCTCGAGCACCGCGTCGAGGTCCCTGACCGGCATTGGGGTGTGCTGCTCCAGCGTCTGTTCGATAACAACCGGGATGTCGGTGAAGCCGATTCGCCGCTCACGGAACGCCTCGACCGCGACTTCATCCGCAGCGCTAAGCACCGTCGGGTAGGTGTCCCCCGCCATGCCAGCTTCACGCGCCAGGCGAAGCGCCGGGAACCTGTCTGTATCCGGGAGCTCGAATGACATCGTCGAGATGCTCGTGAAATCGAGCGGCGCGAAGTCCGAGGGCGCATGCTCGGGCCAGGTGAGGGCGTACTGGATCGGCAGCTTCATGTCCGGTGGGCTGAGCTGCGCGATCGTGCTTCGGTCATTGAATTCCACCATGGAGTGAATGTATTGCTCCGGGTGGACAACGACGTCGATGGCCTCATACGGCGTGTTGAAGAGCCAGTGTGCCTCGATGAGTTCGAGTCCCTTGTTCATCAACGTCGCCGAGTCGATGGTGATCTTCCCGCCCATGCTCCAGTTCGGATGCTTCAGCGCCTGTTCGACGGTGACGGTGGAGAGATCCGCCTTTGTCCACGTACGGAACGGCCCTCCGGATGCGGTGAGGATGATACGCCGCAGGTCGTCCGCGCGCCCCGATTGCAAGGATTGCCAAATTGCGCTGTGCTCGCTGTCAATCGGGCGAATGATCTGGTTGTGCTTCCGGACGAGCGGCATGATGATCTCGCCGGCACAGACGATAGCCTCCTTGTTTGCCAGGGCGACCTGCTTTCCTGCTTCGATCGCCGCGATTACGGCCGGGATGGCGTCATGGCCGGAGGTAGCGACGACAACGAGGTCGACCTCCGGATGAAGCGCTGCCTCGACCAACTGATCTGGTTCTGGACGAAGCCCGGAGGGTGAGTCCTTCCCGGAGACGACGAGTTTGGGCGCGAACTGCTCGACCTGCTGGGCTAGCTCTTTCTCGCGGAGGCCTGCGGCGATGGTGACCACCCGGAAACGATCCGGCATGGTGGCGACGACGTCGAGCGTTTGCTGGCCAATGGAGCCGGTGGATCCCAGCAATGCAATTCCGGTCATGATGTTCTGTCCCTATACAAGTGCCGGCAGGAGCGCCCAGGTGAAGACAAGCACGAAGATCAGGGCGTCGATCCGGTCAAGCATGCCTCCATGGCCGGGGATCAGGTTGCCGCTGTCCTTGACGCCGGCACGCCGCTTGATCATCGATTCGCCGAGGTCACCGATCATGCCGATGACACCAATAACAATACCGAAGAGGACTGCGGTGAGGGGATGGACGCCGAGCCCGAATCCGACGATACAGAGGGCGGCGGTCACACCTGCGGCCACGAGGCCGCCGATTGCGCCCTCAACCGTCTTGTTGGGACTCACACGGGGGATGAGTTTGGTGCGGCCGACCGATTTGCCGACTAAATAGGCGGCGGTGTCCGACAGCCATGTCACCAGCAGGGCGGTCAGAAACCACCCGAGGCCGATAGCCGTGCCGTTCACTATGGAGACGGCGTCGGCGAAGCTGTTGAACCAACCGTGATCGGCGGTGCCTTCCATGCCGCGAATAGAGAGCGCGGCAAATGTTGGGAGCGCAAGGTAGAGCGTGGCACCAGCGAGTGATGCCCAGTCGCGCCGGTCGGTGACTGCGCCGTCCTGGAAGATGGTCCACGCCAGGGGAAGGAGTACGCAGATTGCCAACGCCATCGGGAGGTATCGACCGTCCGGGTAGTACCAGGCGAGGAGCGCGGAAATGATGATCGCCACGATCCCGAGTGAAACGTGCTCCTGCCGGGAAATGCCCAGCAGCGTGCTTGCCTCGCGAAATGCGACCACCGTGATCCCGATGAAGACCGCGGCGAAGATGAAATCGCCGAGCAATGCCGGCACCAGGCCCACCAGGACCACGCCGATCGCGGAGATACTGCGCTCCCGCACGGTCAGGATCCGTTGGGCGAGGCGGAGAGCGCGCCGAATCGCCGCTCCCGGCGAGCGAATTCCCGGACTGCTTCGGTGAGGTCGTCTGGCTGGAAGTCTGGCCAGAGCTTCTCGGAGAAGTACAGTTCCGCGTAAGCCGCCTGCCAGAGGAGGAAGTTGCTCATCCGCTCTTCGCCGGATGTGCGGACGATGAGGTCCGCATCTGGCAGTTCTGGCATATAGAGTCGCTGCTGGATGGCTTCTTCGGTGACGTCTTCCGGCCTGAGGCCATCGGCGATCATCGAGCGGATGGCATGGATCATCTCGCGGCGGCCACCATAGTTGAAGGCCAGCGTGAGGACGAGCTTGTCGTTGTTCCTGGTCAGCTCTATCGCATCAAGGACAGACTGGCGAACATCGGGCTGAAGCGCGTCCAAATCCCCGATATGCCGGAGCTGCGCGCCTTGCCGGTGAAGCTCTTCTGTCTCGTTCTCGATCGCCTCGACGAGAATGCGCATCAGCCCGTCGATTTCTTCCTGCGGACGACGCCAGTTCTCGGTCGAGAAGGCCCAGAAGGTGAGGTAGCGTATGCCAAGCTCACCGGCGCGGAAGGTGATGCGTCGGATGTTCTGGGTGCCCGCCTGGTGTCCCTCGATACGGGAGAGGCCGCGGCGGGACGCCCAGCGGCCATTGCCGTCCATGATGATGGCAACGTGATTGGGAACGTGTGTCGGATCGATAAGGTCGCTCCCGGAGATGGTGGTGTCGGTCCGTGGATCGGTGATCTGGTCCGTCATCCTAAACCTCGAGGACCTCTTGCTCCTTCGCCTTGCCGATCTCATCGGCCTGGTCGATGAACTTCTTGGTGATATTCTCGAATTCGGCCTGCGCACGGCGCTCTTCGTCTTCCCCGATCTCCTTGTCGTTCAGGAGAGCTTTCAGGGAGCTCATCGCGTCACGTCGTACGTTGCGTACCGAGACTTTCGCATCCTCAACGTGGCCGTTGACGACCTTCACCATTTGCTTGCGCCGTTCCTCGGTGAGCGCGGGGATGGCGATGCGGATGACCTGTCCGTCGTTGTTCGGCGTCAGCCCGAGCTCGGACATCTGGATCGCTTTCTCGATCGGACCCATGCTGCCCTTGTCCCACGGCTGGATCACGAGCAGGCGGCTCTCCGGCGCGGAGATGCTCGCAAGCTGGTTCAGCGGCATCGTGGTGCCGTAGTAATCCACCTTGATGTCTTCGATCAGCGACGGTGCAGCGCGGCCCGTGCGGACAGAGTTCAGGTTGTGATGGAGCGAGTCCATCGTCTTGCCCATGCGGGTCTGGATGTCCTTGGTGATGTCGGCAACAGTCATCAGTCGGTCCTTTCAGATCGCTCTCGGTGCGTCGGGGCGTGGATTCCTTGCGATAGGGTCAGCTCGACTGGCCTGATGAAACCAGGGTGCCGATATGCTCGCCCATGATCGCGCGGGTGATGGATCCCTCCGACGTGATGTCGAAGACCAGGATCGGCAGGTCGTTGTCCCTGCACAGCGCCATGGCAGATGCGTCCATGACCTTCAGGTTACGCTCCAGCGCTTCCTGATGGGTAAGGTGATCATACCGCGTTGCGCCGGGGTTGGTACGGGGATCGGCCGAGTAGACGCCATCAACCTTGTTCTTGGCCATCAGCAGGGCGTTGACATCCAGCTCAAGGGCGCGGAGGGCCGCGGCGGTGTCGGTCGTGAAGTAGGGGTTGCCGGTGCCGGCGACCATGACGACTACCCGACCCTTCTCCATATGCCGGATGGCCCGGCGGCGAATATAGGGCTCGGCGACCTCGTGCATGGCGATGGCCGTCATGACGCGACTGTGGACGCCCTCGTTCTCCAGCGCATCCTGAAGGGCCAGGCCGTTCATGACCGTGGCCACCATCCCCATGTAATCGGCGGTCGCGCGTTCCATCCCCGCGGCGCTTGCGGAGAGACCGCGCCAGATATTTCCGCCACCGACCACGACGCCGACCTGGACACCCCTGTCGTGCGCGACCTTGATATCGCGGGCCATCTGGACCACCACGCGAGAATCAATCCCGTAGGCTTCATCGCCCATCAGGGCTTCGCCGCTAATCTTCAGGAGCACGCGTCGAGGCGTTTTCGGGTCGGACAAGGGAGGATTCCTTTCGTGCGCGCAAAAGGTGGCGTCGGGGTGTTCTGGAAAAACGCCGCCTCCGGCTGACCGGGAGGCGGCGTTTCTCATTGAGTGGTGGCCTAGTCTTCGGAGCTGGCCGTCTCGCCGAGCTCGAATCGGGCGAAGCGGCGAACGACGATGTTCTCGCCGAGCTTCGAGATGCCTTCCGTCACCAGGTCGCCGATAGTCTTCTTGGCGTCCTTGATGAAGGCTTGCTCGCTCAGCACTACGGTCGAAACTGCCGTTTCGCGGTCACCGAACTCTCGCTCGAGCTCCGCGTAATCTTCCTCGGCGATCTCATCGACGCTGGTGTACCGCGGCGCCATCGCGGCGACCTGCATGGCGATGTCGTAGGCGAGTGCCTTGAAGTCGTCGGTACGAGCGACGAAGTCAGTCTCGCAGTTGACCTCGACCATGGCGCCGATCCGGCCCTGGCCGTGAACGTAGGTCTGGATCGCGCCTTCGGACGCCGTCCGGCCCGCCTTCTTGCCGGCCTTCGCGAGGCCCTGCTGGCGGAGGAAGTCGACGGCCTTGTCGATGTTGCCATCGGTCTCTTCAAGTGCGCGCTTGCTGTCCATAATGCCCGCGCCGGTCTTCTCGCGCAGGGACTTGATCATATCTGTGGTGATCGCCATGGATACTCCTTCACATCGTTGTGCTCTTGGCCATTCGGCCGAACCTGTTGATTAGTTGTCGTCGCCTTCAGAATCGGCGGCCTTCTCGGCAGCGCCAGCGGCGATCGCCTCGTCGGAGAATTCCCCGCCGAAGCCTTCGTCCTCCGCGTGCGCGCTCTCGAGCTCGGTGCGGCCGACGATGGCGGCATCCGCGATGGCCTTGGTGATGAGACGCAGCGAGCGGATCGCATCGTCGTTGGCCGGAAGCGGGTAGGTGATCGGTGTCGGGTCGCTGTTGGAGTCGACCATGGCGATCGTTGGGATGCCGAGGCGTGTGGCCTCATGGACGGCGAGGTGCTCGCGCTTCGGATCGATGATGAAGAGTGCGCCCGGCAGCTGGTTCATGTCGCGCATACCACCGAGGGTGCGCTCGAGCTTCTCGAGCTGGAGGTCCTTCTTGGCGGCTTCCTGCTTCGGCAGGTAGTCCCACTCGCCACGGGCCTTTTCAGCCTGGAGGCTCTTGAGGTAGCGGAGCCGGTTCTTGATGGTGACGAAGTTGGTGAGCGTTCCACCCAGCCAGCGCCGGTTGATGAAGAACTGGTTGCTGCGCTCGGCTTCCTGCTGGACGATGTCCGCTGCCTGCTTCTTGGTGCCAACGAAGAGAACGTGGCCGCCATTGGCGGTCAATTCGCTGACGAACTCCTGTGCCCGTTCGAGCATCGGCACGGTCTGCCGCAGGTCCAGGATGTGGATACCGTTGCGCTCGGTGAAGATGTACGGCTTCATCTTCGGGTTCCAGCGGTTCTTCTGGTGACCGAAGTGGACGCCGGCCTCGAGGAGCGCCTTGAGGCTGACACGCGGGTTGCGCCGCGTCGTGGACGTGGTTGCCATGTGGCCTTCCTTGTGTTTGAACTTCCGCGCCGGTCATTCCAGATCCGGATCGTCCAGGACCATCCTGAACGACACACCGCATCCGGTCGCGACGCGTGTTTCATTGCAAGGCCCGGCTCATGCCGGGCCACCGGAAAGTATACCACCGGGTGTGGTGATATCGCCGGCCGATTAACGAGCGGACCGGCAACGAATTCGTTGCCGGTCCGCATCATGTCGTGTGTTGTCGAAGGAGCTATTCAGCCGCCTCGAGGTAGTCCTCCACGACCCAGCCGGTTGATGCACCGTCCGCGGTCTGAACCTCCCACCAGATGAAATCTTCGCCCTCTTCGGGACCAGAAAGGATGACCAGCGAGTCGCCGGCTGCGAGCTCACCGATGGGGTCGCCCTCGGTAGACGGGTTCGGCCGGAGGTTGAGGACGTCCGCGTTCGCGACCACCACGTTCTGGCCACTGGTAAAGGTGCCACCGGTGTCCGCCGGTTCCTCGTCGGGTGGCGGAGCCTCTTCCTCCCCGGTTTCGTCAGCGGGGGGCTCGGTCGGCTGCGCTTCAGTGGTGTCGGCCGGTGGAGGCGTCGTTTCGGTCTCGACATCCGTATTCGCCGGTGGCGGCGTGCTCTGGATCTCCGCTGGTGGCGGAGTCGGAGACGCGGTGTTCACCAGCCCGATGTCCTCGGTTGCAGCTGTTTCGGTGGTATCCGGGTCGTCATTGATAAGTTGATCTGCCCAGAACCAGAGCAGGCCGATCATGAGCAAGAGGCCGATTACGGGAAGCGCGATGCGCAGGTAGTCGGTCCAGTATCGCTCCTCCGGCTGGAACTGGCTCGTGCGTGGGCGCCCGCCGGACGGGGGGCCGCCTTCATCGCCTCCGCCGGATCGCGATGACCGGGCAGCACGGGGACGCCGCTCAGGTTCTGGCGGCGGCGCATCATCATAGACGTCGTAGTCCTCGAAATCATCGTCGGGATCGTACCCGCCTCCGCCGCCCCGGCTGGAGAACATCATGCTGCCGCCGATGCCTGCCGCGCCGAGGGCCGGCAGCGCTGGCGCCGGCTGGAAGAGTTTTAATGGAGATGAGAGGGTAGGCAGTTTCACGTTGGCTTGCCCTGCATTCTCTAGCGATTCATCCAGTAAATATCTGGGCGCTTCCCAGAAATCACCAGAACCGCGGCTGCAATCGAGATCTTCGCTCTGTACCAGATGGCTCTGTCCGGGTGCAAAGAGCAGCGTGTTGCGGCACCAACCTCGCCTCCAGGAACTTGACGGCTCAAAATGCCGGCATGTTCCGCAACGACGTTCCAGTGCGTCTGACATGCGATACCAGTTCCCTTACAACGACGATGATCGTGCATGTCCTGCGTTCGCAGTCCAGTGTACATGTCGCCGTCTCCTGTACGCATGCAAAGTGCCACGCAAGACCGGTTTTATCTCAGTAACCGCCCGTCGCGTCCATCCTGGCACCCAGTGACTCGACAATAGTAGCGTAGATCGATCCGGATTCGGATCCCTTTCCTGTTACACGCACGACATCGGCGATCGTGTCATTGCCGATGTCGCGGATATTCCAGGTTTGACGCCCGCGGCGCGATCAGGACTCGTCCGCCTGGTCGCCAGCTGGCTGCTCCTGCCCGCCAAAGCGGCGGATAAAGGTGCTTGCCTGGCCGGTGGGAGTGGCCTGCGATGATTCGTCTTCCGGTTCATCGTCCGACGACGTCTCCCGCGGTGTTTCCCGGTTCTGCTGCGTGATCGGGGGCTGGCTTCGTCGCTCGGTGCGTCGGGGCGTACGGCCATTATCGCCACGCATCTCCATATCGCCCTCGTAGAACGCGCCTTCATGGATGATGAGCGCGCGGGTGCTGATCTTGCCGCGGACCCGGCCACTCGGCAGCAGCAGGAGTTTTCCGCGACAGGTGATCTCACCATCGAGTTCGCCAGCAACGGAGATATTCTCCGCCTCCACGCTCGCGTTCACATTCGCGCCCTGCGCGATATGGAGCGTGCCGCGACATTCGATCGTGCCCTTGACCTGTCCCTCGATACGAAGGTCGCGAGTCGACTGGTACGTGCCGTCGAAGTTGGAGAACTGGTCGATCACGCTGATCGATTGCTGGTCCTCTTCGGCGGGTTGGGGGACGTAGCCCCGGAATCCGCCCTGGTCCATTGCTCTGCTGGACATCGTGTGTTTCTCCCTGACGATGCAAGCGTCGTGGTGAATCCGGATCTACGATCCAGGGCGTGTGCGTCGCTGCACGATTGGTGTGGAACCCTGCCGCTCGGCGCGACCGGAGCTGATCGAGGAATCGCTGGAGGACATGGTGAGCTTGCCATTGATCGTGGCGCCCTCATGGACGACGAAGCTCGGTGCCTGGACATCCGCCTCAACGACTCCCTGGGGGAGCGCCTCGAAGCGATTCAACGCCCGGACCTCACCGCTGACCTGTCCGGCGACGATGACCTGCCGGGCGGTGACGGTCGCCTGGACATCGGAGCCCTCGGCGATCCAGACGTCCTCCTTGGCGGTGAGGGTTCCTTCGACGCGGCCAAAGACATGGACGCTGCCATCGGCCTCGACTTCGCCCTTCCACAGGGCACCCTGCGCGACGACGCTGATCTGGCTGTCAACGCCGGGCATCTCCGGGACGGAGAGCGCGTTGTCTTCCTCGATCTCGTCTGGCGCCTGGGCGGCGGCCGGATAGGAGCCGAAGGAGTACCCTCCCGCGTCCGGGCCGCGTTCGTCGAACGGCTCGTCCGGGAATCGCTCATCGGCGATGTCCGGCACCTCCTGGCTCATATCCGCCTGGGCCGCCTCTTCTTCTCCGCCGATCTGGTGGCGGAGGGCGTTCATCTGGCGTTGGAACTGGTCGACTTTGTTATCTCGACGGAAGACCACGTCTCCACCTCCTCACCCCGGGAGCCCTCGCAGCGCCGTGCGGAGTGGTTCTTCGCATGCACCGGATTTCGGGGCGGTGCATTCCAGTACTGCACGGAGCGCGCCACAAGCGCCCCCGTCTCCGGAATGCCGGAAGCGCGAGCACGGCGTGCTGTGTCGCGTGCGACAATCCGCGGTTGTTGCAAGTGTATGTACACTCCGGGCATTTGTCCAGTCATGATCCTCGTCGGTCTACGTCTTTCATTGGGGCAACAACCTCCGTGCGATTGAAGATATGTTGTCGTCAACAACAATGATGCCGTGAGTTTTGGCCTCCTGCGATGGCGTATCGGCGCAAAGAATTGCTGTACGGACACCGTGGCACGCCAGATGCATAATGTCAGTCGCCGGCCGGGGAGGCCGGACGGGATGCCGGAGCAGCTTCGGCAACATCGTCATCAGGAGATAACTTCATGTCACTCGGGACTCCGCGCGACCTTTTTGTTCATGAGCTCTCGGATCTTATGAGCGCCGAGCACATCATGCTCAAGACCATGCAGGACATGGCGTCGGTCACGGACAATGCGTCCTTCCGCAAGTCGTTGCAGGATCATGCCAAAGAGACCGAAACCCAGATCGAGCGGTTGACGAAGGTCTTCGAGTTGCTCGGGGAATCGCCAGAGGAGACCACCTGCCCGGCGGCTGAGGGGCTCAAGGAAGAGCACGAGTCGCTTAAGAAGGAGAATCCTTCCGGCAACGTGAAGGAGCTCGGACTCCTCGCCGGCGCCAACAAGAGCGAGCATTACGAGATCGCCACCTACCTGACCTTGCGCCAGATGGCTCAGGATCTCGGTGAGACGGACATTGCCGACATGCTCAACGAGAGTCTCCAGGAAGAGAAGGAGATGGCGCGGGCGGCCCAGTCGCTCGCCGCTGATATCGGGGCAGAGGTGAAGAAGTCAGAGAAGGACTCCTAGGTTCACCAGAGACACGCGAGTGAATCCGCCCGGTATGGCCACGCGACCATGCCGGGCGGATTTGCGTGGTGCCGGCTGGCGGCCGCTCCGCAGAGGTGACGTTCCAAACCGGGATCGTGACCGGGACGTAGAGCTATATGAGAGCGGGATGCGGCACTGCACGTATCCCGCGCCTGTTTGTCCATCAACGGCCTGCGGATCGAGCATCGCTGCGCAGTCGCCCACGGAGTTCCTCGTGCAACATCGTCAACGACTCAGCAGGATGATGAGCCGGCGTCGACTTGTCGCCGGTGCCGCAGCGACCGTCGTTGCCGCCGGCGTTGGGAGCATCCCTGCCATGTGCCGTGGCCGGATTTATCCTGGTGCACGGTT
>CAZVAA010000026.1:1312-8180 GCA_964624125.1 uncultured Sphaerobacteraceae bacterium | reverse complement strand
AATGCCCGGCTCGCGCTCGTCGAGGGACAGATCACCGTTGAGCCGCACGTCGATGGACGTGCGCTTGACATCTCCAGCGCGCGGCAGGAAGCATTGGCCCGCTTGCGAGAGGGGAAGCGGGCGACGATCGGCCTCAAGACGACCACGGTTCCGGCCGCCGTGATAGGCGAAGACCTTGCCGGCGCGAAACAGGACGCCTGGCGCCTGGTGAGCGAGCCGGTCGTATTTATGCACGAGGATCTCGCCTACCCCGTGGGGTCAGATCACCTGACGGCGGCGCTCCGGATCGATGCGAAGAACAAGGCGTCGCTTGATCCAACTGTGCTGCAGGAGCGATTCTCACAGATTGGCCAGGCGGTGGCGACGTCGCCCCGAAATGTCATGCTCGGCTGGGATAACGGGCTCTACGTCGTCGCCGAGGATGTCGATGGGGCGGAGGTCGATTTCGAGGCGATGTCCGAGCGGGTCCTGGAGTTGGCTGCCAGTGATGAACGAACCGCCGAACTGCCGATGAAGCCGGTTCGGGCCGCGGCACGCGCCGACAATCTCGACGAGCTTGGAATCGAAACGCATCTCGCCTACGGGTCGTCCTCGTTTGCCGGATCGTCCGCCGCGCGTGCGGAGAATGTGCGTGTTTCGTCCGACAACATCTCGTTCAAGCTGGTGGCGCCGGGAGAGACCTTCTCGTTCAATGACCTGATCGGGCCCATATCCGAGGAGTATGGCTACGTCTCGGGCACGATCATCCAGGGAGATTGGGTCTCGAGCGACATCGGTGGCGGCGTCTGCCAGGTATCGACCACCGTGTTCCGGGCAGCCGCGAATGCGGGGTTCCGCTTCAGCGAATGGCATCCGCACAGTTGGCGTCTCGCTTTCTATGAGGCGGATGGATCCGATCCCGGGTTCGATGGTGCTATCTACCAGGCGAATACCGAGTGGGAGACGGACCTTGACCTGCGATTCGAAAACGTGCTGGATTCGTGGCTCCTGCTTATGATGGTGATAGACGGGAGCACGGTTCGGGCGCATTTCTATGGCAAGGACCCCGGTTGGAACGTCGAGATCCACCCTGCGCGTGTGAGTGAGCCCATCCCGCCTGGACCGCCAGTCGAGCGGGAGAACAGCAACCTGGCGCCAGGAGAGCGAAAACTCGTCCAGCAAGCGCAGCCCGGCTATCTCGTCCGCAAGCGGCGCGTCATCACCGCCGCAGATGGATCGGTGATCGCGGATGGCGATTTCGTCTCCGATTACGTTCCCCAGCCCGAAGCCTGGGAGGTCGGCCCCACCTGAGGCCTTCGGTCGTTACCTTGCCTCTTCTCATACAGGGAGAGAAGCGTGGCGCTGCCGATCATGGCGAGCGCCACACCTGTCAGTACCGCCAGGTATCGCGTGAACAGCGTCCCATAGACGGTTTCCGTGACAGGCCACATGAGCGCAACCGTTCCCGTCCCCATATCTCGCCACAGATGAGAAGTCGCTCCGATCGCGATGCCCAGCCAAACGTTGGCATGTCGTTGGTCGAGGAACCCGAGCGACGCCAACACGATCACCACGGCCAGCGAATGCGAGTCGTTCCTGGTTGAGCCTTCAAGGGCGTTGACGGCGCCGAGCATCTGCGGCACATGCCCCAAGTCCAGCACCATTCCTCCGAGAAGGATCGACCAAACCGGGATCGGCAGGCGGATCGCCCGCACGGCGAGCGCGGCCATCAGCGCGGTGAGCGCATGGCCAACGTGATCCAGGAATCCGTGAAGCGGCAGCGTGTCGACGCCTTTGTCCAGCAGGTAAACGGCGATGATCCCCGCCAAACAGGTTGCCAGGGCGATGAGGTGCAGCGCTGATCGAATGAGTGGCCACATGGTGGCTGCCTTCAGTGTTTTCATGCCCCTCAGTACGCGCGAAGCAGGCGGGTGGTTTCGCCTTCGGGTTCGCTTTCCCGGGCCCCGGTACAGGTCGGCACTTGCATTGCGATAGTTCTGCCAGAAATCGTTATTGTCCGCGGAGGCGCATCGCATGTGTGTACCAGAAAAAGATGGATGAGTCCGGAGAACACCAGCAATCGTCTGCTGATGTGGAGCAAGACCAAAATGTGCTTGGGATCATTGCAAGCCCAGGTTTTTGTGAGCGCGTAGCTCATGATATCGAGGAAGAGCTTTGCGCCTACCTGAGCAAGGAGATCAATGGATCTCAATGGCGGGTCGATGTGGTGACCGATCCGCTGACGGGATCAAACGTCGATCTCGGAAAGGTCGTGGAGGAGGTCGATTCATGGGACAAGGCTCGGCCTGAGTGGGATTTCGCCATCAGCCTGACGGACTTGCCGGTACGGGTCGGGGAGGAAATCCTCATTGCCCGCGCGAGCCCCGGCAGGGGTATCGGTGTGATTTCCGTCCCGCCGCTAGGGGTTTTCCGCGTTTCGCACCGGGTCCGCGCGATGATCCTCCAGGTCTTGCAACACCTCTGGTATGAGACGGCTGAGACGAAGGACGAATGGCGCAAGATCGGTCACCAGGACGCCGAGCCGCTGGCATCACCCCAGGCAGAAGGGGACGTGGAATATGGCGCGCCCGGCAAGATCGCGCACCTGAAACTCCTTGCTGGCATGGTGTACGCGAATCGTCCGTGGAGATTGTTCCCAAGCTTTAAGAAGACGATCTCGGCCGCGTTTGCAACAGGTGGATACGGACTGATCTTCACGACCTTGTGGCAGATCGGGAACCTCTACGGAATGACGCGCCTCGTGAGCTTCATGTTCCTGGCGATGGGTATCCTGACTGTCTGGATCATCGTGGCGCATAACCTGTGGGAGCCCAAACCAGATAACGGAACGCGATATCTCTGGGGGTTGTACAACACCACGACCCTGGTCACCGTAGCTTCAGGCGTCATCTTCTCGTACGCAGTTATCTTCGTGTTGCTCTTTTTCGCGAGCTTCTTTTACATCCCGGCCGCCTTGTTGGAGGACACCATCGGCACTGAGGTGAACACGATGAGTTACCTGAGGGTTGCCTGGGTTACCGCCTCGTTGGCGACGATCGTCGGCGCTATTGGTGCTGGCCTTGAGGAATCAGAGGCAGTGCGTAACGCGACGTTTGGGTGGCGGCAGCACAATCGTTGGCTGCAGCACGACGAGCAGCGCCAGGAAGAAGGCGAGGACGAGGAAGAACTCGAAGAGGAGCACGTTTCCGACTGATTCCTGTCCGGGCAGCCGCCCGCGGTGGACCTGAAATGTCGAAAGCGCCCCGGAGCAAGTTGGGGGACGGCTCCGGAACGCTTTCGATTCTGCCACGCGAGCCCCGCCCGGAATTGCTCCCGAGTCAAGAACACGCGCAGCCGATCCTGTACGGATCCTGTTTGCATAGTGCGCGAACTAAAACGATATGGCAAGGACCCTTTTACGCTTTTCTGAACATACGTCACGGGTTGTCTGGCGCTGGCCAGGATATGCTCCCCGGCTCCGCACTTGCGCCAGAAGCGCGCTGATTGAAGCGGATGTATGCCAGACCGGCCAGCCCAGCGCCGAAAAGGAGCAAGATGCTTCCGAACAATGTGAGCCGGCTTTCGGCGTTGCTGTCGCCGGAGGTTAGCAGGACGATCCCGAGTAAGAGCGACAACAGCGCCAGGACGATGTTGTTGATGTGAAACTGGTCGCGTCCACGGACCGCTATCATCCCCCCGGCGTGAAGCAGGCTCCAGGCAACGAGCCCCCAGCCGAGGATCAGCCGCACGGCATTGGGTTGGATATAGTCCGACCACCAGCTCACCGTGGCGATAGCGCCGCATGCGACGCCGATGCCGGACCGGAATGCGTCGTAGAACCGCACCGTGTTCTCGTCATTCCTGACGGCAGACCAGGCCAGTCCCGCACTTGCTGCCAGGAGCGCGACGCCAATGAGCTGGAGGATGGTATCTCCAGCCCGGTCAGTATCGATAATCACGAACAGCCCGGCTCCAAGGACAAGCAGCGCCTCGATCGCGAGGATCTCCCATCGCGCCTCGTCGTTCCAGGGGATGCCCTTGCTCACCATGCCAGCTGATTGACGTTTCATGCGAGCGGTCCTCACTTGCGTGGCCGGGGAGCCAGGTTGCCGATCTCTTCGAGATAGACGATCGCGGTTTCGATGCCGCGCTCGAACATCTCGATACTGTAGTGCTCATTCGGTGCATGTAGTCCGTCGCTGTCCAACCCGTAGCCCATCATGACCACCGGAATTTGTATCAGGTCGATGATATCGGCAACGACCGGAATACTCCCTCCGCCACGGGTGAACACGGGTGCGTGTCCCCAACCGCGCTCGTAGGCGCGGGCGGCAGCCTGCATCTCGGGGAGATCGAACGGCACGAGCGCCGGTCGGCCGGTGGTCAGGAGGCGAACGTCGACCTGGACGGACTCCGGGGAGATCGAGGCGATGTAATCCCGGATACATTCGAAGATGCGGTCAGGATCCTGGTTGGCCACGAGACGTGAACTGAGCTTGGCGCCGGCACTCGCCGGGATGATGGTCTTCGGGCCGGGGCCGTCGTACCCACCCCAGATTCCATTAATGTCCAACGTCGGCCGGGCGGAGACTCGTTCCCGGATCGTGTACCGCTGGTCGCCCCAGTCCGTGGGGGTGCCGGTAGCTTCCCGGAGCTGCTCCACGGATAGGTCCGTGCGGGCAATCATCTCCCTCTCCTCATTGGAGAGCTCCACGACGTCGTCATAGAAGCCGGGAACGGCGATCGTGCCGTCAGGGTTGAAGAGCTTCGCGAGGATCTCGGTCAGCGCGACGGCCGGGTTATGCACGGCTCCTCCAAAGAACCCGCTGTGGAGGTCCTCCCGTGGGCCTGTGACATGTATTTCCAGATAGGTCATGCCACGCAGGCTGTGGGTAATAGCCGGCTCTTCAATGATGCGCATCGAGGAGTCGCTGATCACACACACATCGGCTGCGATCAGGTCGAGGTGCTCGCGAATGAACGGCGAGAGGTTAGGGGAGGAGACTTCCTCTTCGCCCTCGATCAGGAACTTCATATTGACGGGTGCCGCCCCCGCTGTCTCAAGCCACGATTCGAGTGCCTTGACGTGGATGAACAGCTGCCCCTTGTCGTCGGTGGCGCCACGGGCATAGATCTTCCCGTCGCGGATCACGGGCTCAAACGGGTCGGTATCCCAACCGTCCTCGAGCGAGGCGGGAACGACATCGTAGTGCCCGTACACGAGCACCGTGGGCTTGTCGGGGCCGGCGCCCAGCCACTCTCCATAGACGACGGGATGCCCGGCCGTAGGCATGATCTCGACATTGTTAATTCCGCTCGTTCGCATGTTCGTTGCGAGCCATTCGGCCATCCTGCGAATATCCGCCGCGTGGGCCGGATCGCCGCTGAGGCTCGGAATGCGCAGGGACTCGATCAACTCGGAGACGAATTGCTTGCCATTCTCACGGGAATATCGTCGTGCCTCATCGCTGGTTGTCATGATGTAATCCCTCCTCCTGATCGAAGCCGGTATCGCGTTCCGGCGTGAGCTTCAAAGTGACCAGATCAATGGCACCAGGAAAACGGCGACGACGAAGTACACACCCATGACCGGGAGTCCGAACTTCCAGTAATCGCCGAATTTGTAACCGGCCGGGGCCATCACCATGAGGTTCGCCGGCGTCGCGATTGGTGTGAGAAGCGCCGCCGCGGCAGCGACGTTCAGGCACATCAGCATCGTCATCGGCGAATACCCGCCCTCAACTGCGATCGAGACCGTGATCGGGATCAGGATGAGGGCGGTGGCCGTATTGCTAATCAGTTGGCCGAGGATTGCCGTGATTACGAACAGGCCGATCATGATCACGTAAGGACCGCCATCGCCGATGGCGTTCAGCAATCCGCTGGCAAGTGTCTCGGCGGTGCCGCTCTCAGTGATCGCGGTGGAAAGGGGGATCATCGCGGCGACGAGGATCAGGGTCGTCCAGGACATCGATTGGTGTGCCTGTCCTACGGTCACCACCTGGAGCAGGATCATTGCGACGGCGGCGAGGAGGCACGCGACCGCTGCGGGGACCCATCCCGTCGCGAGCAGGATGACCATGACGCCGAGCACGGCGAGTGCCGGAGCCGCCTTCGGCCCGAGGGGAATGACCTGCCGCCTGATCGAGTCGGGCGTATCAACGAGGACAACCTGGGGATCGACCGTGTGTTCGTCCAACGCATCCCATCGGCCCTGGAGCAGCAGGGAGTCCCCGGTCTTGAGCCTGACCTCTCGTGGACCAAGATCCGTGCCGAGGCGCTGGATAGCGAGGATCACCAGGTTCCCGCTATCAGTCACCATGCCCGGAAAGGCGGTATTCCCGATGTAGTCAGATCGCGGGGTGATGATGACTTCCGCCACCCCGACGTCCCTGTCGACGAGTCCGGTCTCCAGTGCATGGCCGTTCGAGACATCCTCGAGTCGGTTGTCCTCAGCGAATTCGCGAATGTCGTCGGCGCTGCCCCTTACTGTCACCCGGGTATCCGTTGCGACCAGGTCGTCGGCCAGCGGGGAGCCGTTAGGGTGCTGCAGGCTGATGATGTGTACATCCGGATGGAGTGGATCCACGACCTTCATCGGTGAGGCGCCGATGAGCGGCGAGTCGGTCGTCACCTGGAACTGTGCGAGATGGTCGTCGGCCAGGTACTGGCTCTTGAGCGTGCCCGGTAACTTGCTGAGATCGCGCGATAAGGACTTCGGCTGCCGGTGCGGAAGCAGGCGTGGTCCCAGCAACGCGGTGACGGCCACGGTGCCGACAAAGAGTGGGATACCCACCAGGGCGATCTCGAAGTAGCCGACCCGACCTACGCCGGCTTCCGCCGCGGCGTCGGACACCAGCAAGGTGACCGGGGAGCCGGTCAGCACGAA
>CAZVAA010000026.1:0-1212 GCA_964624125.1 uncultured Sphaerobacteraceae bacterium | reverse complement strand
AACGCTTCCTCCAGCGAAATGACATCCGTGGCCCACAAGGCGAGCATGACGCCAAGCGCGACGATGCCGACCGGGAGCCGATTCCAGACGAACACCGCGACGGCGACACCGAGAATGATGAGGATGATCGTCTGGTCACTCATTGGCCCTCTCGTTTCGTGCTGTCGACCTGGAGCGGCCTCACGATCAGGTCTCTACGGGGTGGCCAGGACCCCACGGGATGCCAAGCATGAACCACACGATGAAGAGGATGATCCAGACGATACCCATGATCAGGGCGTACGGAATCATCAGGGAGATGATCGTGCCGATTCCGGAATCCTTTTTGTACCGCTGGGCGACGGTGACGATGAAGGGGAAATAGACCATCAATGGCGTCAATGTGTTCACGGGTGAGTCGCCGATGCGGTAGGCGGCGACGAGCGTCTGTGGTGCGATATCGAGCCGGATGAAGATCGGGATGAAGATAGGCGCGAAGATCGCCCATTTCGGCACGACACCGGGGATGATGAAGTCGAGCAGGAAGATGACAATGATGAAACCGACCAGCAGCAGGATGGCGGGGAAGTCGGCACGTTCGAGCAAGTCGGCCATGAAGATCGCAATGACCTGCGGCAGGTGCGTGTAATTGAAGTAGGCGATGAACTGGGCGATCATCAGGAACATCAGGACCAACCCACCCAGCCCATTGAAGGTCTTCGTGATCGACGCGATGACGTCGTCCGCTGACCTCACCGTGCCCGCTCCGATGCCGTAACAGGTACCGGAGACAAGGAAGAACAGGGCGATGATGAAGAGCAGGCTGTCCATGAACGGTGTATTGCCGATGATGTCCCCGGTGTCGGGATCCCGGAGTGGTGCTCCGGGAGGCGCTGTCGCCAGGATAACGATCGCGAGGATGGCGAGGAAGCCGAAGAGGGCATAGCGTAGCCCCCTGGCTTCGGCCGCCTCATCGATGTTCGGTCCGTCCTCGATGCTGTCGTCGTCTTCTTCTGATGCTTCTTCCGGGGTCCATGGGCCAAGCCGGGGCTCGATGATTCGTTCGGTGATGACCGTCGCCACCACGCAGAGCAGGAAAACAGAGACAATCGCGAAGTAGAAGTTGTTGACCACCGTCAATTCTTCGCCACCGGCAATCGCAATCGCCTCGTTTGCGATCTCGGTGATCATCGCGTCGATCGGCTGGATGATGATGTTGACCGCGAATGTTGC
>CAZVAA010000025.1:18248-22502 GCA_964624125.1 uncultured Sphaerobacteraceae bacterium | reverse complement strand
TGCCTGCTCGCTCATGAGTATCGAATCCGTGGATCAACAAACGCGTACAACAGGTCCGCCAGGAGATTGCTGGCGAGGATCATGAGCGCGGCAATCAGGTTGATGCCCATCAGGACGTTATAGTCCCGCCCCAGGATCGACGAGATCGCGAGACTGCCCATGCCGGGCCAGGCGAAGACCTGCTCGATGATCACCGTCCCGCCCAGCAGTTGGGGGATGTTCAGCGCGATGATGGTGATGATCGGGATCAGGGCATTCCGCAACGCATGGCGCCCGATCACCTTCTGCTCTTTCAGGCCCTTCGCTCGCGCCACCGTCACGTAGTCCTGCTTCACGGTTTCCAGCAGGCTCGCCCGGGTGTATCGGATGATCGGCGCCGCCTGCGCCAGGCCAAGCGCCGTCGCCGGCAGGATGATGTGCTGCAGCGAATCCACGAAGGTGCGCTCGCGCCCGACGGTGTACATCCCGGTCGCCGGAAGCCAGTTCAACCGCACCGCGAAGATATAGATCAGCACCAGGCCCAGGAAGAACGAGGGGATCGATACCGACAGGAAGCCGCCGATCGTCAGCACGTAGTCGATGAAGGAATACTGCTTGACCGCGGAGAGGATTCCCAAAGGCACGCCGACGAGGACCGAGATGATCATGACGACCAGCATCAGCTGCAGCGTCGGCAGGATGCGCTCCCCGATCTTCTCGTTCACCGGAAGCCGATCGACCGATGAATATCCGAGGTTGCCCTGCATGGTCTCGGAGAGCCACTTGGCGTACCGAACCGGGAGCGGATCGTTGAGCCCCAGCGATTCACGCTGCTTCTCCACCCATTCCGGGCCCATGTTGGCCATTTGTTCCGGATTCATCAGCGCGGTAACCGGATCCCCTGGAGAGAGGTTCACGATCAGGTACATCGCGATCGTGATGCCCAGGATCACGGGAACGCTGAGCACGATGCGGCGAAGGAGATACTGTCCCATCAGGACTTGCCCAATCCTTTGTTACATGGGGAGAGAATTGCAGAAGGCATCCGGGTCGCATCGGCCCGAATGCCTTCCACGAACGTGACGGCTATTCGCTGACAGACCACTCTTCCGCGTTCCAGAGCCGGTTGTCGACGTAGCGAGGCGGCGAGAAGCCCTGCAGCCGGTTGGAGTACGCGAAGTTCGTGTTCGGCGACCACAGGAAGATCGACGGCAGTTCCTCGTTCAGGAGCTGCGCCAGCTTCGTGTAGATCTCCTTGCGCTCCTCCTGCGTGCCAGCCTCACGGCCCTGCTGGTACAGCGAATCGACCTCTTCGTTCGCGTACCACACGCTGTTCGCACCCGCCGGGGTGAACCCGTTGCTGAGGTAGTACCGCGAGCTGATATTCGGGTCGGCGCCGTAGACGCCACCGCCGCCGATGTAGATCTCGTAGTCGTGATCGGTGATGAGCTTGAGGTTGATGCCAGCCGCGTCCAGCTGGAGCAGCTCGATCTTGATCCCGATCTCGCCAAGCTGCGACTGGATGATCGGCACCATGTTCGCGAACGTCGAGTTGCCCGACGGGTTGTACATCATCTCGACCGTGCGCTCGGTATCCCAGCCAGACTCCTCGACCAGCTGGCGCGCCAGGTCCGGATCGTAGGCATACTCGTTCAGCCCTTCGGGCACACCCATCCAGTCGGGCCCGAAGATCGGGCTGTTGCGGACGATGGCATTGCCGCCATAGATCTGCTCGGTGATCGTCGCGCGGTCGATGCCGTACATCATCGCCTGGCGCAGCCGCTTGTCCTGGAAGTACTCGAGGTCGAGGTTGAGCGAGATCGAATCCATCGAGGGGCTCTCGATGCTGACGACGGTGAGGTTCTCGTTCTCCGACAGCCGCTCGATGTTGTCGAGCGAGACGGAGATGAGATCGAGGGTGCCGCTCTCCAGCTCCGCGACGGCGATCTCGGGCTGGACGATCCGCAGGAAGATACGCTCGACCGCCGGTGGCCCGGCCCAGTAATTGGGGTTGGCTTCCAGCTCCACATACTGGTCGCTCTGGTATTGCACGAAGGAGAACGGCCCCGCGCCGACCGTGGGGTTAAGGCTGAAGTTATGCCCCTGCAACTGGTCCGGCGGAACCTCACCGAGGACGTGCTTCGGCAGGATGCCGAGACCCGAGAAGTCCGCGAGAATCGGCAGGAAGGCCGCGTCCGGCCCACTGAGGGTGATCTTGAACGTCTTCTCGTCGACCGCCTCGAGCCCCTCGACCGTGCCTTCGCCGTCATAGTCGGGCGCGCCGAGGATCCCCTGCAACCGCCCCGTCCAGAACGATCCGGTTCGGGGATCGAGCGCCCGCTCGAAGGTGAACAGCGCGTCTTCGGAGGTCAGCGGCGTCCCGTCGTTGAACATGGCGTTTTCACGCAGGTGGAACGTGAACTCGGTTGCGTCGTCACTGACATCGACGGATTCGGCCAGGTTTGGCGTCACCTCGAGATCGCCGCTCATGTGGACCAGCGCGCCGAAGATCGCCCGCTCCACCTGCTGCTCGAACCCCGCCGTCGAGAACAACGGGTTGAGCGTCTGGGGCTTCCGCCACTCCATGCTCACCTGGCCCGCTTCCTGGGCCGAGGCGATCTGCTGCCGGACCGCGATCGGCAGGCCCGCGAGCGCTGCGCCTCCCGCGGCAAGCTTGAGTAAGAATCGTCGGTCTAACATCGGTTCGGCCACACTCGGGTAACGCCGGGATTCTGCAGACATAATTCCTGCTCTCCTTTACGTCGGATCACGATAGTTTCGACCGTTGCCGGTAGAATGAAGCTGATCGCCATCGTATCCAAGCACATCAAAAGTGGCAATAGGTTATGGGAAAAATCGCCGGGTCGTTGCTTTCAAAAGTAAAACCCGAATCCCCTCTTGACACCTTCCGGAACCAGACATAGCGTAGGCGGCATTCCAATGTCCGGCCCGGATCGCGGGGCCGTTCCGGCAGATCCATGGAGATGCACATGATCAAGAGAGGTAGTCCGGACCTGTTCGACGATTCGGTGACCAAACCGGATGACTTCGATGCCTTCTGGGAGGCTGTGCAGGGAGAGCTGGATGAGCTCCCCCTCGATCCGCACCTGCGGCACATTCCGGAGCGGTCCACCCCCGAGGTCGATGTCTTCGAGCTGCACTACACCAGCCTGCACGGCGTCCGCATCGCCGCGTGGTATTGCCGGCCAACGACGGGGTACCTGGACGGTCCCTACCCGGGACTGGCGGTCTTCCCCGGCTATGTGTCCGAACCAACGCTGCCGAAAAGCTGGGCGAAGCAGGGGTATGCGGCGATCGGCGTCGCCCCACGCGGAAAGCTCCGCTCCAACGCGCAGTTCAACCCCGGCTACCCCGGGTTGCTCGTGCATCGCCTGACCGACCCGAACACCTACAGCTACCGCGCCTTCTACGCCGACGCCCTCCGCGCCGTCGATGTCCTGCTGGAGTTGCCGGAGGTCGATTCGTCACGTATCGGGCTGACCGGTGGCAGCCAGGGCGGCGCGCTCACCCTGGTCGCGGCGGCGCTCCGGCGCGATGTCGTCACCTGCGGCGCCCTTGCGGCGCCCTACCTGACCGGATTCATGGAATCCGCCGCCCTCACCCGCTCCTACCCCTACGAGGAGATCAACGAGTACCTGCGGCTCTACCCGGACGACCGGGACCAGGTTCGCGAGACGACACGCTACTTCGATTGCCTCAACTTCGCGCCGATGATCACCGCTCCCCTGCTCCTGCATATCGGGTTGATGGACGATATCTGCCCGCCGGAAACAGCCTACGCCCTGGCGCGCCGGCTGGAATGTGACCTCACCTTCCACCAGTTCGCCGGATGCGGCCACGAAGCCGGCCGGTACTGGGAAACCCCGGTGCTCGAGGCATACCTCGCGGAACGGCTGAAGCCCGGTGCGTGGAGCCGTGAGGATCTCGCCTCCGCGAATGCGACGTTTTAGCCAGCCAACACCTGAGGAACATCATGACCATATCCGAGAAACCCAACGACCACGACGCCTGGTGGGACGCGATCGATTCCGGACTCGCGGACCTTCCCGCCAACGCCCATATCGCCCGCGACGAGTTGCGCTCCGGCGAGCAGTTCGATGGCTACCGGATCGAGATGACCAGCCTCGACCGATACGTGATCGGCGCCTGGCTCAGCGTCCCGAAGGGCGACGGCCCGCACCCCGCCGTGCTCTATACCCCGGCATACATGAGCGTCGTCACCCCGGCGCCGTATGAGTTCCGGACCCGCTACGT
>CAZVAA010000025.1:9355-18148 GCA_964624125.1 uncultured Sphaerobacteraceae bacterium | reverse complement strand
TGCAGGCGAAAGTCGGTGAGCGCATCGCGGAGCTCACGCACAACGAAGCCGCCTACGTCAGCTCCGGCGCGGCGGGAGGCATCACCCTCTCGGTCGCGGCCTGCATGACCGGCACCGACCCGGCACTCGTCACGGCGTTCCCGGACCATGCCCGCTTCGCGAAGCAGGAGCTGATCATCCATCGCTCCCAACGCAATGGCTACGACTACGCCGCGGCCATGACCGGCGTGCGGATCATCGAGATCGGCGGCTCGATCGACGAGTTGGCCGCCGCGATCAACGAACGGACCGCCGCCGTGCTCTGGTTCGCCGGAACCCGGCTGCGAGGCGACACCCCTCCACTTCCGGAGATCATCGAGACCGCGCATGCGGCGAATGTCCCGGTCATCGTGGATGCCGCCGCCCAGATCCCCACGAAGGACAATCTCTGGTACTTCACTCGCGACCTTGGAGCCGATCTCGCCATCTTCAGCGGCGGCAAGGGCCTTCGCGCCCCGCAGTCTTCCGGGCTGGTGCTGGGCAAACCGGAGGTCATCGCTGCGGTAGCCGCGAACGGTTCGCCGAATACCGCGATCGGCCGTCCGCTCAAGGTCGGCAAGGAAGAGCTCGTCGCCTGTCTTGCCGCGGTTGAGGCATACCTGGATCTCGACGAGGATGCGCTCCTCCAGGAATACGAAAGAATCGTCCAATACTGGATTGACGGCCTGGCAGGGATACCGGGGGTCAAAGCCTCACGGAAATACCCCAGCGAGGCGGGGCAGCCACATGGCCGGACCCTCGTCCAGTTGCTCCCCGAAGCCGCAGTGGATCGGGATGCGCTCCATAACGCGCTCTGGGACCAGGATCCCCGGATCGCCGTGATGAAAGACGGGGACGACGCGATCGCGCTCAACCCCCAGTGCCTCGAGGACGGCGAGGAAACCCTGGTGCTGGACGCCATCCGGGCCATCCTGGCATAGCCCTGTCTGCAAGCCGGGAGTCCGCGCTGAACGCGGACTCCCGGGCCTGCATCACTGATGTCGTCGTGTCACATGCATCCCCATGCCGGCAAGACAGACGGCGAGCGCGCCAAGAAGAAGCGCGATGAACGGCGGGTCCGCCGCGCCCGGGTCACTCCCCGCCTTCGGCAGTTCACGAACGTCCGTTGAGTCGTCCGCGTCTTCTCCATTCGACGAATTGCCCTCCCCGGCGTCATCATCAGCCTGCGGGATCGCCCCGGAAGGCCCGGCTTCCGGATCCGGGATCATCGTGATGACCGTCGTACCGGGGTCCGTCGATGCCGGATTCGTTGGATCCGGCGTCTCCCCCGGGTCGGTCGGCGCCGGGGTGGATATCGCTTCCGGTTCCGTCGGGGTCGGACTGCCCTCCGGGATCGCTCCGGAGTCGGCCGGTGTCGGCACGGGATCCGTCGGGGTTGGGTCATCGGCTGGCACGGTATCGTCTCCACAGGTGTTAACCGGATTCGTTTCCAGATCGGTCCCATCCGCCGGCATGACGATCACCAGGTCATCACCAGGTGTGCAGCCTTCCGGGGCCGCGGTTTCCTGCAACAGGTACGTTTCGCCCGGTGTGAGGCCGGCGAACAGGATTTCTCCAGCGGCGTCGGTCGTGCCGCTTGCGATCACCGTTCCATCGATCGACAACGCGAAGTCGGCGCCGGGCAAGAGGCTGCCGGACTCGTCCGTTTTGACGACGAGCAGGTCGGCAGGCGGCGGCGTGGCGTCCGCACAGAAACTCTCGACGACGACGGTCATCTGTGGGTCAGCCTCGTCCAGGTAGGCCAGTTCCGTCCCCCACCCGCGACATCCGCCGGTTTCATGGATGATCTCGTAGGTCTGGTTGAGGGTGAGCGGCGCGACGGTGACCTCACCCGCGGGATCCGTCGTCCATCGGCCGTGAATCCGGGTTCCTGTCTCCATCCGGAATGTGACGCCGGAGAGCGATGAACCGTACTGGTCGACAACGCGAACGGTGATCTCCCCGGACGATCCGCTGCAATCGTTCTCGATCCGGATGGTAACCGTCCCCCCGACCGGCATATCGACGATCGTGTCTCCCGCGTCGATACACCCGGCAGGCGCATTGGTCTCGCGCAAGACCAGCGGTCCCGCCGGCGGGTACTCGATCCCGATCTGTCCCATGTGGTTCGTGGTGCCCGTGGTCACCAGCGTCGATCCCTGCCAGATCTCGAAGTCGATCCCGGCCATGACGACGTTGTTCTGGTCGTGTTTGACGATACCCAGCCGCGTTCCGGTCAGCGCCGGATCCGAACACTCACTCACGAACTCCAGCGCATGATGCGGCGACGCGGGTGTCACCGACGCGGCTTGCGGGACCGGAGTCATGCAGCCTACCGGCAGGGATCGCAGGCGAACCTCGTAGTCGAACCCCACATACACCGGGGCAATGCTCGCCATTCCGCTGCCGTCGGTCGCGACCGGGAGGAAATTGGTGAAGCTCACACCGTCGAAATAATGGCCAATGGCCTCGACATGCTCGAGCGGCGTGCCGGCCTGGTCCCGGACGGTGACCGTGATCGACCCGGCCTCGCCACCGCCACAATCGTTCACGAAGGTAAGGCGTGCCTGGAACGGCCCGCCCCCGTCAACCCGGAACGACTGGTCCGGAACCGGAACGCAGCCGGTCGGTGCCGAGACCTGGCGAACCACGAGATCGACCTCGGTGGGCAACTCGTGGATGGTCAGGACGCCGGAAGCGGCGGTCGAACCCGAACCGAGCACCGTCCCGCCCTCGAGGATCTGGAACTGGACCGAGCCCAGGGGATTCCGTGCCTGGTCGTAGTTCGTGATGTGGACGGACGCCTGGAGCAGGTCCAGCGTGCTCGCCGCTGATCGGCTCATGGTTGGAGCCTCCGGAGTGCCAACCAGCGCCGCACCGGCATCGTCCGGGAGGTGCACGATGTCCGTCGCCCCCTCCCCTTCATTATTCCTGGCAGGAGATTCGGGATCCGGCGTGCTCGCGGGCTCGACCGGCTCCTCCGGGAGGTCATCCGTCGTCGCCGTCTCGCCGGAAGCCGGTGCGTCGGGCATCCCCTCCCCCGGCGGCTGGAGTGCATTTCCTTCTTCGGGAGCAACGGGCGGGGCCGGATCACCATCGCCGGGATCGGTCGGCTCAGCCGGGTCATTATCAGGTAGTGGATTTTCCGGATCCTCCGTTCCCCCGGGCTCTCCTGGCGGAACGATCTCCTCGCCGGCAGGTGGCGCCTCGACGCCGTCAGCAGCGGGGGTAGCGTTGGTCGCAGGAACATCCTGCGCCGCTCCGGTAGCGGGATACATGGGCGCGAGCATGCTCACGACCATGAAAGCGACCATCAACCGGGGAAGCAGCCCGACAGATGGAGGACGGGGGAAATGGAACACCATGCTCACGATCTGCTCCTTCTGGATGCGCGGAGACAACGTCAGCAATGGCTCCCTGGCGCCGGACATCATCTCCAACCTGATTCGGGATTCCCTTTCAGGCTAGCGATGTCGTGACAGAAGAAGCATCCGTAGAATTACCCAGTTGTGATGAGGTCGTATCCGGATTCTCTACGTGATTTGTAAGGTACGTCCCTCCCGGGGAGAGGCTCGGGCACGCCTGCACGACGAAGCCCCTCGGCCGGCGCGGTATCATCTCGCCAACGGTATCCGCCGCGCATCAGGGTCCCCGCATGAGTATCGAACCACCAAAATCCGGCTCCGGCATCCCCGGCCCCATGATCCTCCTCGGCTTCATCTCCATCCTCCTGCTCGTCCTCATGGCCATCTTCGGCATGCTCGCCTTTGGCATCGACCTGCCGGGCACGGGCGGCGATGACGCGAGCGACGACCCGGAGACCATCACGACCCTCGAGGCCTCCGGCTTCAGCGTCCTCAACACCGATACCGGCGGGGACCAGACCGTGATCGAGGCCGACATCATCGTCACCAACACCAGCGATGACCCGGTCGAGAACGCGCAGGTCATCGTCCAGTGCGAGGACAACGGCTACGTCTCCGCCATCACCGATGTCCCGCCCCTCGACGCCGGAGCCGACACCAGCATCCGCATGGAGCTCAATGGCCGCGGGGAGCCTGCCTGCGACGATCCGGTCATCTCCTTCTCGCCCAGGCGCGAGGAGCCCTGATCACCCGGCGCTGGTACTATTGATGGAAGGAATTGCACCGGCTCCCGGCACCAGCCGTGCGAGGTCCCGGTCCGGAACGACGTCGCCCGTCCGCGACATGCTGGAGATGCACGCACCATGGCATTCGTTACGCGCAAATTCGCCAGGGTCGGCCAGTCCGATCCACACAGCCGTGATTTCGCGCCGGTCACCCCGGGCGCGGTGAAGTCACCGCAGGTTCCCGGGCAGGTGCCCGACCGCTCGACGATCCCGGAAGAAGGCCACCTGCCGGTTCCGCCACCCGCTGGCGAGATCCGGCGCCCGCTCACCCAGTACGGGACCGCCGAGGAGATCATGGAGGTGTACGCACCCGGTGATCTCGAGGTCACCGATCCGCTGCGCTTCGAGCAGTCGCCGCCGAGCTACGAGGAGCAGCGCAAGGCCTTCGCCGGCGCCCTCCGCACCCCGGTTCGCCCGACGGCCGGCTTCGCCCTCAGCGCGGGTACGCGGATGCCGGGCCTCCGGGCCGCCGAGCTCGCCGCCAAGGCCGAGATCGATCGCCCCTACGATCCCGGCGAGTCGCAATAGCGACACGCGCTCCCGCGGCTTCGCACGAACGGATATCCATGATGCACAGGCACTGGTTTCGCGTCCTGCTTCTTGCAGGCGTGACCGTGCCTGTTCTCATGCGCATCGGGTGGCCGGTATGGCGCGCAATCTGCGGTACAATTCCCGAAATAGACGGGAAGCATCGGAGACAATCGGGCGAAGGTTCGTCCGCTGATCCGGCGCACCTGCGCAATGCACGTCGACAATCCGGAAAGTTCCGCTTTCCACCTTTCGCGCGTCCCGGTCGGGACGCGCGGCATGCGCAGGCCACCGGCGCGCGCACGCACGCCGGTTCCCTCCGCCACCATCATCCGGACGGGGTGGGTTCCACGCTGTTCGCCAGCATCTCGAGAGGCCGCTCTATGGCAACTCCCAGGAAGAAAGACGCTCGGCAGGACCCGGCGACGGCGCCGGCTACATCCGCCGACAGCACGCAGGAAGGACAGTCGCAGGTGCAATACGACGCAGATGCCCTGCTCGGCTTCTACCAGACGATGGTCGAGCTCCGGCTCTTTGAGGACGCCGCCAGTCGCGCGTTCCGCCAAGGCAAGATCGGTGGGTACCTCCACGTCTACAGTGGCCAGGAACCCATCGCGATGGCCTTTATCCATCACCTGGAGGAAGGCGACCGGACGATCACGGCCTATCGTGACCACGCCCATGCGATCCTGCAGGGCGCCGACCCGAAGGGCGTCATGGCCGAGCTCTATGGCAAGGGCACCGGCATCGTCAAGGGCAAGGGCGGCTCCATGCACCTCTTCCACGTCGAAGGGGGCATGTATGGCGGCTACGGTATCGTCGGCGGCCACATCCCGCTCGGCGTCGGCATGGCCTACGGCCTCCGCTACCGCGGCGAGCCCGGCATCGTCCAGCTCTACTTCGGGGACGGCTCGATCCACAACGGCGCCTTCCACGAAGCGGCGAATCTCGCCGGCCTCTGGGGCAGGGATGGCCTCTGCCCGACCCTCTTCATCCTCGAGAACAACCAGTACGGCATGGGCACCAGCGTTGAGCGCTCGACCGCGATGACCGACCTCGGCAAGAAGTTCGAGTCCTACGGCATCGAATGGGAGCGCGTCGACGGCATGGATATCGAAGCCATGCTGGAAGCCGCGGAACGCGCCACCAAACGCGTCCGCGAAACCGGAAAGCCCTACGCGATCGAGGCCTACACCTATCGCCTCGTCCCTCACGGCGCCGCCGACTTCCTGGAGAAGTACCGCTCCAAGGAGGAAGTCAAGAAGTGGCGCGAGAAGGACCCGATCGGCACCCTCGAGAAGCGCCTGGTTGACCTTGGCGTCGAGGAGTCCCGGCTGGAAGAGATCCGCGCCGAAGCCAAGCAGAAGGCCGACGAGGCGGTGAAGTTCGCCGAGGAAAGCCCGGAACCGGACCTGTCCGAACTACTGACCGATGTCTACGCGCCCGATGTCGAGGTCGCGACCACCGGTTAACCGCAATGGCGCGGTTTTCCCGGCGCCTGTGATTCTTGGAAAGGAATTCGCCCCATGCCAGTCATGACCTATCGCGATGCGCTGCGCAGCGCGATGGCTGAAGAAATGGAGCGCGACGAAAGCGTCGTGCTGCTGGGTGAGGATATCGGCATCTACGGCGGCACGCACCTCGTCACCAACGGGCTGATCGACCAGTTCGGCCCCCGGCGCGTGATCGACACGCCGATTGCGGAAGGTGGCTTCACCGGCGCCGCGATCGGGATGGCGATGGCCGGCCTCAAGCCCATTGTCGAGATGATGACCTGGAACTTCTCGTTCCTCGCGGCCGACCAGATCATCCAGAACGCCGCCAAGCTGCGGTATTTCTCGGGTGGCCAGGTCAATGTGCCCCTCGTGATCCGCGGTCCGAATGGCGGCGGTGTCCAGCTCTCTGCCCAACACACCCACTCGCTCGAAGGCTTCTACGGCCACTTCCCGGGCCTCAAGGTGGTCTCCCCGGCCACCCCGGCGGACGTCAAGGGCATGATGCTCCACGCGATCCGCGACCCGGACCCGGTCATCTTCCTGGAAGCCGGTGCCCTCTACGGCACCAAGGGCGAGGTCGAGGAAGGCGACGCGGAAGTCGAGTTCGGCAAGGCGCGTATCGCCCGGGAGGGTTCCGACGTCACCCTGATCAGCTATGGCCGCCAGGTCCCGATGCTGCTCAAGGTCGCCGACCAGCTCGCCGAGCAGGATATCGATGCCGAGGTCGTCGACCTCCGGTCCATCCGCCCGTTCGACGAGCAAACCATCGTCGACTCCGTCCGCAAGACGCACCGGGCCGTCGTCGTCCAGGAGCAGTGGCGCTTCTTCAGCGTCGCCTCCGAGGTCGCCGCGATCATCCAGGAACAGGCGTTCGACGACCTGGATGCGCCGGTCGAACGCGTGAGCGGTGCCGAGGTTCCGGCCCCCTACGCGCGCAATCTTGAACTCGCCGCATTCCCGAGCGTGGACCAGGTGGTCAGTGCCGCCCGCCGGGTACTCTATCTGGAGGCATAGGAACTCATGGCCGAAGTAATCATGCCCAAAATGGGCGACGCCATGGAGGAAGGAGTCCTCCTCAAATGGCTGAAGGCCGTCGGCGACGAGGTCTCGGAGGGCGATGCCCTCGCCGAGATCGAAACCGACAAGGTAACGCTGGAGCTGGAGGCCCAGGAAGGCGGCTTCCTCACCAACACCCTCGTCGAGGAAGGCGCCGTGGTGCCGATCGGCGAGACGGTCGCCACGATCGGCGCGGAGGATGAGGTCGGCAAGGGCGCTCCGGCGAAAGCGGAAGCGCCGGCTGCCGAAGCAGAAGCCCCGGCCGAGGCCGAGGAAGCTCCCGACACCACCGCTGAAGAGCCAGCCGCCGAGGAGAAGCCGGCAGCACCAGCCCCGCAGGAAGCGCCACAGGTCGTCGATCGCAAGCCGGGCGAGCGCGTTCGCGCCTCCCCGCTCGTCAAGCGCCTCGCCGAAGAGCACGGCATCGACCTCACCCAGGTCGCCGGTTCCGGCCCGGGCGGCCGTATCATCAACGCCGACATCCAGCCCTATGTGAAGGGCGAGAAGCAGGTCCCGCAGGCCGCTCCTGCCAGCGAAGCGGAGCCGGCAGCCGCGTCCACCTCGTCGACCACCGCTCCCGCCGGCGAAAAGGTCGATATGCCGCGGATCAAGCGCGTGACCGGCGACCGGATGACCGAGTCCAAGCAGCAGACTCCGCATTATTATGTCACGGCGTCGATCGACATGAGCGCCGCGCTGGACTTCCGCAAGCAGATCAATGCTTCGCTGGAGGAAGATGGCATCCGCGTTTCGGTCAACGATTTGATCGTAAAGGCCGCTGCTCTCGCGCTTCGGGAGCACCCGAACGTCAATCGGAGCTATGTGGGCGGCGAGCTCTACCAGCAGGATTCGATCGATATCAACATCGCGATCGCGCTCGATGGCGGCCTCATCGCCCCCTTCATCCCTGCTGCCGACGAGAAGAGCCTCGGCACGATCGCCCGCATGTCGAAGGACATGGGCAAGCGCGCCCGTGAGGGTGGCCTGACCCCGGACGAGTACCAGGGCGGCACCTTCACCATCAGCAACCTCGGCATGTTCGACGTGGATGAGTTCATCGCCGTGATCAATCCGCCCCAGGCGGCCATCCTCGCGATTGGCTCGGTCGTGGAGACGCCGGTGGTGCGCGATGGCGAGATCGTGGTCGGCCACCAGATGAAGATCACCCTCTCCGCTGATCACCGGGCGCTGGACGGTGCGGAAGTCGCGACGTTCCTGCAGTCCGTGAGGGGCTACCTCGAGAACCCGATGCGCCTGGCGGTTTCGTAAGCATCCCGGCTTCGTGCATCCAGCGAACGGCACCGGCGGATTGTCCGCCCGGTGCCGTTTTCGTATGGCCGGCATGTGGGCGCGAATAGTATGGTGATGAGCGGACCGGCGAGTGGCTCGCCGGAATCAGATCCAGGACGGACGCATGACGAATTTTGAATGGTTCCTGTTGATCGTCGTGGTGATCGGTGTCCCGCTGATCATCGCGGTGGTGGTGACGATCTGGACGATCGACCAGGCACGCAAGCGAAACAAGAAGAACCGCGACGACGTGCA
>CAZVAA010000025.1:5292-9255 GCA_964624125.1 uncultured Sphaerobacteraceae bacterium | reverse complement strand
GGAGAACACACGTGGCACAGAACGAACGCTCTCTCGTCATTATCAAGCCGGACGCTGTCCAGCGCGGTCTCATCGGTGAGATTGTTGGCCGATACGAAAAGCGAGGCCTGAAAATCGCCGCCATGAAGTTCGAGCAGGTTTCACGTGAAACCGCCGAGCAGCACTATGGCGAGCACAAAGGCAAGCCGTTCTACGAAGGGCTGGTCAGCTACATCACATCCGCGCCTTCGGTGTTGATGGTGGTCGAGGGCCCGGACGCCGTCGGTATCATCCGCAAGATGAACGGCGCCACGAAGCCGGCCGAGGCCGAGCCCGGAACCATCCGCGCGGACTTCGGCCTGACAATCGGTCGCAACCTGGTCCATGCCTCCGACAGCCTTGAGAGCGCCGAGCGCGAGGTCGGTATCTTCTTTGGTGGCGGTGGCATCGTGGAATACGATCGCACCATCGACACCTGGATCATCGAGGACTAGTCCTCGACACCACACCATACAGCGATTCAGGGCCCCGTCGGCGTGAATGCCGTCGGGGTCCTTGTCTTTGTAGAGCCGGCCCTTGTGGCCGGCTTTCTGCCAGTCCGGGTCGAGTTGATCGCTGGAGCCGATGCTTGGAGCGCCATCATGCCAGGCTCCAATGCATCCAGCGCTGATCGGCCCGTCCACCTGACAGGCAAGAGAAGAGGGGACGTTTCACGTGAAACATCCCCTCGACCATTCATGTTCACATGTTTGCGGACCCGGGCTAGTCGTCCACGATATAGAGCAGGCCCGGCTGGTAGTTATATGCCTGCTTCAGTTCGCCGATCAGGTTCCGCAGTTCCTGGTCGTTCGGGTTCGCACTCAGCGGTCGCCGGTCCTGGAACGGCATCCCGCCGTACTTCTGCCGGCTGGAGCTGGAGCGGTTATCCGTCCGCGGCTGCCGCTTGTAGACCTCGGCATACAGGTCTGTTCCGTCCGAGGTGAAATAGAGCGAGTAGCTCGGGTCCAGCTCGATCCCGACCGTGCCCGCAGCCAGGTCGTCCACGATCACCGGATAGCCGTTCGGCACGCGGAACTCGTACTGCGTCCGCACCTGCTCGAACATCGGCATCACCCGATCGCGAATATCCCTCAACGTCTCCATCGCCATCTCTTTACTCCCGCTGCCGACCACGTTCCCGTGATCTTCCGGCCCCCGCCAGGAGGTTTCACGTGAAACCTCCGCGCTACGGATTGCCGACCCGGTTCTCCTCAGAAAGCTGGCTTGCCTTCGGCGTGATCTGGCCAGCGTACTTGTTGTTCTTCTTCTTGCGGTACGGCATCATCACCGGCGACGACACGGTCTCGAAGGAGAACGCGCAAATCCGCATCCCCGGATACAACGCGACGGCCATCCGCCCCAGGTTGCTCAGCTCCATCGTCGCCGTGCCGATCCAGCCCGGCTCGAACACCGCCGCGGTCGAATGCACGGTGATCCCAAGCCGCGCGATCGAGGATCGCCCCTCGAGCCGACCCAGCACATCATCCGCCAGCTCAAGCGATTCCATCGTCGACGCCAGCGCGAAGTCGCCCGGTTGCATGATGAACGGCTCGTCCTCGGCCACCTCAATCGTCCGCATCGCATCGCCGATCGACTGCGGATGCCGCGGATCGATATAGCTGAACCGGCTGTGCTCGAACACCATGAAGGTCGTCCCAAGCCGGAAATCTACCGAGATCGAACCGAGCTGCTTCTCCAGGTCCGGCGCTGGATCAATCCGGATCCGGCCCTCTTCAAGTGCCCGCACAATATCGCGATCGGACAAAACCATCGATCTACGTTCCCCGTTGAGCATCGGTCGCTGCCGGACACCCGCCCGGCACATACGGCCTCATTATCGCACGATCCTCGTATGGAAGCCGCGCCACCCGCGCATACAACCAAATTGACATAACTTGCAGCTGGATCCCGGTCCGGTCATGGTAGACTCGGACCACATTGGCCCGCTCCAATGTGGTCCCGGAGGACCGATTCCCGACCGTGACCCGTGCGGACGTTCCCGTCCCCAACCCCGGATACCGATGCCCAACGACGACGCCCGCAACGATCCCGCATCCGGAGACCACACACCTCCCGCCGGCCAACGGCCCTCCCGCCGTCTCCCCGGCGATATATCGCCACAGGATCGACCTGCCTACACATCTCGCAAGCGCAACCCGGCACCGGCAGATAGCTCCGGCGGCCGCGCGCCGCGGCGTGCCCGCGATCGCTACCAGCTCTACCGGCAACCACGCCGCCAGGGCGCCCGCCGCTCACGCCCGGGGACAACGACGACGGTCGATCCGGCTACACCGCTGAGACGCGCCTTCGAACACGCCGAACAGGAGCAGCTGGCCGCGCAGCGAAGCCCCCGCAACCGGCTCCGCCGCATGACCCGGAACAAGTGGTTCCTCCCTGCCGTCGGCATCCCATCGGTGATCGTCCTCGCGCTGATGATCGTCATGGCTCCCGTGCTCTATTCGGCGTTCAACGCCTACCGTGATGTGCAGGTCGACGATGTCCAGCACATCCAGTCTGCATTCGTGCCCCAACTCAACGTCCAGGGCACGCCAGAGCTCGTCGCCGCGCCAACCGAGCAGTCCTCGATCGACTGGAATGGCAAGGATCGCATCACCATCCTCCTGCTCGGTGTCGACATGGCAGAGAGCGGCGCCGCCCGCACCGACACCCTCATCCTCGTCAACATCGACCCGCAGACGAAGAGCGCGAGCATGCTCTCCATCCCTCGTGACCTCAAGGTCGTCATCCCGGGCTACGGCATCGACAAGATCAACGCCGCCTTCGCCCTCGGCGATTTCAACAAGGTGCAGGGTGGGGGAGCCGGTCTGACCATCCGCACCATCGAGGCGAATCTCGGGATCCCGATCTCCGGCTTCGTCCAGATCGACTTCAACGGCTTTATCGAGATGGTCGATACCGTCGGCGGCATCACCGTCGATGTGCCATACCCGATCAAGGACGACACCTATCCCGCCGAGAACTACCGCTACCAGCGCATCTATTTCCCCGCCGGGTGGCAGCACATGGACGGCGAGGAAGCGCTCGTCTATGCGCGCACCCGGCATCAGGACGGCGACGCCCGCCGCTCCGCACGGCAGCAGCAGGTCCTCCTTGGCCTGCGCCAGCAGGCGCTCGGCCTCGATCTCATCCCGCAACTGCCGAAGCTGATCGAGCAGTTCGGCGACTCCGTCCGCACCGACATCTCGATCACCGATGCCGTCCAGCTCGCCCGTCTCGGAACTGACATCCCCCGCGAGAACATCTCGCAGGTCTCCCTGCTTCCCGTGCTCTGGGACGAGCAGGTACCCGGTGGCCCGTACTATCTCAACGCCGACTGGACCATGCTGGGAGATGTCCTCTCCGAGTTCACCGGCTCCGATATCAACCCGCCCGGCGCCGCCATCTCCAATCCCGACTACAGCGTGCCGATCCTTATCGAGAACGGCACCACCAACAAGGGGCTTGCCGGACGCGTCGGCGATATCCTCGAGGCCAACGGCTTCTGGAATGTCGAGGTCGCCAATGCGGAGGAGGGGAGCGACATCGAAACCACCACCATCCGCGACCGCGATAACAACCTCGGCACCTCCGCCCTGATCACCAACCTGATCGGGATCGGCGCCGACACCATCACCCTCGGGGAGAGCGAAGACGCAAACATCGGCGACGGGACCGGTCGATCCGCCGCCCCGAGCCGCAACGACTACGCGATCGTCATCACGCTGGGCACCGATGCGCCCGATCCCGCTGGCGACCAGTGGAACCTGCAGGACTACCAGCGCGAGGCCGGCAACGACGGCGCCTTCGAGGATCCCTCGGACGCCGACGCCACCGAGCCGGACGAGATTCCCGACCAGTGGGAAGACGAGGACAACGAGGGATTCTGATGTCCGCACCCGAGCCCGGCATCCGCGAGAGCGCCCGGCTGGTGCTCCTCAACGACCG
>CAZVAA010000025.1:1602-5192 GCA_964624125.1 uncultured Sphaerobacteraceae bacterium | reverse complement strand
CACGCTCCGTGACAGGAAATGACGTCAATGAGCACCGACACCGACCGACCCAGGGCGACCACGCCCGCCGACCTCCACCGCCTCCTCGCCGAACGCGGCAACGCCGGCGACCTCGACGGCATCGTGGAGTTGTATGAACCCGACGCCGTCCTCACCTTCGACAAGGACCAGCCAGCCGTTGGCCACGACGCTATCCGCACGGCCTTCGCCGAGCTCATGAAGACCAACGTGACCTTCTCCGCCGAAGGCCAGCGCCCCTTTGTCGAGGCCGGGGACCTGGCGGTCACCTCCGCCACGTTTGGCCCGAAGGCGTTTACCTGCGAGGTCGCGCGTCGCCAGCCGGACGGCTCCTGGCGCTGGGTCATCGATATCCCGGATTTCCTCGCCTGATCACCCCGTCGAGTCGGCAGGCTCGCCGGGAGGAGCGTCATCCACCGCGCCCGTCCATCGCCGGATCGCTGGCGCCGCCACTCGCGTCGCCAGCACCTTTACCGCGCCCGCCATCGGGATCGCCACGATCGCCCCGAGGATTCCGCCGATCGCGCCACCCCCGAACAGCGAGACGATGACGAGCAGGGGAGGGATATCCGCCTGGCTGCTCATCACGTTCGGGATCACCAGGTTGCTTTCGACCTGCTGCAGCACCAGGTAGAACCCTGTCACGATCAACGCCTGCGTCGGGGAATCGAGCAGCGCGACCCCGATCGCCGGTATGGCCGTCACGATCGGCCCGATCACCGGGATCAGCTCCCCCAGCGCGGCCAGCAGCGCCAGCACCAGCGCGAACCGCACATCGAGCACGAGCAATCCCACATACGTCAGGATCCCGATGATCGCCCCGGCGATCACCTCGCCACGTACGTACCCGCCGACCGTCGCCCCCAGCTCACCGAGCACGTCATCCATCGACGCCCGTGATTCCTGCGGAACCAGCGACTGCACGAACCGGTGCAGGTGCGGCCGGGAGATCAGCCAGTACGCCGACATGAAGAAGACCAGGACCACCTGCGTCACCGAAGACACTACCGTCATGGGCACGTTCACCAGCACATCCCCAAGCCCGCCAAGCACTGTCTGCAGCGCATTGAGCAACGCGTCCTCGCTGTCACCGCCAAGGTCTTCCAGCAACCGCTCGCCGGACTCCACCAACTTCGGCACCTCGGCGACGATCTCCTCGCCTTGCGACACCAGTTGCGGCACCATCAGCCAGATGCCCCCGGCGATCACCGCCAGCAGCGAGAGGTAGACGGTGAACACCGCCGCCCCGCGTGGCAGGAAGCGGTCGACCCGCCGGACCAACGGCATCAGCGCTTCGGCGATGACGATCGCGATGAAGAGCAGGGCAAGCGCCCGCGCCGTCAGCACCATAAATCCCGCCAGTGCCAGCGCGAGGAACAGGGCCCCGGCTCCGATCACGGCAATGCGCCACCACGCGATCTCCCGTGGCGCTTGCGTCCGGGTGGTGTCCTCGACCTTCGGCGTATCCGGTTGTGTGGAATGATCCGGCAAGTCAATGCCCTCCTTCGCCGACCTCATCCGCACGATCGACACCGAATGGCATCACCGCGGCCGGAAACTCGGGAAATGTCGCTGCAGTTCGCTGATGATCTCGGCGACCGAGGGCTCGTAATCGTTCGTGGTGTCGACGCGCACCAGCGGGATATCGAGATCGAGCGGCTCATAGGTGCCTTCCTCGATCTCTTCCTCCAGCTCACCAACTTTCTTCGCATCACCATGCACCGGATGCCGCTCTCCCGACGCATCCCGCTCGGCATACCGCTCGACAAGCTCCTCTTCCGGCGCCTCGCAATGGATCACCATCGCATCGGCATGCTCGAAGAGCGTCGACAGGTCGGGCTCGGAGACGCCCCGGTAAAAGTTCGCCTCGATGACCACGCTGGTGCCGGCATCGAGGATCCGGCGGGCGACCGCATACATGATCCGCATCGACGCCTCGCCGAGCTTGCGTGAAAGCACGCGCTCGATCTTCCCGAGGCCGTCATACATCTCTTCCTTGATGTCGTCCTTGGCGATATAGGGAATGCCCAGCCCCGCGGCGATCTGCTTGCCGAGCGTCGACTTCCCCGACGCCGGCGGGCCATTCACGATCACAAGCAGCGGGGTATCGATCGGGGAGGGGGTTGCCATGGGGGGACCTCGGGATGTACACGCGAAACAGCGGTGATGCGTATCCGCTCACCGCTGTCGTCATGCAGGTTCCGGGCCAGCCACGCCGGGATTACGTCGCGGCGAACGCGCTCTGGAAGAACGCCGTGTGCATCCGCATCACCGGCTCCGAGAGCATTCGCTGGCACAGCACGATCGCGATCACGCCGGAAACGGGATGATTAAGCCAGTTCGTGCCAAAGCCGCCCGCCCAGCCATAATGACCCGGAACCTGGCTCACATCGTCCGGGGTAATAACGACCTCCACCCCGTATCCCCAACCGCCGTGGTCCCAGAACCCGGGAAAGAAGGGGGAGCGGTCTTTCTGCTCTTGCGTCAGGTGATCGCGCGTCATCTCCTCAACCGACGCCGCCGAGACAAGCCGCGTCCCGAACACCTCGCCACCGCCCATCAACATCCGCGCGAAGACCAGGAAATCATCCACCGTCGAAACCAGTCCACCGCCGCCCGACTCGAACACCGGAGGCCGTGCGAAGATGCCATCCCGCGCCGGGTCCATCACCCGCAGGTCGTTGCTGACCTCATCGGTCTCGTAGGCGGTGACCAACCGGTCCAGCTTCGATTCCGGCACGAAGAAACCGGTATCCCGCATCTCCAGCGGCCCGAAGATCCGCTCCCGGAAGAACGTCGACAACGGCATGCCCGCCGCCCGGGAGATCAGGACCCCAAGCAGGTCCGATGCCGTGTGGTAATGCCATTCCTCGCCCGGCTGGTGGAGCAGGGGCACATCCGTAAATCGCCCCAGCCACTCGTCCGGCGACACCTGTGCCGGATACGGCCCCGGCGCCAACCCTCGCTCCCCCAGCATCTCCTTGATCGGGGTCCGGTCCGGGGACACGACCTCTCCATACCCGGCACGCATCGTCATCAAATCACGCACGGTGATGGGCCGCTTCGCCGGGACCGTGTCATCCAGCGGACCATCAACCCGCCGCAACACCTGCCGGTTCGCCAGCTCAGGCAGCCAGCGATCAACCGGATCGTCCAGCGCGAACGCGCCATCCTCGATCAACATCAGCGCCGCCACGGCGGTCACCGGCTTCGTCATTGAGGCGATGCGAAAGATCGTGTCCCGCCGCATCGGTTCCTGCGTCTCCAGATCCATCACCCCGAGCGCATCGACCTGCGCCTGGTCACCGCGCGCGACCAGCGCCACGATTCCCGGAACCTCTCCGCGATCGACGAAGCCCCGCAGGGTGTCATGAACGGGATGATCCATTGGGTCAGTTCGTATCTCGGCCACGGCGCAATCCTTGCTCGATAGGGTGAGTCGATACCGTCAGGGTAGGGGAGCGGCCACGACCTGGCTTCTCCGATCCTGCGTATCCACCCCCGAAACGCGGTGCGCCATGGCTTCCCCATGGAAACCTGCTTTACGATTCGCACCCGACTCCGTACACTCG
>CAZVAA010000025.1:0-1502 GCA_964624125.1 uncultured Sphaerobacteraceae bacterium | reverse complement strand
GACGGCACCATCATCCCGAACCTCGTGACCGAGGTCCCGACCATGGAGAATGGCGGCCTCGCGGACGACCTCTCGACGGTCACCTTCTCCCTGCTCCCGGATGTCCTCTGGAGCGACGGCGAGCCGTTCACCGCGCGGGATGTCCAGTTCACCTGGCAGTGGATCACCACGAAGAGCAATGCCTCGGTCAGCTTCTCGGTGTGGGACACCATCGAGAATATCGAGACCCCCGATGACCTCACCGTCGTCGTCACCTACAAGAACCCCTCGGTCACCTGGTTCGAGCCGTTCACCGGCTCGCATATCGGTCCTATCTATCCGGCCCATGTATTCGACGACGATCCCGCGAACCGGAACGAGGCATTCCTCTCCAACCCCATCGGCACCGGACCATATGTGGTCGAATCGTTCGCCGCGAACGACCAGATCACCTACGTCATGAACGAGAACTACCGCGAGCCAACCAAGCCCTATTTCCAGCGTGTCCTGTTGAAGGGCGGCGGCGATCCCGCCTCGGCCGCGCGCTCGGTGATCCAGACCGGCGAGTTCGATTTCGCCTGGAATATCCAGGTCGAGCCGGATGTGCTGGCGCCCATGCAGGAGGAGGGCGCCAATGGCCAGGTCTATACCTTCCCCGGCGTCCTGATCGAGATCCTCAGCCTCAACTTCTCCGACCCCGACACCGAGGTCGACGGCCAGCGCTCCCACAAGGACACCCCGCACCCGATCCTGACCGACAAGGCCGTCCGCCAGGCGCTCAACCTTGCGATCCAGCGCGATGTCATCGCCTCCGAGTTCTACGGCGAGGGCCAGCCGCCGACCGCGAACATCCTCAGCGGGCTTGAATCATTCACCTCCCCGAACACATCCTGGGAGTACGATCCGGAGCGAGCCGCGCAAATGCTCGACGAGGCCGGATGGGTGCTCGAAGGGGATGTCCGCGTCAAGGACGGGCAGGAGCTCGCGCTCTCCCTGGCGGCGCCGACGAGCTCCGTTCGCCAGAAAACCCAGGCGGTGATCAAGGAGAACTGGGAGCAGATCGGTGTCCGCGTCGAGCTGATCCAGGTCGACAGCACCGTCTTCTTCGACGGCTCCCCGGGCAACGACCAGAACCCGGCGCACAAGTACTGGGATATCGACCTCCAGGCCGACGGCCCGACGTCACCGATCCCGATCTCCTACCTCAGCACCTGGTACGCCGGTCCCGACGGCGAGAATATCGCCCAGCGGGAGAACGACTGGCAGCGGCTGAACACCCTGCGCTGGCAGAACGAGGAATACGATCGTCTCTACGAGAGCCTGCTGCAGGAGACCGACGAGGAACGGGCGCGGGAGACCCTGATCGCGCTCAACGACGTCGTGATCGAGGACGTCGCCTCCATCCCGCTCGTCCAGCGCACCGACGCCCCCTACGCCCTCCACAACCGCATCCGGCAGGAGAACGTCGCCATCGGCCCGCGCTTCGCCATCAGCTTCTGGAACATCGCCAACTGGAACCTCGC
>CAZVAA010000024.1:2851-23157 GCA_964624125.1 uncultured Sphaerobacteraceae bacterium | reverse complement strand
CCGGACAGAGCCTGCGGCGATGAAGACCGAGCGCGATGCCGGCAAGGTATTGATGGTTGGCGGACTCGCGGCGGGTGCTGTGGCTGGCGTGCTTGTCCTCCTGATGGAGAAGGATGACGAGCCTAAATCCAGGACGGAGCAAGCTCGCAAGGCGCTTGAGGAGGTCACGGAGACCGCCCGCAAGCGTGGCGACAAGGTAGAAGGCGAACTGGCCTCGACACTCGCCGCGTTCCGGGGAGATGCGAAGAAGCAGGGCAAGAAGGCACGGAAGGATGCTCGGAAGAGCGGAAAGAAGTTGCTCAAGGATGCGGACAAGCGTGCCAGCAAGGCCGCGACTGGGCTCAACGACATCCTCAGCCAGGCGCGTAACGAGATCCGGCACACCTATGAGGTGGCCGGCAAGAAGGCGCCGGATGTGGAGACCGTCCTTGATGAGGTCCGCGCACGTGCCGAAGAGCTGATCACCGAAGCCAGGGAGAGCGGACGCACGCTTCAGAAGCAGACCCGCAAGGATGCCGGAAAGGCGAAGAAAGACATGGCCTCGCTGCTGGATGTTGTGAAATCGAGAGCTTCCGACGCCGAGAAGGTGGCGGAGACGTACGTCGAATCGACGCTGCTGCCGAAGCTGAAGGAGTTCGAGAAGGAAGCCGCCAGCGCCTTCGAGACCGGAAAGAAGCGTTCGAAGGAGCGCGGCGAGGAGTTCCGGAAGCACGCTGAAAGCGAGCTCTTGCCGCAGGCGCGAGAGAGCGCCGAAAAGCTTCGGGCGACCGTAGAGGACCAGGCGAAGCATCTCTCGGAGAATTGGGAGAAGGGTTCCCACGATGCTGTTGAGGTGCTCCACGACGCTCGCGAAACCGTCGAGTCACAAGCAAAGGATGCCGGTGACGCGGTGAAGCGCGGCGGGCGCGAGACGCGCTCGCTGCTGGTTTGGCTCGGCCTGGCCGCGGCGCTCATCTACTGGGTGTTCCTCGACGAAGAGCAGCAGAAGAAGGTCCAGGACCTCAGCATGGATCTCTTCGGCGAAGCCAAGGAGATGTACTCAGACCTCAAGGGCGACAACGACTCGCTGTAGTCCCTGTTCCGGAATATGAATGACAAATGGCCGGGCGCATGCGCGCCCGGCCATTTGTGTTGGCGCCCGTCTGGTTACACGGCGGACGCGGCCTGCTTCGCGGCTGGGGAGCCGTGGCACTTCTTGTACTTCTTGCCGCTGCCACAGGGGCAGGGGTCATTCGGCCGAACCTTGTTCTTGTTGCGGACCGGACGGTTGGGAGCGGCGGTCTCATCCTGCGCGGCATTTGTCGTGGTCTGCGCGCCGGAGATGCTCGTCTGCACTTCCTGCTGGGCGACAACCGGCTGGACGCGGAAGATCGAGCGCACCGCATCGTGCTGGATGTTCTCCAGCAACTGGTTGAAGAGACGGAAGCCCTCGGTCTTGTAGACAACCAGCGGGTCCTTCTGGCCGTATGCCTGGAGCCCAACGCCCTGGCGCAGGTCGTCCATCGTCGTCAGGTGCTCGACCCACAGTTTGTCGATGACCATCAGCAGGACGTGGCGCTCGACCTTGCGCATCGATTCCTCGGGGAAGCGCGCCTGCACCTCAGCGTAGGAATTCTCGGCATCTTCGGCCAGCACGTCTTCCAGCTCCTCGGCCGACAAATCTTCAATGTCTTCGAGTTCCAGCTTCGACGGGAGCACCAGTGCCTGGTATTGCGACAGGATCGACTCGTAGTCGATCTCGCCCTTCTCCGGCGCGTTTTGGCGGACGATGCTCTCAACCACGCCGTCAATGAGTTCCATCATCTTCTCGTGAACGTCTTCGCCGGCCACGATCTTCTTGCGGTCGGCGTAGATGACCTCACGATGACGGTTCATGACGTCGTCATATTCCACGACGTGCTTCCGCCGGTCGAAGTTGTGTCCCTCGACCTTGGTCTGCGAGCTCTCGATCGAGCGTGAGATGAATTTGTGCTCGATTGGCTGGTCGTCGCTCATGCCGAGGCGGTCCATCATCCCGCCAACGCGCTCCGACCCGAAGCGACGCATGAGCTCGTCCTCGAGCGAGACGAAGAACTGGGACGAACCAGGGTCTCCCTGGCGACCCGCACGACCGCGTAGCTGGTTGTCGATCCTGCGGGATTCGTGACGTTCGGTACCGATAATGTGCAGGCCACCGAGTTCCGCCACGCCCTCGTCGAGCTGGATGTCGGTACCGCGACCGGCCATATTCGTTGCGATCGTGACACGCCCACGCTTGCCGGCCTCTTCAACGATCGCCGCCTCGCGCTCATGCTGCTTCGCGTTAAGCACCGAGTGTTCGACGCCACGGCGGTTGAGGAGCTCGGACAGGTATTCCGACTTCTCGATCGACGTTGTGCCGACAAGGACGGGACGACCAGTGGCGCGAACCTCCTCAATCTCGCGTGCGACCGCCTCGAACTTCCCGGCTTCTGTCTTGAAGACGAGGTCACCCATGTCTTCGCGAATCATCGGGCGGTTGGTCGGAATCACGACCACCGGCAAGCTGTAGATGCGGTAGAACTCTTCGGACTCCGTCTCGGCAGTACCGGTCATGCCCGACAGCTTGTTGTACATCCGGAAATAGTTCTGGAAGGTGATCGTCGCCATGGTGACGTTCTGGCGACGGACCTTGACACCTTCCTTCGCCTCGATCGCCTGGTGCAGTCCCTCGCTGTAGCGGCGACCAGCCATCATGCGACCGGTGAACTCGTCGATGATGACGACCTCGCCGTCACGGACGATGTAGTCCTTGTCACGCGTGTACACCGCGCCGGCCGTGAGGGCCTGCTCCATGTAGTGCGTCAGCTCGACGTAGCGCTCGTCGTAGATCGATTCGCCTTCCGGGATACCGGCCAGCTTCTCGATCCGGTCGATGCCTTCTTCGGTCAGGGTCGCGCTGCGGTGCTTGAGGTCGACCTCGTAGTCGCGATCCTTGCGGAGTTGCTTGATGATCTGTGCGAACTGGTAGTAGCGATCGGTCGACTGCTCGGCTGCGCCGGAGATGATGAGCGGCGTACGTGCCTCGTCGATCAGGATATTGTCGACCTCGTCGACGATGGCGTAGTTCAGTTCGCGCTGTACCGTGCGCTCGGGCTCGACGACCATGTTGTCGCGCAGGTAGTCGAACCCGAACTCGTTGTTGGTGCCGTAAGTGATGTCCTGGGCGTACGCTTCCTTACGGTCGACCGGACGCAGGAATTCGAGTGACTCGTCTTCGGATTCGTACTCCGGATCGAAGACGTATGCCGACTCGTGCTGCAGACAACCAATGCTGAGGCCCAGCGCGTTATACACGCGACCCATCCACTGGGTATCGCGCTTCGCGAGGTAGTCGTTGACGGTGATGACATGGACACCATCGCCGGAGAGCGCGTTGAGCGCCACCGCGAGGGTCGCGGTCAGCGTCTTGCCTTCACCGGTCCGCATCTCCGCGATTTTGCCCTCGTGGAGGACGGTACCGCCGATGAGCTGGACGTCGAAATGTCGTTGCCCGATGGCACGCTTCGCCGCTTCACGCGTGAGCGCGAAGGATTCGATCAGCAAGTCATCCAGCGTTTCGCCTTCTTCATAGCGGTGCCGGAGATCGGACATCGCCTCGCGGATCTGGTCGTCGCTCAGCGCTTCTACTTCTGGTTCCAGCGCGTTGATCTCATCAACAAACGGATCAATATTGCGCAGTTCCTTATCGTTCGGGTCTCCCAGGAGTTTGGTAAAGAATGAACGCATAAATAGGAGTCTCCATATACAAGTCGAATTCGAGGTTGATCATGCTCTTGCAGAGTGTCAACCGAAAGTATACTCCCGGTATCCAGACGGCGAAACGGATAGTATGGGCAAACGGTTCCACAAGCCGAAGCAGGGCAACTCATGACACAGGATTTTGCAGAGCGCGTTTACCAGGTCGTCGAGCGGATTCCGGAGGGGCGGGTGACGACGTTCGGCCGAATCGCGCGGGCGCTTGGGGCACCGCGCGCTGCCAGGATGGTGGGGTGGGCGCTCAACCGTACGCCCTCGGACCGCCATGTCCCCGCACATCGGGTTCTCAATCGGAACGGTGTCCTGAGCGGGGCAATGCACTTCGGCCATCCGGACGCGATGCGGATGTTGCTGGAGGACGAAGGCGTCGAGTTCCTCGACGAGATCACGGTCGACCTGGATGTCTACCTGTGGGATCCGGCGGATGATCCGGAGCTCGATCATCTTGCCGAAGTCGTGACCTGATGGTAGAGCGCTTCGGCGGCGCCACGCGGATCGCCGGAGCCGAGGATCGCCGAGACAACGGCGACGCCTGCCGCTCCCGCGGAGATTGTCTCTTTCGCATTCTCCAGGGTGATGCCGCCGATTCCGACGACCGGGACAAGGCTGATCGAGCACCTGCGGGCGAACTCATCGATACCCAGCGCGTCGCCTGCGTCAGCCTTGGTCGCCGTGCCGAACACCGGACCGACGCCAAGGTAGCTTGCGCCACGAGTGCCAGCGCTCCGGATCTGCTCATCCGTCTCTGGCGAGAACCCGATGACGAAGTCCGCCCCGGCGATCTGGCGGGCATCATCAACCGGAAGGTCATCCACGCCGAGATGGACACCGTCCGCCCCGGACGCAAGCGCGATATCGAGCCGGTCGTTCACGATAAAGACCGCTCCGGCATCATGACATGCCGCGCGAATCTCGCGCGCAAGTGCAAGTGCCTCGCGATCGGTCATCGTCTTGGAGCGTAACTGGACGGCGCGTACTCCGCCTGCGAGCGCCTGCCGGACCGCAATCGTGAGGTCGCCGGAGACATGCTCCGGGTCGGCAACCAGATAGAGACGAAGCTGCTCCGGGGTCATCGGGATGCTGTCGCCGCGGTAATCGCGTCCCTGATCTCCGCCGGCAGCGGCGCGAAGTGGTTGACGGGCGAATGCCCCTCGCCGATAGCGTATGAATGCCGCAATGAGTTTTCGATATACCGCTTGGCCAACTGGATGGATTCAAGCTGGTCGATCCCCATCGCGAGGAATGCTGCGATGGCCGCGGAGAACGTGCACCCGGTGCCGTGCGTGTTCTTCGTCTGGATGCGCTCGCCCTCGATCGGGATGAACTCGTCATCGATATAGACGAGATCGATGGCGGCGGGCCCCTCCATATGTCCGCCCTTCACGATGACAATGTCCGGCCCCAATTCGCGAATGGCCTTCGCGGCGTCCTGGGCATCTTCCGGCGTGCGGATCTCACGTTTCGAGAGTTCCTGGGCCTCCGGCACATTCGGGGTGATGATCGTCGCGTGGGGGAGGAGGTCCTTCACCAGCGCCCGCATGGCGTCCGGCTGTAGCAGCGGCACGCCGGTTTTCGAGATCATCACCGGGTCGACGACGAGATGGGGAACGCCCCACGCCTCGAGCCGGTCGGCGGTGTTCTGGATAATCGCCTTGCCACTCAGCATCCCCGTCTTGATGGCGTTCGCGCCAATGTCCTCGAGCACGGTGTCGATCTGCGCGATGACCACCTCTTCCGGGACTTCGGCGATGGCCGCGACCTCAACCGTGTTCTGCGCGGTAACGGCCGTCAGCACGGAACTTCCGAATACCCCGAGAGATGCGAACGTCTTGAGGTCGGCCTGGATTCCGGCGCCGGCGCCGGAATCCGAGCCGGCAATGGTCAATGCTTTGAAGAGCGGCTGCTGGGTCACGTGGTGCATCCTTCCCGGTTATCCAGACACTCGTCGGACACCGGGCGTTGTCGCGGCAATTCCTTACACGCATATACTACCCGGGAACATGACGGCCGACCGATGAATAGGGGAGCGACATCATGAACGTCCAGGAAGGGCTGCGCGACATCCGTGAGCGGTTGCTCGAGAACAAGGCCGAGCCGGATACGCTGAAGCTCGTTGATACGATCCTCCAGCGCGCATCTTTACCCGCCGCGAGCGACGCCTCCGCGAACTCATTGCTGCAATTGGTTCGAATGCTGATGCGGAGCCCAATCGCGAACTCGAAGCCAAAGGTCTACAACGACCTGGTCAAGCTCGAATCCGACCTCGAAACGAAGGCGGACGAGTTCCGGGCCATCCGGGAAGAGGAAGAGGCGCGTCCGTTACCGAAGACGAAGAAGTACTACAAGGAACAAAAGAAGAAGCAGGGGAGCTGACCAGACGCAATCGACCCGGACCGATATCGGTCCGGGTCGTTCAATTTGCAGATTCGACCGCCCGTCCTATTCCGGCGAGAGAATGCCGTAGGTGCCATCGCGGCGCCGGTAGAGCACGCTGAATGTCTCGTCTTCCTCGTTCTTGAAGAAGAAGAAGTCGTGACCGATCAGCTCCATTTGCTCGATCGCCATTTCCACGTCCATCGGCTCCATCTGGAATCGCTTGGTGCGTGCGACAAGGTCCTCGTCGGCGAGTTGCCCGACGACGTCCATATCGGCATCGAGCGCGCCGTCCTGGCCAGGCTCGGTCGCCTGGGCCGCCGGCATCTCGAACTCCGGCCGACCGGCTCGCTTGCGCCGGGTCTTCCGCTTGTCGCTCACCTTGCGAACCTGGGTGATGAGACGGTCGATGGCTATGTCGATCGCACGCGCCGGCTCGGCCGCTTCGGCTTCGGCACGAATCAGCTGGCGACCGGTCTTCAACGTGATCTGCGCGGTGGTGATTTCGGCGTCGGTTCTCGTGGACTCGGTGCGCAGTTCCAACTGTGCATCGGTCACCTTGTCGACCAGGCGGTCGACCTTGGCCATTCGCTCGTTGATGAACTCCCGCATACCTTCGGTGACCTTCGTCCCGTTGGTGCGAATCTGAAGCTCCATGATGGCCTCCTTCGAGAGACATGACCCTGCCGGATTGACGCCGGCATTCACCGCGGTGTGGACTGCGCTCGCTCTCCTGCAGGTACCCGAAAGCACGACGGAGGTCCGTCGGTGTCCTTCGCTGACCCTGGATTGCGCTCGGCACCCGAGGAGGGACTCGAACCCCCGACGCTCGCCTTAGGACGGCGACGCTCTATCCACTGAGCTACTCGGGCTTGCGGCACCTACGGAATGCCTTTATGTGTGGATGCTACCACATCGACCTGCTGCGACTCTGATTCGCCCGGGTTTCTCTAGCATATAATCGATTACTACCGTACGTACGCCGTCATGGCTACCACCATTCATGTGTTGTTGCGTGCAACGCTATCTCCGCCAAGATGGGTGGCCGGGTCTCTGGGGACGATATGCGTTATTCTATGGCGACAGCTGTCTGTCGTTACTGTGGGTATCGGTGGGGACGTGCCAAAATGCCTGTGCCCGCCGTTGACAGCCATACACGGAATCGACAGTGATGGTGGCAGTGTGAGAAGACGCGATGAAAAAGGCGAGAAATCCTCCTTTTCGCGCCGTCGTCTTGCGCTCGTCACGACAGACGTGGTATGCTCCGAGCCGTTGCCACGGGGCGTGGCGCAGTCCGGCAGCGCGCAGCGTTCGGGACGCTGAGGTCGGAGGTTCAAATCCTCTCGCCCCGACCAACCAGAACGGCGGTACCAATCGGTACCGCCGTTTTCTTTTGCCCGCTTCCTTGTCGATGCGTAAGTCAGTACTTCCGCTCGGAGCGGGAATCCTGGAAGTAGGGGCTCGGCTGCGGATAGTACTGCTGGTGACGCTCTGACAGCTGGACGATCTGGTTCTTGAGCTCGCTGACCGCTTCCGTATCATCCTGTTGCTGGGCGGTTTGCAGGTTGTTGTGGAGTTGACGCATCAGGAAGGTGAATCGCTCCCGCCCAAGCTTCGACAGCACCTGGTTGGCCTCTGCCCGGATATTGCTCGGGAACTGCTCGGGGCGACCCTTCAGCATGTCGAGGAGCGCCTCGGCGTGATCCGCGAGTGTGTCGTCCATGGCCACGATGAGATCCATGCCGTCCAGCTCATTGGTCGATGGATCGCGCAGCAGCTCGAGCACCTCGCGGTTGCGGGCGTCCTGGATCTCCTCGAGGGGGACCGCCGCCAGCGTGTCCAGCGTCAACTGGTGGTGCTGCAGGAGGAGCGCGACGAGATAGTCCTCCGTGGAATGCCGACGGATCTTCTCGACCGCCTTCTGGTTCATCCCCGACCGGATCGCCGCCGACTTGCCGCCGATGCTCAGCTTCCGCTTCTCGGAAATGATGACCTGCTCGGAGATGTCCAGCCGGCGCGCCAGGAGCCGCGTGTAGTGGTTCTCCTTCACGCTATCCGGGATCTGGCGGAGCAGGGGGATGATGCGGCGGACGGCTTCGGATTTGGCGTCCGGATCCGATGTATCGACGTTCTTGGTCAGCATGTCGATCGTGAAATCGAGGAACGGTCGGGCCGTGCGAATCAGCTCCGGCCATTTCTCCGGCGCCCTGCGGATGATGTCGTCCGGATCCTTGCCTTCCGCGAGCTGGACGATGGAGATGTCCGCCTTGAGCTTGCGCTCGAATCGCAGGAGCCCGTTCGGGGTGGGCACCGGCCGGATGTCGGCGTCCAGCGCATCTGCCATCGTCTCCAGGCCGCGCAACGTGGCCATCTGGCCCGCAGCGTCGGAGTCGAGCGCCAGGACGATCTGGCTGCTTCCTCGCTTGATCTGCGCGACCTGCCGTTCGGTAAGGGCGGTACCCATGGAGGCAACCACGTTCCGGAAACCGAACTGGTGGGCGGTGATCGCGTCCATATAGCCTTCGACGATCACGACCTGGTTCTCCTCACGGATCGCATCCTTGGCCAGGTCGAGCCCGTACACGAGCGTGCTCTTGTCGAAGATGAGCGTCTGCGCGGTGTTGAGGTACTTCGGCTGCGCATCGCCAAGCGCGCGCCCGCCAAACCCGACCAGGTTACCGTCCCGATCCCGGATCGGGAACATCAGCCGATTTCGGAACCGGTCGTAATGTCCGCCCGAATCGCGCTCGCTCGCCAGCCCCGCCTCGGCGACAAGCTCTGCCGGGATATTGCGTGACGACATGAAGTTCAGGAGCGAATCCCAGGAGTCGGGGGCGAACCCGAGGCGGAATTCCTCCACCATCTCATCGGAGATGTCCCGGTCTCGAACAACCTCGCGTCCGGCCTCGCCCTGTTTCGCCTTTAGCAGCACGTGGTGGAACCACATGCCAGCAAGCTCGTTGATCTCGATCAGCTTTTGCCGCTTCTCGTCTTCCTCGGGAGGACGAGGCGCTGCCGTATCCAGCTCGATCCCGGCGCGCTGGGCGAGTTCCTTGAGCGCCTCGCGGAACTCGACGTTCTCCATCTCCATGTAGAAGGTGAAGACATCGCCGCCCTTGCCGCAGCCGAAGCAGTGAAAGTTCTGCGACTCCGGGAAGACGATGAAGGACGGCGTCTTTTCGTTGTGGAACGGGCACAAACCCTTGAAGTTCGCCCCGGCCTTCTTGAGCGACGGGACGTAGGTCTGGACGATATCGATGATATCGATCCGGTCCCTGACTTCGGATACGGCGTCTCTGGCCATCTGATGGTCCTGACTAGCGGGGTGATGACGGGATTCGGGAACGGGTCAGGGCACGAGCACCGACGGCGCGTGCAGGCGTTCGTAGAGTTCGGCGGCGAAACGGTCGGTCATTGATGCGACAAAGTCGGCTACCCGCCGCTCGATCGGTTCATTGTCGTCTGCGACAACATACTGATCTGGCATCTCATCGGGATGCTCGAGAAAGTACTGAAAGTGCGTACGTACGATATCCTGCGCGTGGTGCGTCTCTGCCTTTGCGTTGATTGGATCATAGACGCGTTCATAGAGAAAGTCACGCAGCACGTCGGCTGCGGCCCTGGTACCAGACGACATCGTGACAGGTCCGTCCGTGGTTGTTGCGTCCGATTGCTCGATGATGTCGGCCACCAGTGTATCGATCCGCTCGGAGTGCCGGGCTCCCAGTTCCTTTATGACTCGATCGGGAACATCCGACTGGTTGATGATCCCGGCGCGGATTGCGTCATCAAGGTCGTGGTTCATGTACGCGACGCCGTCCGCGATCTTGAGTACATGCCCCTCCAGGGACGTCGGAGCGTAGGTATGACTCTCCAGCAACGACGCGCGACCCTTCGAGTGACGCAGGATGCCATCACGCACCGGCTGTGTGAGGTTCAGCCCCTTGCCATCATTCTCGAGCTTGTCGACGATTCGAAGGCTCTGCTCATTGTGCCGGAATCCTGGGATGACCTCGGCGAGGGCCCGTTCGCCGGCGTGGCCGAACGGCGTGTGACCGAGGTCATGGCCCATGCCCATCGCCTCGATGAGATCTTCGTTCAGCCCCAGTGCCCGCCCGATCGTCCGCGCGATCTGTGTGACTTCCAGCGTGTGGGTGAGGCGCGTCCGGTAATGGTCGCCTTTCGGCCCGATGAAGACCTGCGTCTTGTGCATTAACCGGCGAAAACTCTTCGTGTGGATAATCCGGTCGCGGTCGCGCTGGAACTCGGTCCGCATTGGCGAGGACGCTTCTTCACGCTCGCGCTTCGCGCCACGACTCCGTGTCGCGCCCGGAGCAAGCACCTCGTCCTCGATGCGTTCGAGTCGAGCCCGGATCGATTGATCGCCGATCTGTCCCATGCAAGCCTCCGGTGTCAGGAAATGATGTCCATGTTGGCGAGCGAGGCGATAAGTCGTTTTGCGCCGTGGCGCTTGAAGAGCACCGCGATCTCCATGTCGCCATCCTTGCGGGGGACGATCTCGCTGACCTGGCCCTCGCCGAATTTGGCGTGGAACACCTGGTTCCCGACCTTGTAGTCGGGAAGCTGCGGTGGCACGTCCTTCGCCACCGGTTCTGGCAACGACCAGGACGATGTGACCTTCGACGCGAGGGAGCCCGGCTCCGATTTGCCGTAGCGGCGTCCGCTTCGTGAACTGACGGCGCGATCCCGGATCGTCGACCGCATCGTTTCCGCCGGAATATTCTGCACGAAGCGGGATACGACCCCGTCCCGGAACTGTCCGTAGGTCATCCGGCTACCGGCGTAGGTGATGTAGAGCAACTGCTGCGCCCGCGTGATACCGACGTAGAAGAGGCGTCGCTCTTCCTCCATCGGCAGCGGATCGAACGCCTCGGCCTCAACCGCCCTGGTGATCGGCAACAGCCCTTCCTCAGCTCCCGCAATAAACACGACCGGGAACTCCAGCCCCTTGGCTGAGTGGAGCGTGATCAACGTGACGCTGCCACCGGTTTCTTCGTCCATCGAATCGACGTCGGCGATGAGTGCGACCTGCTCGAGGTAAGCGGTGAGGGCATCCTGCGGGTCGACGTTGTCGTAGCGCTCGAGGTCGGAGCGAAGCTCCTGGACGTTCGCCCAGCGCTGGAGCTCTTCCTCGCTGTCGCCGTCGAACGACTTCCGGAACTCCGTGACATCGACGATGGTGTCGAACAATTCCGCGAGGCTGTCCGTCTCCTGGCGCGCCTTGAGGATGCCAAACGACGACCCGATCCTTTGCGCCGCCGTCTTTCCGGCTCCGGAGAAGGCAGGTTGGGGCAGGTCGCTCTTCACGGATACTGACGGCACCAGCTCGAGGAATGCATCGAGGACCGGTCGCCGGTGTTCGGCCGCCCAATCCTGCGCGGTCTCCAGCGCCTTCGGGCCGAATCCGCGACCGATCGGGAAGTTGTCGATCACCCGTTGCAGGCTCACGTTGTCCGACGGGTTATAGAGCAGCCGCAGAACGGCGAGAATATCCCGGACTTCCTTGCGCTCATAGAAGCGAACGCCTCCGACGATCCGGTACCGGAACTCACTTGTGCGGAAAGCTTCTTCCAGCACACGGCTCTGGGCAGTGGTGCGGTACATGACCGCGATATCCTCGGGCTTGCAGATTCCCCGGTTCACCAGTCTCCGGATCTCGCTGACGATGAACTGCGCTTCGTGCTGCTGGTCGGCGAGTTCCCGTAACTGGATCAGCTCGCCTTCCTCGTTGTTCGTGCGGATGCTGCGCTCGATGCGCTGCTCGTTTTCCTTGATTACCCGGTCCGCTGCCTGGACGATCCGCTGGGTGGACCGGTAGTTGATCTCCAGGTTGATCTGCGTCGCGTCCGGATAGTCCTTCTTGAAATCCAGGATGTTCCGGATGTCCGCCTGCCGCCATGCGTAGATCGACTGGTCCGGATCCCCGACGACAAAGAGGTTGTGATGGGTGTCGGCCAGGGCGGAGACCATCACGTACTGCACGCGGTTGGTGTCCTGGTACTCGTCGACGAGGATGTAGCGGAATCGTTGCTGGTATCGCTCGAGGACGTTTGGGTCGGCATCGAAAAGCCGGAGCGGAAGCCCGAGCAAGTCGTCGAAGTCGACCGCATTTGCCGCCCGCAGCAGCTTTTCGTACTCCTTGTAGACGCGCACGACGATCTCGTCGTCATAGGTCTCCGCCTCGTCCGACAACTCATCGGCGGTCATGAGCACGCTCTTCGCAGCCGAGATGCGTGAGAGCATCCGGCGCGGCTGGACTTGCTTCGGGTCGAGTCCGGCGTTCTTCACCGCAGAGCGGGCAAGTTCCATCTGGTCGCCCGAGTCATAGATAAGGAAGTTGCGTTGGAGGTCGAGGAACTCCGTCGCGCTGTACGGGTTTTCCCGCAGCATCCGCACACCGAGCGAGTGGAACGTCCCCATCACCAGGCCGTCGGTCGCGTCCTCGCCGATCAGTCGGTCGATCCGGTCCCGCATCTCCCGCGCCGCCTTGTTCGTAAACGTCACCGCGAGAATCTGCTCCGGCAGCACCCCGCATTCCTGGATCAGGTAGGCGATCCGGTGCGTCAACACACGGGTTTTTCCGGATCCCGGACCCGCGACCACCAGGACCGGTCCTTCGGTCGTGGTCACGGCGCGTTGCTGGTCGGGATTGAGGCCGGCGAGAAGAGGGGACTGGAGTTCCGTCATCGAGTCGTGTCGTTCCATTTCAATGCGCGGGCAGCGCCCGGTTAGGATGCAAAATCGGCGTCCGCCGGCCCTCTCTACAGGTGCCGCTACGGGGCCGGAGCGTCGTGGTTTCGAGTGTAGCATCGGCCCGGATTGCCCTGTGGAAGCCACGGATTCTCTGGTTGACGGCACGTCCCCATTTTGGTAGGATTCAGCCCGGTACGCGCCGACGTAGCTCAGTGGCAGAGCAAAGGACTCATAAGCCTTCGGTCGCTGGTTCGAATCCAGCCGTCGGCACCGCAACACCTTTCCCCGGAACGCAACAGAAAGCCAGTGACGCATGGATAGGCCAGACCGCAATCCATCAGTTCCGGCTACCCGTCGCGAGACCGGCATCGTCCAGCGTCTTCGCGCCTCACTCACACGTGGCCCGTTGGTAGAGGCGACGCCTCACATCCTCATTGGCTGTTCAGGCGGGCTGGATTCCGTCGTGCTCGTGCACCTCTTGCACGGCCTTGTGCGCACCGGCACGATCCGCGCCAGCATTGTCCATGTGGACCATCGGGTCCGGGATGACTCAGCGAACGCCGCCCGGCTCGTGGAATCGCTCGGCAAGACGCTCGACATGCCGGTTCATGTGGTGGAGCTGGGAGACGACGTTCTCGCCACTCACGCGGGGGCAGGTCCTGAGGAAGCCCTTCGTCGGGAGCGATATCGCGCCTTTGCCGATGTCCCTGCAGACGTGGGCGCCGACGCCGTAGCGCTCGCCCATCACCAGCGGGACCAGGCGGAAACCGTGCTGTTGCACCTGATCCGAGGCGCCGGGTTTCAAGGCGCTTCGGGTATGCGCGAATGGACCTCGATCCAGGTGCCCTGGTGGCAGTCAGGCGCCCGGCCCGTGCAACTTCGGCTTTGGCGGCCACTGCTCACCGAATCGATCGACGAGTTGAGCGCCATCCACCGCGATGCCAACCTCCCACTCGCGGAGGACTCCACCAACATCGAGCGAACCTATCGCCGGAATGCCATTCGCCACGATATCCTGCCGGAACTCGAGCGGATAGCGCCTGGCGCTATCCGGAATCTCGCCCGTTTCGCCGGCATCGCCGCCGTCGACGACGACTATCTCGAATATCTCGCTACCGAACGCCTGCGGCATGAACAGGGCCCCGGCCTGCATCGTCGAGCGATCACCGACGCTGACCTTGCGATCCAGCGCCGGGTCGTGCGCAAGTGGCTCCTGAACGCAGGTTTCGATGGCGATCTTTCGTCCCATCGGATCGATGCGGTGCGCGATCTCGCCAACCGAAATCGCTCAGGGGCACGTGTCGAGATCGGGGGGAACTGGTTGGTGAAGATCGAAGGTGGCGTCCTCTCCCTCCAGCGGGAGAGCGGGTACCATTGAATCGGTATGGATACACGCGGTCGAGGCGCCTCGCGTCTCGCCAGATGGGAGCACGGTTGCATGACAGCCATGAGTGGCAACGGGAGCGAGGACGGACACATCCTTCCCTCTGACCCCAAGTCGCGGGGCGTCGCCCGCATCCTGATTTCGGAAGAGGAGATTCGGCAGTCCGTCGCTGATATGGCGGCCGAGCTCGATGCCGAATATGCGGACGACCAACCGTTGATGATCTGTGTCCTGCGGGGCGCGGTCACCTTTATGTCGGACCTCGTCAAGGCGATGTCGATTCCGGTCGAGATGGACTTCATGGCCGTCTCGAGCTACGGCGCGTCCACGAAATCCTCAGGCGTCGTACGGATCCTGAAGGACCTGGACGAGGAGATTGCCGGTCGCCGGATCGTCGTGGTTGAGGACATCGTCGACAGCGGGCTCACCCTGCAGTACCTGCTGCAATACCTTGGCCGGCGCCAACCGAAGGATATTCGGGTGGTTGCACTCGTGAAGAAGGACAAGCCGGATGCGATCGACGTGCAGGTGGATCGCATCGGATTCACCGTGCCGGACGAGTTCGTCGTCGGCTACGGCCTTGACTATGCTGGCGTCTACCGCAACCTGCCGTATATCGGTGTGCTTCATCCGTCGGTGTACACAGATTCGGATGACGCGGCTACCGGCGAGGGTCGCGAGTAGGGGAGCCGTCTGGCTCGGGACAGCCAAAAGCCTCCATCGAATGATGGAGGCTTTGTCCTTCGGTGGAGACGGGGGGACTCGAACCCCCGACCTCTACAGTGCGATTGTAGCGCTCTCCCAACTGAGCTACGTCCCCTCAGGCCGAAACAAATTATACGAGAAACCCCGGAGAGGGTCAATGTCAAAGTGCGACGATCCCGGTACATTTTCCAGATCGTTCCGGGGAATCCACGGTAAGCGCATGATGGAGGCGGGTAGATGATGGGTGCCGGGCAGTCCTTGCGAGTCATGTCCTACAACATTCGCCACGGAGTCGGGAACCATCCAGCGGATCCTCGTACGCTGGGGGACCTCGATCTCGACCGGGTCGTACAGGTGATCCAGGATGCCGGACCCGCTATCGTCGGCTTGCAGGAAGTAGACCGGGGCCAACCGAGATCGGACGGGGTCGACCAACCATCCTGGCTGGCCAACAAGCTTGGAATGCACTCCTGTTACGGGCCGAACGTTGAGCTCGACGGCGGGGAGTACGGGACGGCGATCCTCAGCCGCTATCCAATAAGGTCGCACGAGAATATCCTCCTGCCGACGTACGATGGGCGAGAGCCTCGGGGTCTCCTGGTCGCGACGATCGATGTGCCCGGGATCGGCCCGGTGACCTTCGCGAATACCCACCTGCAAGTCGGGGGTCCCGGTTATGAGGATGCTGCGATCGCGGAACGACGGGACCAGGCCGCACGAATCGCCGGACGCCTGGGCGAGGTCGATGCCCCGGTTGTCCTGACCGGTGATTTCAATGCCCAGCCCGGCGATCCCGAACTGGCCCCGCTGGATCTCTTCAGGGACGCCTGGCAAGCGGCGGGCAACGCCGGGCCGGGATACACGATTCCAACGTCCCCGACCGATGACGCCACCCAGCGGATCGACATGATCTACGTGGGGCGTCAGTGGCGTGTGCTCGCATGTCGAGTGGTGATTACTGAAGCCAGTCGCATGGCCTCCGATCATTATCCGGTGATCGCGGATCTGGAAATAGGAGACCAATGAGCTTCGAAGGCCTCTCCAGGTGCCGATTGAATGGAGGCAGTTTCGGTCCGTCCGTGGGGCCGGTTTGCGTGTCCGGACTCGGCTGACAAATGCGTGCGGTGCTGTGAATTCCCGCTGGATTGTGGTAAAATACCCATCGCGCAGTTGATGTGCGCGGGTGTAACTCAGTTGGTAGAGTACCTGCTTCCCAAGCAGGCTGTCGCCGGTTCGAGTCCGGTCGCCCGCTCCGACATATACATGTTTGGCGTGTAACCGGCCACTCATTCGAGTGGCCACTTTGCATGTATCTGGATCTGCGGATCTGGGTTCGACGGCATGAGTGGCTTCGCCGTTATTGTCCGCAGCTCCCCGGTTTGACCAGGCATGTCGTATGTCATGGGCATATTGCCCGAAGCCTCTTAGGAGTTCCTTGTTTTCCCATGAGTGGAATTGTTGTATCTTGCGGACAGATCGATGTCGCCGCCTCCGAAGGCATGCTTTCGCGACTTGAGCACCGGGGTCCCGATGGCCAGCGCGGTGTCGTGGTATCTGGCAACTGGATCGGTGCGCGTTGGCGAGATCATGAAACGTCGTCGCCCCAGCCGTTCACGAGCCTCCACGGCGACCTTCATATGGTGGCGGACGGTGAGGCCTACAACCTCCCGGAGCTTCGTCGCCTGGCCGATGAACGTCCGCTTTCTTCCAGCATCGATATTGTGTTGTCGCTCTATTCGAAACGCGGCAACGATGTGTTTTCAATGATCGACGGTCCCTTCGCGCTCGTCATCGCCAAGGATGACGGCGAGTTGGTGGCCGCGCGCGACCCGCTCGGCATTCGACCGTTGTACTGGGTGCGTGCCAACGATCGCGTGGTCTTCGCATCCGAGCTTGGCGCGTTCGATGACGATGCTCGCGCCGACGCTGAGTATTTCCCGCCGGGTCACGTCTGGTCTTCCGAAACCGGACTGTTCGAGTTCGCCGGACCGTTCCCCTCGGTCGAGGAAGTCGACCACGAGTCGGATCGTGAAACGCTGCTCGCCCGTGTCCGGGATCAGCTCATCGAGAGCGTGGAATCCCAGATGATGGGCGACACGGGCGTCGCGTCGTTCCTGTCGGGTGGCCTGGATTCCAGCCTGATCGCGGCGATCGGCCAACGATGGATGAATGAGCGCGGCAAGCGCCTGAAGACGTTCGCCGTCGGGATGGAAGGGTCGCCGGACATCCTGGCAGCTCGCCAGGTCGCGGAGTATCTCGATACCGAGCACCACGAGATGCTCTATTCGCAAGACGATGCCATGGAGATCGTGCCGGAGGTTGTCCGGGCCCTCGAGAGTTTCGATCCGTCGTTGGTTCGGAGCTCCGTCTCCAACTCGATCCTTGCGAAATTCACGGCCCGGTATGCGGATGTCGTATTGACCGGAGAAGGCTCCGATGAGCTGTTTGCCGGGTACGAGCATCTCGCCGAATTCGACGATGATGCGGCATTGCATGCCGAGCTCATTAACCTGCTTGATGGCCTCCACGCCAGCGGCTTGCAGCGAGTGGATCGCACCGCGGCGAGTAACGGCCTGACGATCCGGTTGCCCTTCCTCTCCAGGGACATGGTCCGCGTTGGCATGATGATTCCCGCCTCACTGAAGCGCATCGACGATGGCGAGGTGGAGAAGCGCCTGCTCCGCGAAGCGTTCGAGGGATGGCTCCCGAACGAGATTCTCTGGCGGACCAAGGCCCAGTTCGGTGACGGCTCCGGTGCGGTGGATGCCCTCCAGCGGGCGGTTAGCTCGGACGTCACCGACGAAGCCTTCGCGGCAGAGCGGTTCGACATCGATCCTCCAATCCGCACACGTGAGGAGCTGGCGTATTACCGGATGTTCTGCGAGCACCTGGGCGATGCGCGGCCTGAAGCTGTAGTGGAGCGGTTCGCGACGGCGTAATCCATGAGGGATTGCACCATCAGCGAAATAACCAGCAAGGAAAACCGGGGAGCAACTGCTCTCCGGTTTCTCTGTGGCATAGTCCGGGCTCGGTACATGCGACCGAATCTCGTTAGCCCTGGCGAGATTAGGGGAGAGAGCGCCTGTCTGGCCTGAGACGAAAACCGTGGAGACTAACCGGAGGGATAACGAATATGATGCAATTGCCGAATCAGGATACGCTCCGCCGCGTGACGAGCCGGTTGGAAGCCATGTACCAGCGCCATCTCTCGCAATACCTTGACGAGGTGGATAGCTATTACACCCCGGGCGTCGGATACCACAAACCCTTCGTGCTTGATGGGGAATATGACCGGTTCGGGATCGCGCTCGCGACCCTGGACGGAGTGGTCCATTCCACCGGAGATGACGAATGGCCCTTCGCGCTCCAGTCGATTTCGAAGGTGTTCACCTATGGCCGCGCGCTGGAGATCCATGGACGCGAGCGAGTGCTCACCCGGGTTGGTGTTGAGCCGAGTGGCGATGATTTCAATTCGATCTCGGTCGTGTTCGACGAGCGCAGGAATCGTCCATATAACCCGATGGTGAATGCCGGTGCCCTGGTCACGACGGACCTGATCCGGAGCGGGGACGCCGATGAAGATGCCCGGCATGTTGTCGACGTGCTGTGCCGCTTCTCGGGGAATGAGTCCCTTGAGGTAGATGAGGAGATCTTCACACACGAATATGAGACGGCTGACCGGAATCGGGCCTTGTCTTTCCTCATGCGAAGCCTTGGCATGATCAGCACGGATGTAGAGGACAATCTCGCGCTCTACCTGAAGCACTGCTCGGTGAAGGTGACGGCCCGGGATCTGGCGCTGATGGCGGGCACGCTCGCCAATGGCGGTGTTAATCCCGCAACTGGTCAGCGGGCGATCGAGGCGAGATACGTTCGCGACCTGCTGAGCGTGATGCATATGTGTGGCATGTACAACTCAGCCGGTCAGTGGGCATACACGATCGGTATTCCGGCCAAGAGCGGCGTGAGCGGCGCCATCATGGCGGTCGTTCCGGGGAAGCTCGGGATCGCCGTCATATCCCCGGGTCTTGATGCGTTCGGCACGAGCGTCCGGGGCATCAAGGTCTGCGAAGAGCTTTCCAGCCGACTTGGGCTGCACGTTTTCGCTGGCGAGACGGAAGATACAATCTTCGGTCCGCAGCAGATCGGCCCGCCGGTTCCGGCGGATCATCTGTAGGCGGAAGCGTCACCGGGCATTTCGGGCAGTCGCTGGCAACGCGGGCAGAATGTCGTGCCGCGCCCACCAACGACGGTATGCTCCAGCGGCGTGCCGCAGCGAGGACAGGCCGATCCATGCCGACCCTTGCCATATACGCGAAGGAAATCCGCGTTGGAGCCCGCCTCACCATACGGGTTCTCGAAGGTGGAGAACGTCGTGCCCTGGTTGGCGATCGCGGCTTTGAGAACATGCCGGATGGAGCCGACAAGTCGCGTCGTGTCCTGAACTGACAGCTCCCGGGCGATGTGTTCAGGATGGATTCGCGTGCGGAACAGCGCCTCATCCACGTAGATGTTTCCCAACCCCGCAACCAGGTGTTGGTCAAGGAGCACGGCCTTGATCTTGCCTGTCCTGCGCTGGAGCGCCTCATGGAGCCAGCGTCCGGTAAATCGCCGGTCAAATGGTTCCGGACCGAGGCGCGCGTCGAGACGATCGACATCCTCGGGGAGCGTCACCGTGACACGCCCGAATTTGCGCTGGTCTGCGAAGCGCAGGTCCATTCCGTTGTCGAGATGCAGCGAGAGGTGCTCGAATCGAACCGGCGGGGCCGACCGCTCAGTGATAAGCAACCGGCCGGTCATCCGCAGGTGGACGACCAGCCACATGCCGGTGTCGAGGCGAAACAGGAGGTATTTACCTCGCCGTCTCGCTTCGAGGATGCTGGCATCGATCAAGGCACTGCCCGGGTCCATGCCATCCGGGGACTCGAGCACGGCGGGGAAGCTTGGGCTGAGCGTCACGGCGGTGATGCTTCGCCCTACAGCCAGCGGCTCGATGATCCGGCGAACTGTCTCGACTTCGGGTAGCTCTGGCATACTCACTTCCATAACGACGTTCGACCCGTCATCCGGCCAGGACACCGGATGACGGTTGAAGTTGGAGAGATCATCGCATGTCTGGGTACAAGGACGACTGTATTTTCTGCAAGATCGCGGCGGGAGAGATAGGCACGACCTTCCTCGCCGAGACGGATCGTGTCGTGGCCTTTGACGACATCTCCCCCGTAGCGCCGACGCACGTACAGGTCATCCCGAAGCGACACGTCGCCAATATAGGCGAGCTCGGGACGGGCGACGGAGATCTCCTCGGTGAGATGGTCGATGTGGCCAACAGGGTCGCGCAGGAAAAGGGCAT
>CAZVAA010000024.1:0-2751 GCA_964624125.1 uncultured Sphaerobacteraceae bacterium | reverse complement strand
TGTCCGTCCTCAAGAATGCCGAAATCGACAAGCAGGGCGACCTGACGCCTGAAGAGGAGATCAAGCTGCTCCAGACGCAGGTCAAGCAGCGGCAAGACTCCATCGAACAGTTCCGTCAGGGCGGTCGCGATGACCTCGCCGCGAAGGATGAGGCGCAGGTCAAGATCATCGAGGAATACCTGCCGCAACAGATGTCCGACGATGATCTCCAGGCGTTCGTGAAGCAGGGAATAGAGGAAGCCGGCGCCGAAGGTCCGAAGGACATGGGCAAGGTGATGGGGCTCCTCAACAAGCGCGCTGAGGGCCGTGTCGACGGTCGACGCCTGTCTGCTGCGGTGCGCGATGCCCTCGCCGGCTGATCTCACCGTTGATGTGATCGTCTCCGCCGACGCGGACGTCCCCGCAGGCGTCACGGAGGAGGCGATCGCATCCCTCGCGAGGCACGTCCTCGCGGCGGAAGGAGCATCGGGCGACTGGCAATTCGGCGTACAGTTCATCGATGACCGCGCGATGCAGCAGGCCCATGCGGACTTCATGGGTATCGATACGCCCACCGATATCATGACCTTCCCGTACGAGGATGATGGGTTCGACCTCACTCCGGAGGTCGGTGATGAAATGGCGGAGCGCGGTGGAGATCTCATGATCTCGGTCGATCGCGCTGCGGCGCACGCCGAAGAAGCCGGTTGGACGACCGGGCAGGAGCTCTGGTTCCTGGTCATTCACGGGATACTGCACATCCTCGGCTGGGACGATGCCACGGATGTGGACCGGGGCAGGATGCTGGATCGACAGGCTGAATTGCTTGCGTCCTGGCCCGGGAAGGAATGAGCTAGCCGTTGAGGTGCTTGCGGAGCGCCTCGATCGCGCTCAACGCGGATCTGCGCTGGATCTCCGGAAGCGAGGCGCGCAGTTGCCAGGTTGAGACCATCGGGTCCGGTCGCGACGGGTCCGAGATCGCGATGGTCAACTGCCCTTGCGAAACGCCCCGATCGTCGAGTGACCCCTGATAGACCAGTGCGATGCCCAGTGCCGAGTCGTCGGAAGCGAGCGCCAGGGAGTTCTCGGCGGCTCGCATATCGGCGGCTTCGGCCGCAAGCGCATAGGCTGGCTCGACGATGTCCTGCTCGAACGAGAGGGCCGAGCTTGCATCTGCCGAGAGCAGCGCGGACAATGCGCCGCCGGTCCCAACTTCATGAATGCGAAGCTTCATGCCACGCTGGTCGAGTTGCTGCGCGATGATGCCCTGCAGCGTGTCCTCGTCGGTGCCCCAAACATGGTCACCGAGGCGACGCAGGACCTCATCCCGGCACGCGTCGCGCCGCTTCCGCGCTTCGTCGACGTCATCGCCGAACGCGGTCACACGGACATGCACGCCGTCGTCCTTGGCATAGGTCGCAACTTGCGGATCCGCGGCGACAACGAGGTCGTGCAGCAACTGCTCGGCAGCAGATTCACCGATCCCGATTGTCTTGATGTTCACAGAATCGATCACGCGGTCTTCTGCACGGTCCATGATGCGCGGCAGTGCCTGCTCCGTCCACATCCGGAACATCTCGCGCGGCACGCCCGGCATCGTCACGATCATCTTGTCGTCGTGATGCACAAGCCAGCCAGGCGCCGTGCCGATCGGGTTCGGTAGAACGGTGGAGGAGGGGATGACCCATGCCTGCTTGCGATTACGCTCCGGCATCTCCTGGCCACGACCACGGAAAAAGCCCGTCAGCTCCTCGAGCAGCCGCTCATCGATCACGGGCTCCTCACCAACAAGTTCTGCGATCGTCTCTCGCGTCAGGTCGTCATCGGTCGGGCCGATACCGCCGGTGCAGATGAGCACATCGGCGTACTGGAGCGACCGGCGCATCGCGTCCAGCAACAGGGCACGGTCATCACCGACCTGCGTCACATAGACGAGCTCGATGCCGACGGCGGAGAGTTCCTGCGCGAGATAGGTTGCGTTCGTGTCGGTGATTTGTCCGAGAATCAGCTCGGAGCCGATGGAGAGAATACAGGCCCGCATGCGGATTCCCTTGGACTGAGGCGAGGACAATCAAGTGGTACCCTCGGCAGGACTCGAACCTGCAACCTTCTGTTCCGAAGACAGACGCTCTATCCGTTGAGCTACGAGGGCATGGGCATGCCCGGGGCGAGTATAGCAGCGATGCCGTACCCTGTCAGGCGCGGGCTGGCACAATCAGCTCAAGAACACGATTGAATCGCGAAAGCAGGCTCGCACATGATCATTGGAACCTCCAGACTCGAACGCATCGCCACCGGAACGCTCGCTACGGCAACCGTTATCGTCGGCGCCTCGATCGTCGCCGACGGCACGCTCGCCCGGGCCCTGAATGGCGTCGCCGGGATCACATGGTTCGCCTCGTCCGCCATGTTCATCTATGAAGGACGCAAGAGGGGAGCGCCCGCCTTGCAGTGGGCAGGGACGCTCGGCCTGACCGCCGTTGTCGCCTTCGTCATCAAGCCATCGGACATCGTGCTGGCGACTGCCGGGTTTGGCGGCGCCGGCCTGATAACAGGAATGCTGGTTGCGCGTGATCCGATTTTCTGGGCGAAGATGATTCCCGCGCTCTATCTGCCCCTCCACATCGGCACCGCAGTACTCAAAGCCGCGGGCCGAAGCGCCCTCGGCATGGAGTCGAGTATCCGCACAGAGCCACCCCCGACCGCGGCGCTGGTGCCTGCTGCCATGCTGGTGATGGCAACCGCCGGTGGCTGGATCGCCCGGAAATGGCG
>CAZVAA010000023.1:0-23171 GCA_964624125.1 uncultured Sphaerobacteraceae bacterium | reverse complement strand
TCTGTCGGCAAGATTCGCCACCATCCGAACTGGCGGATGTCGGAATAGTGGACAAGCGTGCCATCGGAGAAATGGATGTCGGCATGGGTGGATTTATGAGGATACGGTCCGTCGGGTGCCGGAACCGGGTGGCCAGCGATGATCCGGGAGCCATCCGGCAGGAAGATTGCCCACTGACCGGCAAGCTTCAGGTGGATCATCAGGCTCAGTTCATTGGAAAAATCGATCGCAAGGACTTTCGCCCGGCGACGGGCGCCGAGCACGGTTGCACCGGCGAGCACCGATGCGTCCGGAATCGGTGAGTCGCGCAGAAGCTTGGGCAACCGGACATCCACCGATTCAACCATCTTGCCTGAGAGATACCTCTCGACACTCCGGCGAACGGTCTCGACCTCGGGAAGCTCGGGCATCTTAGTCGCCGCTTGTGGCGTCGGCGTCGCGCATCCACTGCGCCGCGCGCAGGGCGACCTGCAGCCCCTCATCTTCATCATGCGAAGCGCTGATCACACGAGCCATGACGTCCCATGCAGCGAATTTCGCGTTGCGGTGATTCGCCTGGTAGACGGTTTGTCGTGGACCCAGCAATCGCCCGCAGGTTTCGTAGCAGACTTGCCAAGATTCACCCGCGCGGGAAACGGTGATCAGGTCTCGTCCGTGGCGCCACATAAACGTGGTCGCTTCGTCGATTCGTTCCAAAGCCATCGAGAGCACTCCGGGCCAGCGAAGCTGAAAGCGGGGAAACCCAGACCAACGTCGCCCAATACTCGAATTAAGTTCCACGTGTTTCCAGCCTCGTACGCTGCGAATGAGTGGAATGGTGACGACACGCGTCGCTCTCCATCCAAAGCGCGGTGATGATGCGTCAGGGACGCCAATGCAAACTTCGGGGATACCGCCACCGTGCGCAGTCCGCGCCTGTGTGATGATTCCTCTCCGGTCAACCAGGACCTCTCGCCAGCCAGTGCTGAAGTCCTGGAAGGCACCTGCGCGCGAGCCGGAAAAGCCGGCCTCCGACGCGGTGCGCAACTGGCCCAATGGTACCCGATGGGCGTATCCCCTGCATTCGAAAACCCGGGCAAAAGATGGGGTCACAAAGCTTCCAGACGTACGTTCGCAGCCAGAGCGAAAACGTCGTCAGAAGTGACGTCACATGCCGATGGCACTTCGGGGAAGGCAGCGTGACCGGGACAGAAGGAGTTCCCAGGATTGAGCTACCCCGGGCGTCCGGTCCTTAAGCCTGCTGCTTCACGTCGACCGAAAACGGAAGGAACGTGCCATTTCCGTCCCGGCGAACCTCGAGCGTACCAACGACCGCATCCGTGTTGAGCGGGCCGTAAATATGTGGATAGATCTCATCAGGGTCGTCATACCGGACAGGCGCCTGGATCTTTGGAACATCGAGGATCAGGACGAGAAACGGGCGTTCATCACTCGTGTAGTACCTGTTCCCGACGTTGACCAACTCCTCGAGGCCGTTGGTGCAATGAATGAATCCATCCTGCGGAAACGCCTCGGGAAGATACTCGGCCTGTTCCCGCTGCTCCTCCCACACCTGCCTCGGCACAAGATGATATGTAACCCCAGCCGCACGACATGCCGCGGCGTCTGCATATCGCATACGTGGCTCCCTTTCCTCTGACCTGAACCGCCTGACAGAACATTCCGAACACAGGGATTGTATGATGACGGCAGGAAAAACTCACCCCTTTACCCGTTTAATCTGCCAAGAGGCATCTGGAACGTGGCCACGGAGGACCTCGACCTTGCGCATTGGAGTGATCGTCAATCCCCGATCGGGACGACGAAACGCTGCTCGCCTGACATCCCGGATCGAGCATCTCGCCTCGTCCTGGAAGGGCACGCTCGACCTCCGTGTGGCAGGATCTTCCGACCGCATAGAATCTCTCGCCCGTGAGCTTGCCGCTTCGGTAGATGCCTTGGGCGCGCTCGGAGGAGATGGCACGCTCAACGGGGTCGTCAACGGCGTACTCACTTCCACCCGGCCCGATACTCCGGTGTTCTTCGTTCCCGCCGGTCGTGGAAAAGACACGTCGCGTACGCTCCCGGCGTGGGAGGAACGGCTCCTGGTAGGTGATCTCCCCGAATCCCGCAGGCGTCAGGTCGACATTGGAAAAGTCACGACGCCTGCGGGACAGGAACGCTACTTTATCAACGAGAGCAGCATCGGGGTCAGCGCCTTCGCCGCGCGGAGGGCGAACACCTACCCCCGCATGTTCGGCAAGGCGAGCTACCTTGCCGGCGCGATGCATGGCATCGCTGTAGAGCATCCCTTCAGGGCCACTCTAACCACTGTCGAGGGGACGACTCACGATCTCGAAAGATGTCACATTATCGCCGTATCGAACGGGAGGTTCTTCGGCGGCGGGCTCGAAATCTCTCCACGCGCCGATATGAATGACGGGCTTCTCAATATCGTCGCGCTCGCGGACGCCAGCCTGCGCGATATCGCGGCTGCGCTCCCCCGCCTCTTTCGCGCAACGCATCTGGACCATCCCAAGGTGCTGCATATTCCAACGGCCGGTGTCACCATAGACTCGACAGACAGGCCGAAGCTCGAATCCGACGGCGAGCAATGGACGAGCATACCGGCGACATTCGCCATCGAATCGCAAGCCCTCACATGGCTGGAGCCCAAATGACCGCTTCCTTGCAGCGCACCGCGAATGACTGGCAACGCGTCCTCCGGAAGAACAACATCCGCCCGACGCGATCGATGGGCCAGAATTTCCTCACCGACCCGACCGTCGTCCAGGAAATCGCCGACGTCGCGGGAATAGATGAGAACGACCTCGTGCTCGAGGTGGGCCCGGGCATGGGCATCCTCACCAGGGAATTGCTATCGCGCGGTGCAACCGTGACTGGGATCGAGCTCGATAGCGAACTCGCGGAGTTCCTGCGTACGGATCTCGCCGGGACCCCGAACTTCTCGCTCGTGGAGCGCGACGCTCGCCACGTCGAGATCGAGGAGATTACATCAGGGAGGCCGTACCAACTCGTCGCAAACCTGCCGTACAGCGTGGCCACCGTCATCATTCGCCATTTCATGGAATCGTCCACACCGCCGACCCGCATGACGGTTATGGTGCAGAAGGAAGTTGCCGAGCGGATGACCGCCCAACCCGGCGACATGTCCCTGCTCGGCCTGGCGACAGATCTCTATGCCGCGGCTGAGATCGCTTTCGTTGTTCCGCCCGACGTGTTCCTGCCGCCTCCGAAGGTCGACTCGGCGGTCGTCGTGATGGACGTTCGAGACGAATTGCGGGGAACGCAGGAGCAGCGCGACCGGATGTTCGAGCTGGCGACGATGGCGTTCCAGCGCAAGCGCAAGACGATCAGCAACGGGCTTTCCATGGGGCTCGGCCGGAGCAAGGCAGAACTGGACGACATTCTCGGAACGGTCGGAATTGACGCGAAGCGACGGCCACAGACGCTATCGGTCGACGAATGGCTCGCCATTGCGGAGGCGCTGCCAGCATGAGCGCCAGCCCCGTCATCCGCATCGCATCGCCCGCGAAAGTCAACCTGGGGCTAGAGATCCTGGGCAAGCGCGATGACGGTTATCACGAGATCCGGTCGGTCCTGGCCATGGTGGACCTGTGCGACGATATTGTCTTCACACGGCTCACGGGGCACGGCCGTTCCCGGATCTCCGGGATGCCGGGCGTCCCCGACGAAGGGAACCTGATCCTCAAGGCAATCCGGGCGTTCAATACAGCGACCAGCCTTGAGACGGCGTGGCAGGTGGACGTTACCAAACGAATACCGGCGCCGTCCGGTCTGGGCGGCGCGAGCTCGAATGCCGCCTGCACGCTGTTCGCGCTGAATCATGCGGCCGGCAATCCACTGGCTAGCGCAGAGCTGTACGGCATCGCGGCGCAACTCGGCAGTGATGTCCCGTTCTTCCTCGGCACTCCTGCCGCGCTGGTGACCGGGACCGGAACCGACCTCACGCCGGTTGCCGCGCCGAGAGGATGGGTCCTGATCTGTGCGCCGAAGCTCGACATCGAGGCGAAAACGGCGCGGTTATACAGCTCACTGGCCCCATCTGATTTCTCCGACGGGCGCCGGGTCCATGCGGCCGTCGACGCCCTCACCTCCAGAGGGATGCCCGGACCCCAGTCACTATCGAACGCGTTTGCGCGACCACTCGAGGCACTGCTCCCGTCGATCGGGCGGCTCCGAGAAGACATGCGAACCGCGGGCGTGGAGTTTCCCATCCTGTCGGGAGCCGGCCCGGCTCATTACGCGATCTTTCCGGACGAAGCCACTGCGCTGGAGACCCGAGAACGGCTCACCAGCATCACACACCTCGATATCGCGCTCCATGTCGCTCCATTCCGGGACGATCCAATCGCGATCGGGCACGCTTCATCATGACCACACCACCTGCTGGTGCTGTCACGAGCAGACGCTCGCTCATCGCCGGAGCGGGGCTCGGATTGCTCGCGGGCGGCGCCTGGGTCGCCGGGCTCCGGGCGGTCGCTACCCCTTCCCGTCCGCGCCTCGCGGTCATCGGCACGGGAGTCGCGCAGATCGCACTACTCGATACCTCGGGCGCCCGGGTCCTGATCATGTCAGGAATACCCGATGACCAGTTGCTGGAGCAGGTCCCTGCATTGATGACGCTTTTCCGCCAGCGGGTCGATATCCTGATCGGTTCGCCCATGACGCTCGACACGGTTGGACGAGCTTTTCGCGACCGCTGGAACGTTTCGATTATCGCCCCGGTCGGCACCTCCTCCTTGGCGCGACCACGAGCGCCGCATGAGCATCCGATCTCATCGACGACCGATTTGGAACTCGCTGACGACGTCTCCATTCGCGTGAAGGTCACGCCTCGTAACGGCTGGACGAATTCCGATACCGGGACGTCGCTCTGGATCGCAGAACTCGCCACGCCAACGTACAGGATTGTCATTGCGCCTGACGCCGGATCACTTCGGGTCCTGGCTGAGCCGGGCCCCGTGTTGGCCTGCATCCCGGAGGGGAACGCGGCTGCGATCTACCGGCAGGTACGGCCAGCCAGCATCGCGATGAACGACTCCAGCAACGGGGTAGAGCTTCGTAACGACGACCCTCGACCAACGATTGTTCGAACGTACCCAGCGGACATCGCGGTGTTCGATTTCCAGGCGAATGGGTTGAGCATGCCATCGTGGGCGGAGACCCCGGGCTAACTCGAGCCGCGCCCCTGTTTGTCGTCGTCGTCCTGCACAAAGTCACGCAGCACATCCCGCCGGTCCCTGCCGGGACTTTCCCGTCGCTGCGTTCCGGAAACACGTTTCGGGGATGGCTGTTGCTGGGTCGGCTGCTGCTCCCAGGGGAACGCGGATCCCTGCTTTCGAGGATTGGGCCAGGTTTGGCCCCATTCCTTGCCGAAGTCCTCGCGCTGCGGCGGTTCGTCGCTCTCCCAATGGCGCACCTCGCGGATGCGCATCGGCTGGGATGGCCGACTCTCTCCGGGTGCTGGTTGCGCTGGAAGTTCCTGTGTCTCGCTCACCGGCGTTGGCGAAGATTGTTGGGGCCGTGACGTCACGGGCGTTGACGCCGGCACATAGGCGAAATCATCTTCAGGTCGCTCCCGCACAAACATGCCGAACACGGTCGCGCCCAGGATGCCTGCGAAGGCCGCCAGCAATACCCAGCCAAACCCCGCCGACAACGCTCGCGAAACGAAGCCGTCGTCGATGGCAGCTGGCGAATCGCCATCGTAGACCAGATCTATCACCGAATTGATCAGGAACCCCGCGAACACAATGCCGTTCAGCAGCGCCAGGAAGGCGCCATACATTCGTCCGCCTGGCCCGGGGCGATAGGAAAACGCCGCGCTTCCTCCATACCCGACGAGCGCCGTGCTCACCACGACGAGACCCACCGTTATCAGGAACTGCGCAGCACCTTCGGTGATATCAACGCGCCCGGACACCCATGTGCCCCAGCGTTCCGCCCACTCCCCGGCCAGCAATATGCCGAAGAGGAGCCCCGCGCTGGTGCAAATCTCGCGCAGGCCGCCCCGAAGGAAGCCGAGCGGGATCATCATGAGCAGGATGACGATCAGGAAACCATCGAGCAGGAGTGCGGCAACCATCTACTGGACCTTGTCCACGGGACGTTCCGACGGGATCTTGCGGATCACTCAGGAATACCGGCGAGGCGGCGGATACCCGATAGAGGAATCGATAACCATTCAGGGCGATTGTTCAGCTCGTAGCGAACCTCGTAGAGCGCCTTCTCCACAATCATAAGCCTGAGCGCTTCGTTGAATCGCTGGTCGTCGTCCGGGATAATCGTCCTGTCGGCTTCCCGGATCGTGTCCCGATATTCGCCAATGAACGCCTCGGTTGCGTCCCCGAGCCAGGCTGCCCGGATGCCGGCGCCCTCCGGGACATTCGCGTTGGCGACGGCGACCGCGTAGTCCAGCGAACGTAACATGCCGGCAACGTCCTTCAACGGCGTCTGCAATGCCCTGCGTTCGCTGATGGGGCGGGACGGTTCGCCCTCGAAATCGATCAGGCAAAAGTCGCCATCGATGGTGCGGAGCGTCTGGCCAAGATGGTAGTCGCCGTGGACCCGGGTCTTCGTACTCCCGACCAGCGACCAGGCCCCGGCCATGAGTTGGCCAACGCCCTTGTGCAATTGCTCGACTTCCTTGGGTTCGAGGCGCTTCGAAAGTCCTTCGACGGATTCTTCCATCTCGGAGACCACGCGCCCAATGAGGTCCTCGGCATCGCGCCGGCTGAATGCCTGTGGCGCGAACGCCTCGTTATCGGCATCCGACGCGAGGGCGAGGTGCATCTCGGCTGTGCGGGTCGCGAGTAATGCAACCTCGTCGACCAGCTCGGAGGCAGCTGCCTCATCCGTTCCCATTTCTTCGAGCTTGCCGACCAGCCAGGCCCATCCATCGCCGTCGTTCCTGACGAACTGCTGGACGGCTGCCAAGGAGACCAGTTCCCCATCCTGTTCGATCTCGACAAGGCCATAGAGGTGCGGCGCATGTGCGAATCCGCTCTCGACCGTCAGGAACTCGCCGATCTCGAGATCCGGATTGATCCCTGGCTGCAACCGCCGGAAAACCTTCACCACGAGTTGATCGCCGATCAGGACCGAGCTATTGCTTTGCTCGGCCTGGCTGACGCGAATCGCCGAGTCGGGAACGTCCACGATCTCGGGAAGCCCGGCACCGAGCCGGCGCCAACGCCAGGTCGGCGTCCCCTCGATCACCCGCTCGTCGCCGAACCCGTCCATGAACCAGCGGATAAAGGCCGGGGCTGAAAGCGCATCCCGGAAATCCATCCCACCGTGCTCGAGTCCCGGTGGCCCTCCGTCGAGCAACGGCAGGAAGTACCGGCTTGGGGCTCCGCGCTCGTAGGCAAACCCGGCGATCACAAAGGCAGCATCAAGGTCATCAATATCGAGCGGCACCACGGTCTCGGCAGACACAGACTGGATGTTGCGCGACTTGTCACCGTACCACCGTTGACTGGTGATCCATGCCGCGCTGGCCTCGACCGCATTGCCTACCCGATGTTTGAACCCCATGAACTACCTCCGGGTTGCCCCGTTACTGCTCCGGCTGCTGTTCCGGACGTTCAAGCCGGAACCAGTAGAACCCGTGCGGCCCAAACGTCAGGAAATATGGAAGTGAACCGATGAGCGGGAATCGCGTCTCACCCATCAACTCGACCGGCTGCCAGCCATCAAATTCCGTGAGGTCGATTACTGCCCCCTGGACGTATCGACTGAGGTTGACGACGCACAGGATCGTCTCGTTCTCCCACTCGCGGATGTACACGAGGATCTTCTGGTTCTCCGGATGGAGGAATCGGATGGTGCCGCGGCCAAACGCCTTGTACCGCTTGCGAACCGCGATCAACCGCTTCATCCAGTTGAGCAGCGATGTTGCCACTCGTTGTTGGGCCTCGACGTTGACCGCCTGGTAGCCGTATACCGGATCCATGATCACCGGCGAGTAGAGCCGCGCCCAATCGGCCCGGCTGAACCCGGCGTTGCGGTCGATCGACCACTGCATCGGGGTGCGCACGCCGTTACGGTCACCAAGGTAGATGTTGTCTCCCATACCGATCTCGTCGCCGTAGTACATCACTGGCGTACCGGGCATCGACATCAGCAGGGAGTTCATCATCTCGATCTGGCGGCGGCCGTTGTCCAGCAGCGGCGCGAGCCGGCGACGGATGCCGACATTGATGCGCATGCGAGGGTCCTTCGCATATTCGAAGTACATGTAGTCACGCTCGGCGTCCGTGACCATCTCCAGCGTCAATTCGTCGTGGTTCCGGAGGAAGATCGCCCACTGGTTCTGGTCGGAGATCTCGGGGGTCGATTCCATCACCTCCACGATCGGCGTTCTCGTTTCCTGCCGCATCGCCATGAACATGCGCGGCATCAGCGGGAAGTGGAAGGCCATGTGGAATTCAGGGTCATCTTCGGTGCCGAAGTACTCGACAACGTCGGACGGCCACTGATTCGCTTCCGCCAGGAGGATCTTGCCAGGAAACTCGGTATCGACCATCGTCCGCAGCTTGCGCAGGAACTCATGCGTTTCCGGCAGGTTCTCGCAGTTGGTGCCCTCACGTTCGTAGAGGTACGGAACGGCATCGCACCGGAAGCCGTCGAGGCCCATACCAAGCCAGAAGCGCACGATATTGAACATCTCCTCGTGCACGGCTGGATTGTCGTAGTTCAGGTCGGGCTGGTGGCTGAAGAACCGGTGCCAGAAATGCTGCCCGGCGACAGAGTCGTATGTCCAGTTGGAGGTCTCGGTATCGGTAAAGATAATCCGCGCTTCCGAGTACATGGTCGGATCGTCGGTCCAGACGTAGTAATCGCGCTTCGGTGAGTCCGGATTCGATCTCGCCTCCTGGAACCAGGGGTGCTGGTCCGAGGTGTGGTTCATCACCAGGTCGGCGATGACGCGCAGCCCGCGCTCGTGGGCAGCGTCAAGGAAGGCCTGGAAGTCCTCGATCGTGCCGAAATCCTCATGGACGGAGTAGAAGTCGGCAATATCATATCCGTCATCCTGGTACGGGCTCGGGTACATCGGCAACAGCCAGATGCAATCGACGCCCAGGTCGCGAATATAATCCAGCTTCTCGGTCAGCCCGACAAAGTCGCCCATACCGTCGCCGTTCGAATCGTAGAACGACTTGACGGGCGCTTCGTAGAACACCGCGTCCTTGAACCACATCTCGTCGCGGCTCAACATCCAGCTTCCTCCGCTCTTCGTCCCGGCACCAATCCGGGCGCCATCATTCGCTCCGGGATACCCCACCCGATGCTTCGTTCATCGCAGGGACCAGCCTTGACCTGCGATCGAACGGCTGTTGCCAGCGGTCCTGTTTCGCAAAGCATAGCGGTCCCCCGGCGGTCACGCACGACCTTCGCCGTGAGGTCTCAATCAACGGCAAGATCGACATACTCGACATGCTTCCACGGTCGAATGTGGAAGATCATGGCCGGGTTTTCTTCCGGATCAATCCACAGGTGATGCCACGATCCGGACCAACTCAACGTCCGACCCGTGAACAACTCCTCGACGAGGTATTGCTGGTCGTCTCCGAGTCCAAGATCATGGATGGGCACGTTGAACCAGGCCTCATGCGCCTCGAACGGGTTGACGTTGACCATCACCATGATGATGTCGTCGTTCTCCGGCGTGGACTTCACGTAGCCGATGAGGTTGTCGTTCTGTACCTCGAAGAACTGCAGGTTGTCGTACTCCTGCAGGGCCGGATGCTCGCGGCGAATCTGGTTGAGCCGGGCAATGTAGTCGCTGATGTTGCCTTCACGGTCCCAGTCCCAGACCTTGTACTCGTATTTCTCCGAGTTGAGGTACTCCTCCTTACCGGGGACCGGCGTATTCTCACAGAGCTCATAGCCGCTATAGATCCCGTACACCGAGGAGAGCGTTGCCGCAAGGACGACGCGAGCCATGAAGGCAGGCCGTCCACCTTGCTGGAGCACAGTCGGCAGGATGTCGTGCGTATTCGTGAAGAAATTGCCGCGGAAGACCTCCTTCATCTCGGTCTGCGTCAACTCCGTCGCGTACTCGATCAGCTCGTGCTTGAAGTTCCGCCAGGTGAAATACGTGTAACTCTGTGCGAACCCTGCCTTGGCGAGAGTCCGCATCACCTTCGGCCGGGTGAACGCTTCCGACAGGAAGATCACGTCGGGATGCGTCTCATGGACCTTGGCGATGAGCCACTCCCAAAACGCCGTCGGCTTGGTATGCGGGTTGTCCACGCGGAAGGTCCGCACGCCATGGTTGACCCAGACCATGACTACCCGGTAGACCTCGTTCCAGAGTCCCCGCCAATCCGGATTGTTGAAGTTGAGTGGGTAGATGTCTTCGTATTTCTTTGGCGGGTTCTCGGCGTACTTGATTGTGCCGTCGGGGCGAATGAAGAACCACTCCGGGTGCTCCTTCACCCACGGGTGATCCGGCGAGGCTTGCAGGGCAAGATCAAGGGCAATTTCCAACCCATGATCCGCCGCCGCGTCCACCAGCGCGTCGAAATCGTCGAACGTCCCGAGGCCGGGCTCGATCGCATCGTGCCCACCTTCCGGGCTCCCGATCGCATACGGGACGCCAGGATCACCCTCATGGGCGATCAGGGTGTTGTTCCGTCCCTTGCGCTTCGTGGTCCCAATGGGATGGATCGGGGTGAAGTACAGGACGTCAAAGCCCATGCGCTCGATGCGAGGTAGCTGGTCGATCACATCACGAAACGTGGCGCTTTCGCCTTCGCGCGTTCCGGCCGACCTTGGAAAGAGCTCATACCAGGCTGCGAATCTGGCGCGTACCCGGTCGACGTAGACCCCGAGCGGCTTGTCCAACGTGGCGAATCCTTCGCGGTTGGCATTCCGGCGAACCAGTTCCTCGAGGTCGTCACCCAGCATCGCCTCCGCGGCGTGACGCTGGTCCTCCGCGGTCTTCGCCGAATCGACGATCGTTTGCATCGCCTCCAGGTCGGCCGGCGTCGCGCGCCCGAAGGCCTCCTCGACGATGTCATACCCCTCCAGGAGCTCGGAAGACACGTCCAGCCCAGCGTTGACCTTCTTGCCAAGCTCGTCCCGCCAGGACGCGAACCGGTCCGGATAGGCCAGGATCGTATACTCCGCCGGCCCCATCACTTCGACGCGGAAGGCCCCATGCCAGCGATCGTTGTCACCCTTTTGCATCCGGGTCTCACGCCAGGTTTCCTCGCCGTTCTGGCGATACTGGATCACCGCCGCGATCAGGTCGTGCCCGTCGCGGAAGATATCAGCGCTGACCTCGACCGTATCCCCGACTTCTCGCTTGATTGGATAGCGACCACAATCGACGATGGGCGAAACATCCTCGATGTGAACGGGGCTTGGTGAAGTCTCGATCTGGGTGATGTCCTTCAACTGCGCGTCCTTTCGATACCAGAAGAAGTGCTTGTTCGACGTCGTTTGTGCCCGCTATGATCGCATGATCCCGTTTCGCGAACCGGAGTCACGCAGACAGCGAGCATTGCTGCCACTTCCTTGCGCCAGATTGGTGCCGGGATGGTACAACGTGATCAACAATGAAGATCAGCAACGACGCTGCCAGAGGTACCATCCATGCCCCAAAATCGCCCGCGAACATCCCTCCTCACCTATTCCCTCGTCCTGGTCGCCCTCCTCATTGTGGGCGCCATCGGCATCTCGCGGTTCACGGTAACCGACATCGATATCGATGACGCTGCCCCTGCGCCCGACAGTCTCTCTGTTGACGAGAGAACGTATTATGAGTATGTCGCGCCGAGACTCGACCGATTGGTCGAGGAGGTTGACGACGTGGTCGTCATGGTTGACCAGAAGAGTCGAGATATCATTGAACTTACCGTCCATGGCGAGCGTATCGAGGCGCTGACGAACCAAATCCTGACATTCGCCGAAGAGAACGGTGTTCCGGAGCGATTCGAATCCGCCCATAACCTGATCACGGACGGAACCGACACCGTGGCGTACACCTTCGAGGAAGCTCGAACCGCCCTGCGGACGTTCAACTTCTCCGGAATGACCACCCTGGTCCCGAAGTTCAACGAAGCCGCAGTTACGTTGCATACCGCCCGCGACGAGATGCTGGCGCTCAGTGGAGTGTCCGCCGTCCGGGATTCCAGTGTTCCGGCGCGAGGCGTGGAAATTGCAACGCACGCCATGAGCGACCGGACACACGACGAGGAAACGAAAACATGAAATATGAAGTGCGATTTATTGTGAATGCCGAAGAACGTGTTGAGACCGTGGACGTCGAAACCGCGGCCGAGGCGGTCGAGACCGTCAAGAACCAACATCCGGATCCTGATCTTCACTTCGAGTTGATCCAGGTCCAGTTGCTGGAAGACCCCAGCACCGAAGCCTCCGAGGTGGCCAGCGGCGCCTAAGCCGTTTTCACCTTGCGGCCACCCGACACTGACCAATGACACACACCTGAAACTGGAGCCTGACAACTAATGACGCTTCCACAGGAAGCGGAGAGAATCCGACCCGGCACATCACGTCCCCTCGGCGCCACCTGGGATGGCGAGGGGACGAATTTTGCCCTCTTCTCCGCAAACGCGACTCGCGTCGACCTTTGCCTGTTCGAGGCCGGCGCAGACGAGCCGTTCCACACCGTGGAGCTGCCGGAGCGTACCTACGGCATCTGGCACGGCTACCTGCCAGGGATCGGGCCGGGCACTCGTTACGGATACCGGGTTCATGGTCCGTATGAACCGGAGCAAGGGTTGCGGTTCAACCCGGCCAAGTTGCTGCTTGATCCGTATGCCAAGGCGATCGACGGCCAGGTCGAATGGAACCTATCCGTCTACGCCTATGACCTCGAAGACCCTGACGACGACCTCGCGATCAGCGAGACGCCCAACGACGCCAGCGTCCCGAAGGCTATCGTGATCGACCCGTCATTTGACTGGGGCGACGATGAGCCACTCCATACCTCCTGGTACGAGACGGTTATCTACGAGGTGCACGTCAAGGGGTTTACGTACCAGCACCCGGATATCCCCGAAGAGATTCGCGGTACCTACAAGGCCCTGGCGCATCCGGCGGCGATCGGGCATCTCAAGTCGCTTGGCGTGACCGCCGTCGAACTGCTTCCTGTTCACGCCTTCGTGGATGACCATTTTCTCGTCCAGAAGGGGCTGGTGAACTACTGGGGGTACAGTACGCTCGGCTACTTCTCACCGGAAGCACGTTACGCGCACAACGCAGAGCATGGCGCCCAGGTCACCGAATTCAAGGAGATGGTCAAGGCGCTCCACGAGGCGGGCATCGAGGTCATCCTCGATGTTGTGTACAACCACACCGCCGAGGGAAATCATCTGGGCCCAACGTTTTCCTTCAAGGGCATCGATAACACGAACTACTACCGGCTCCTGCCCGACAAACCACGCTACTACCTCGACTTCACGGGCACCGGCAACTCCACCAACGCGCATCACTCGCAAGTCCTTACGATGATGACGGACAGCCTGCGTTACTGGGTCACCGAGATGCATGTGGATGGATTTCGGTTCGACCTCGCGACGACTGTGGGACGAGACGCGTACGACTTCGATCCCTTTGGTGGATTCTTCGATGCAATCCACCAGGATCCGGTGCTCTCGACCGTCAAGCTGATCGCCGAACCATGGGACGTTGGCGAAGGCGGCTACCAGGTGGGTGGTTTCCCCGTGCTCTGGTCGGAATGGAATGACAAGTTCCGTGACGATGTCCGCACATTCTGGCAAACAGACACACCGGTACTCGCCAGCCTCGGCTACCGGCTGACCGGTTCTTCCGATCTCTACGAGGCCAGCGGCCGCGCTCCGCATGCGAGCGTCAACATCATCGCCGCCCACGACGGATTTACGCTCCACGACCTCGTCTCCTATAACGAAAAGCACAACGAGGCAAACGGCGAGAATAGCGAAGACGGCCACGACCACAACATCTCGGCCAACTACGGCGTCGAAGGGCCGACCGATGATCCCGGGATCATCGCAATCCGCGAACGGCAGAAACGCAACATGCTCGCGACCATGTTCTTCTCCCAGGGGACGCCCATGCTGCACGGTGGGGATGAACTGGGGCGCACGCAGCAGGGCAACAACAACGCCTACTGCCAGGACAACGAGATCTCATGGTTCGACTGGGATCTCGACGAGCACCAGCGCAACCTGGTGGAATTCACGCGCCGAGCGATCCAGGTCCGACACGACCAGGAGGCCCTTCGACGGCGGCTCTTCTTCAAGGGGCGTCCTGAACACCCTGATAGCATCAAGGATGTCACCTGGATCACCCCGGCGGGCACCGAGTTTGGACCGGACGACTGGAACAACCCTGAACTGCGGACAATCTGCATGCGCCTCGCCGGGGATGCGATCGTCGAGATCGACGAGGAGGGCATGCCGGTCCAGCCGTCATCGCTGTTCCTCATCTTCCACGCGGGTGAAGAACCGATCGAGGTGACGCTGCCGCTGGTCAATCGCGCGGATGAACTCAGCCACTGGGAAGCGCTGCTGACAACTGACACGCCCGACGGGCAGATCGACCTGAAGGCCGAAGCGCGATCGACGATCAACGTGCCTGGTCGAACGGTGATGATCTTCGTGCCGGCCACGCCGAATGGTGAGGATCAGGCCTAAACCAAACAAGGTCGTACGACGCAGAACGCCCCGGAAGCAAGGTGCTCCCGGGGCGTTTCGTGTTGCAGGTCCGACTGGCTAATTCGACGAGGTCGGAACCCCGCGATCGGTCGGGACGAGGCGCAACAGCTGGAAGAGCCGCTCTGCCTGCAGCGGGCTCATCTCACCCAGCAGCGACGCGAGCCGCCGCTGGTACGCCTCTCCCATCTCCTGCAGGAGCTGCTCGCCCTCCGGCGTCAACCGCGCAAGCACCATTCTCCGGTCGTCCGGATGTGGCTCGCGAGCGGCCCAACCGTGACGCGCGAGGATATCGACGTACAACGTCGCGGTCCGCCGGGCGACGGCAAGGCGCCGGGCCAGTTCGGACGGCGCGATACCAATGCCGCCGACTTCCCGCAACTCAACCAGCGCGCCAAACGCACCAGCCGTCAGATCGAGGTCGGCAAGCGCATCGGTTGCGGCGCGATCGAGCGCGCCAGCGGTCCGCAAGAGCTGCATGAACGCATCAAATCGAATCGAATCGTCGGCCGCCTCGGCCTCTCGGCTTGACTGGTCTGCCTCATCAAGCAGGAGCCAGCCAGGGTGCACCGCGGACTTGGAAATGTCAGAAACCATACGTGGCTGCCTCCGGTAGTTGCGTACGGGATGAGGTCGTGTCGTGCATCACTTCCGCGTTGTCGTCATCCCGATGACCGACAGTGTGGTTTATGCGTTACAAACAACGCAGGAGTCTTGGCTCCCGGATACATCGAATCGTTCTGTGTACAAGTTTATAGAAACATGCAGTTTGGTCAGGTCGGGCAGCCTTTGTCACCTGAGGGGAACTGCGTGGGGATTTCCCCTACGCATGTAGTGCTCACCCCTACCTCCCGACCGGAGCAGGAGTCATGGCAGCGCTGAGATCACCGCGAATGGGCGGGAATCCAACCGGAAACGCGTGCCAGCGCCTAGATCGGCTCGGCGCCAAGCAGCCCGGCGCGCAGCGCATATCTGACCAATTCGGCGCGGTTGGTCAAGCCAAGCTTCTGCATCGCCCGGTGACGGTATGTCTCGATCGTCTTTGGTGAAAGCGAGAGGATATCCCCTGCTTGCTGGGCCGTGTATCCCTCGGCGGTCAGCTTGACCACTTCACGCTCGCGCTCCGAGAGCACTTCGCCAAGATCAAGCTCGTCTCCCGAGTGCACGCGTCCCAGATACCCCCGGAGGAGCGTCTTGGTGGCCGCCGGGTCCAGGAAGACCTCTCCCCGCGCGACGGTCCGCACGGCGTTCAACAGGTCCGTGTGCGCGCTGGACTTGCGCACGTAGCCCGACCCACCAGCCTCGAGCACGGGCAAGAGGTAACGCTCTTCCGCGTGGACGGTAAGGACGAGTACCCGTGATCCCAGTTGCAGCTTCGTGATCTCGCGAATCGCCTCGAGGCCCCCGCCCGGCATGGACAGGTCGGACACGACGACGGTCGGTCGATGCTCTCGCACCGCCGCGATCGCGCCGGGACCATCCTCGGCCTCACCCACTACGGCGATATCGGGCTGCGCATCAAGCAGCGCACGCAGGCCAGCACGGACGACTCCGTGGTCGTCGGCCAGCAAAACCCGGATCTGCTCCACATCGTGTGGCGTCACGTTACTCACGTTCACTCCTGCTGTGTTGTTCGGGATCATCGCGGTCGACAGTCGGGATCGCGTCAAGCGGCATCCAGGCCCGGACGCGCGTGCCACCCTCCGGTCGTCGCTCGATCGTAAAGGTACCACCGACCAGTTGGGCGCGTTCCGCCATACCGAAAATCCCGAGCCCTTGTCCTGAGCGGAGAGCCGATGGGCTCACCGTCGTTATCCCGACGCCGTCATCCTCGATCGTCAGGGTTACGGCATCCACGGATCGGTCGAGCGTGACCGTCGCGTTCGATGCCTGTGCATGCTTGGCCACGTTGGTCAGCGCTTCCTGGGCGATCCGGTAGATCACCAGCTCGAGCTCACTTTCCAGCCGCGTGCGCTCACCATCCACCACGTAGGACACCGAGATGTTCGACTGGTCCTCGAACCGCTGCACGAGCTCGCCGAGCGCTTCACGGACCCCGAGGTCATCGAGCGCCGGGGGCCGAAGCTCGAGCGCCATCCGCCGCACGCCCTCGATCGCCTCAACGGTCATCTCCTCGAGGGATTCCGCGGTATCCCGTACCTCGTCGATCGCGGACGACTTGAGCGCGGTCACCCTCAGCAACTGCGCGAACAGCACTTGCGCCGTATCATCGTGCAGCTCCCGGGAGATTCGCTGCCGTTCGTCTTCCTGCGCCTGGATCACCTGGTTTGCGAGGTGCTGGATCTGCATGCGGTCATGCTCCAGGGCATCCAGTGTCTGGTTGAAAGTGTCGGAGAATCGCAGCAACTGGGGATCGCCAAAGCGCCACGGCTCGGTCCGCGCCGAATAGTCGCCGTGCCGCACCGCCGTGGCGACCCGCTCCAGGCTGTCCAGAGGCTCGAACGCCACCTTCAACACCCAGTAGTTCACGGCCAGGCTGAGAATGACCCCGAAGACCGCGAACAGCAGCACCAGCCACTCCCGTGTTGGAACAACGTCGGCGCGAACAAACCGCACCGTCGTGTAGGTGCCAACCACCGCGCCGGCGAGCACGATCAGGGCGTTCGCGATCAGCACCTTGTACAGGATCGGCATCGTGGAGAGGTTGGCATCCCATCCGGCTCCCGTGGAAACGGAGGCCTGGGTGGTCTCATGGTCAGTTGTCGTCGTTGGGTTCATCAGGTGTTCCGTATTCGTGGGCGATGCGGATCACGCAAGAGATCCGCCTATTTTGGCTATTTTGGTACACTTCGCGGTTGAATGCATGAACGTGTAAGGAGAACCGATATGGCAACCTCATCATTCGATATTGTGTCGAAGTTCGATGCGCAAGAACTGCGAAATGCTGTCGACCAGGCGAGCCGCGAGATTCGCCAGCGATACGATCTCAAGGACACGAATACCGAAATCGACCTCGGTGAAAACGAGATCACCATCAACACCGCGAGCGACTATTCCCTCAAGGCGGTGACCGATACCCTCGAGTCCAAGATCCTCGGCCGCAAGCTCTCGCTGAAGATCCTCGATTACCAAAAGGAAGAAGAGGCGTCTGGCGGGCGCATGCGCCAGGTAATCAAGCTCAAGCAGGGCATCCCTGACGATGTCGCGAAGAAGATCTCGAAGCAGATTCGCGACGAGTTCAAGAAGGTCACGCCGCAGATCCAGGGCGACACCATTCGCGTCCAGGCCAAGAGCCGTGACGACCTGCAGGCCGTGATCCAGATGCTGAAGGGCGCTGATGTACCGGTCGCGCTGCAGTTCGTGAACTACCGCTAGGCGATCACGCAAATCCGGATCAATCACGGGCGAGCGGGGCTACGAGCTCCCCTCGCCCGTCCTGATTTCTGGCAGGTGCGACGCCACCTTCTCCAGCAGCTCGCTCTCGAGCGGCGAACCGGTCGGGAAGATCTTGACCGGCTCCACCGGGCGCTCCGGCCACACGCGCTGGAACATCACCCATTGGTCGATGGCATCGCTGATCCCGTGCTCGAGAACGGGCACCAGTTTTTCGAGTCCCCGCCGGACATCCGCCTGGACATCCTTCGTCTTCTCAACCTCGAACGGCTCGTGGATTCGCACCTCATGCCCGCGCTTCACCCGTCTGGTGAACATCGGGATCACGATCGCCCCCGTATCCCGGGCAATGCGAATCGGTCCCGGTGGCAGCGTTGTCTGGCGTCCGAAGAACTCGACCTCGTGCCCGTTTTCGAAGAAATCCCGGTCCGCGACAAACACGGCGCACTCGCCGCGCCGTAGTGCGCGGATCACGCTCCGGACGCCCGACGGCGTCGGTTCCACGAACGTCCCGCCGCGCTTGCTGCGCAGCCACGTCACTCCGTCAAAGATGAACCGTGAGGTGGTTCGACCAGTGACGACCGTCAGCTTCAGGTCCTGGGCAATCAGCGCCTGGCCGATGAAGTCGAAGCAGCCGACGTGGCCGGATACGAAGATTACGCCCCGGCCCGTCGCGATCGCGTCCTTGACGATCGACCAGTCGCCCTCGACCACGTGAGTGGCTCGAAGCAGGTTCTTGTTGGCCCGGCGTGGCAGTGTCAACAGGTCCAGGAAATTGAGCGCGCTGTTTCGGAAGATCGACTTCGCGTTCCGGGAGACCTCGTCCTCGTCGGCGTCTGGCCCCAGGACCTGGCGCACGTTGTCCTTGACGTTGTCACGGTATGTGTGGGTGTTGCGATAGAAGATCATGCCGATTCGCTCGGCGATCCAGTTCCGGATCGTTGGCGGAATGAAGAAACAGAACCACGAAAACGCCGCGGCAAGCCAGACGCTGAGCTGATAGCGCAGTTCGTCTCGCTCCTCCTTCCGGAAATCGGGCTTCTTCCTGGTTTTTGGTTCCTTCGCAGTCAAGGAGATCGCACTCCTGCCTCCCGGCAGCTGCCAGGTATGGTGTTTCTTGAACTATCGAGAGCGGCTGCCAGCTAACGCGATTCAGCCTTTTTGGCGCGGTCCATCTCACGCATATAGGGAATCGCGTCCCATATCACCGGAATGCCGCGGATCACGGTCAATAGCACGGCACCCCACACCAGTGCCCAGCCGAACCAGCGGAACGCCTGCACACCGTATAACGCGCCGAGCGCGGTGCCGGTCGTATCTCGCTGCTCCCACGCCACGAGTCCGGCGAGGAAGACGAACCCCGCCGCCTTCACATAGCCAAACAGGGCGCGCATGAACCGACCAGCGGTCAGCCATTGCGTGAACTTCGACCGCATCATGTTCTTCTCGCCGAACGCGGTCATGCCTTCCGAGAATGAGATGGAACGCAGCCCGTCGACGACAAATCCTCGGCCGAGCACGAGCAGCGGCACCCAGATCGGGATGACGTCGAGGTGCGCGAAGACGACCCACAACGAGTTCTCAACCATGCGATCGCCGGCAATATCGAAGACTGCGCCGAACGTGGATGTCGTTCCCTGCTTGCGGGCGACCCAGCCGTCAAGCCCGTCACCCGCAAAGACGAGGACCAGCAGGAACATGCAGGCGGTGATGACACCGACGCTGCCGGTGTAGATCAGCCAGATCACGACATAGAGCAGGACGAGGCGACCGATGGTTATTGCGTTAGCCATGAACGATCACCCGGACGGTCCGGACCGGCACCTTTCCACCCCTTGCCATGCTGACATTCGCAAATGCGCCGTCTCGGGTGGAGTGTAGCACGCAAAATGCCATGAGCATGGGACTTACGCCTCTGGTGTGGCCTGGCCAAACGCCTGCTGCAACGTGGCTGGATCATCGGTACAAATGCCGATCGCTCCCCACTCCACGCACTGCTTCGCGCGCTCGACATCGTTCACTGTCCATGGCCAGAACCGGATACCCTCGTCCGCGAGAAAGGCAGCAATATCGTCGTCCAGCCCGCGGTGATCGATGGCCAATGCGCTAGCGTTGACTTCTCGCAGGACAGCGATGGCATCATCGCTCGCCCCGACCGTCAGCACCCATAATTCGGCATCCTCGTCCCGGGATCGCACATACTTCAGGACATCCCACCGGAATGACGAGATGAGCCAGCGCGTATCGCGCCCGTCAAGCTCCCGGAGTACCGCATCCGCGGCATCGTTGGCCTTGATCTCGATATCGACGTGCAACCGGTCACCCACCAGGTCGAGGACCTCGCCCAGCGTCGGGATCGTCTCACCGTTGCCTGCGTCGAGCCGCTGCAGCTGCTCAACCGTCAACTCCGAGACCTTGCCTGACCCGTTGGTCGTCCGGTCGACCGAGTCGTCATGGATGACCACTGGCACCCCATCGCTGGAAACATGCACGTCCAGCTCGATGCCCTCTACCCCGAGTTCCAGCGCGCGCCGGAATGCCGCCATCGTGTTCTCCGGGAACTCCACCGAGGCGCCGCGATGCGCGTAGATCGCCACCATAGAAAAACTCCTCGCACCATGGCGCCCGACAGACGCCACCCACCTTGACACAAGTCATGTCAAGGTATATGATTCTCACATGCACTGTGCCTGGAGGCTTGATACATGCCACAACGATTTTCAGAACCACTATTTGTCATCAGCGTCGCAGCCCGACTTGTCGAAATGCATCCGCAGACGCTGAGGAAGTATGAACGCGAAGGGCTCATCGCGCCCTCCCGAACCTCGGGCAACCTGCGCCTGTACTCGGATGAGGATATCGAACGGCTCCGCCAGGTGAAATACCTGGTCGAGCAGCGCGGCCTCAACCTCGCCGGCGTCCAGCTTGCGCTCGACCTCACTCGCGGCTTGCAGTCGCTGAGAGAGCGCACCGCGCGGAGTGACAACGATACAAGTAACGTCGCGCTCGAAGCCGAAATCAACGCCCTGCTCCGCCTGCTTGGGCATGTCGACCAGCAGGAAGTCCGCGACCGCGCCCGGTAAGCCTGATAGCCGCATCTTCATACACCGACGGCAACGTACCCGCCAGCCAGGCCGGTCGCCCATTCCACCTTCAACGACGAAGAGGAGAACGCCGAATGGCATCTAACCAGCAATTTACCGAGAAGGCCCGCGACGCCATCGTCGCCGGCCAGAAAATGACAGAAGAGAAGAAGTTGGCCCAGTTCGAGCCGGAGGTCCTGCTCCATGCCCTGGTGACCCAGGATGAGGGCATCGTCCCGCAGATTCTCCAGCGGCTCCAGCTTGACCCGGCCACCATCGCCACCGAGACCGGAAAGGCCGTTGACCAGGCGCCCAAGCTGCAGTTCAGCTCGGACGCTATCGTCAGCGCCGGGCTTCGGCGCGCCCTGGAAGCCGCCGAAACCGAGGCTCGCCAGTTCGGCGATGAGTACATCAGCACCGAGCACCTCCTGCTCGGCCTCATGTCCGTCGAGCGCTCACCCGCGGAATCACTGCTTCGCCGCTATGGCGTTGACCGGGATCGCGTTCTTGGCGCGCTCAGCGAGATCCGTGGATCCCAGCGCGTCACTGATCCAAACCCGGAGGGCACGTACCAGGCGCTAGAGAAGTACGGTCGCGACCTGACCGAGCTTGCCCGTGAAGGCAAGCTCGACCCGGTCATCGGCCGTGATGAAGAGATCCGACGTGTCATCCAGGTCTTGTCCCGCCGAACCAAGAACAACCCGGTCCTGATCGGTGAGCCCGGCGTCGGCAAGACCGCCATCGCCGAAGGCCTTGCCCAGCGTATCGTCCGTGGCGATATCCCGGAAGGCCTGCAAAACAAGCGCATCGTATCGCTCGACCTGGGCGCCCTTGTCGCGGGTGCGAAGTTCCGGGGCGAGTTCGAGGAACGCCTGAAAGCGGTCCTGAAGGAAGTCTCGTCCGCGGACGGAGAGATCATCCTCTTCATCGACGAGCTTCACACCGTCGTCGGCGCTGGCGCGGCAGAAGGCTCGATGGACGCGTCCAACATGCTCAAGCCGATGCTTGCACGGGGTGAGCTCCATGCCATCGGCGCGACGACGCTGAACGAGTACCGCAAGTACATCGAGAAGGACGCCGCTCTGGAGCGCCGCTTCCAGCCGGTGCTGGTCGGCGAACCGACGGTCGAGGACACGATCTCGATTCTTCGTGGCCTCCGCGAGCGCTACGAGGTTCACCACAAGGTGAAGATCCAGGATTCGGCGATCGTGGCCGCGGCGACGCTCTCGAACCGCTACATCACCGACCGCTTCCTGCCGGACAAGGCGATCGACCTTGTCGACGAGGCCGCATCCAAGCTCCGCATGGAGATCACGTCCATGCCCGTCGAGCTCGATGAGGCGGAACGGCGGATCATGCAGCTGGAGATCGAACGAGAGGCGCTCCGGATGGAGACCGACCCCGCGTCTGCCCAACGCCTGCAAGCGATCGAGAAAGAGCTCGCCGACCTCAAGGACGAGCGCGATGCGCTTCGCTCCCGCTGGGACCAGGAACGCCAGGCCATCCACGCCATCTCCGAGCTGCGCGACGAGATGGACCGGACCCGCGTCGAGATCGAACAGGCCCAGCGCGCCTACGACTACAACAAGGCCGCTGAACTCCAGTACGGCAAGCTAAAGGAGCTGGACTCGAAGCTCAGCGAAGAGGAACAGCGCCTGATGCGCCTGCAGTCGGGCGGAAAGCTCCTCAAGGAAGAGGTCGATGCCGAGGATATCGCCGAAGTTGTCAGCCGCTGGACGGGAATCCCGACCAATCGGTTGATGGAAGGCGAGATCCAGAAGCTCGTCAACATGGAAGACCGGTTGCATGCGCGGGTGGTCGGCCAGGACGAGGCCGTCGAGGCGGTCGCGAACGCCATTCGCCGTGCCCGAGCCGGACTTCAGGACCCGAACCGGCCGCTTGGGAGTTTCATCTTCCTTGGACCGACCGGCGTCGGCAAGACGGAACTGGCCCGTGCGCTCGCGGAGTTCATGTTCGACAGCGACCAGGCGATGGTCCGTATCGACATGTCGGAGTACATGGAGAAGCACTCCGTGAGCCG
>CAZVAA010000022.1:22373-23958 GCA_964624125.1 uncultured Sphaerobacteraceae bacterium | reverse complement strand
GCCTGGCTGTTGCCGATCGCCCGGTATGTGTTGCCGCACATCAAGCCATATGCCGGACTGGACTGGACAAGCGAGCGGGTCCATGACTGGTTCGACCGCACGCGGCCGTCGATGGAGACGCGGAAACCGGTCAACCAGCACGTCCTCACGAACGAGGCTGTTTACTCCACGAAGATGCTGAACGAGCTGCGGCGACTGCTGGTGCAGATGCGCCGGGTCGCGCCGCAGGTGTCCGCGCCGTCGCTGGTGGTGCAGGGCACAGAGGACCGGATTGTCCTGCCGCGACATACGCGCCAGCTGGTCGCCCGGCTCGGGGGTGAGGTCGACTATCGAGAGATTCCGGGCGACCATTACCTGCCGTTACCGGACATGGGCGCGTGGCCACGGCTGCGACAGATGATCGATGATGACGTTTCCGCGTGGTTGCGCGATGTCGCTCCCAGGGAGGCGTCACATGCCCGATGAGCGCACGCGTCGCACCCGAACCGTGCATGCCGGTGACCGGCGTGATGGTGATGTGTGGCCGGCGTCTCCTCCGATCTACCAGAGCACCGCGTTCGCCACGAGCGAGGCTGCCATCTCGACCAACCTGCACCGGAGCGGAGAGCCCAGTTACAGCCGCGACCGGTTTCCCAATGCGCGGGATCTCGAGGCGGCGGTCGCCGAACTCGAGGGCGCGGAGGCCGGGTGCGCGACGGCGTCCGGGATGGCGGCGATCTCCATCACCCTGCTTTCGCTCTTGCGGTCTGGCGACCACGTGCTGCTGGCGGCGGGGTCTTACTGCGACACGGGTGATGTCCTCGACCAGGTGTTCCGCAAGTTCGATGTCGAGACGACGATCGTCGATGCGGGTGACGCGGATGCGGTGCGAGCGGCGATCACCCCACAAACACGGTTGTTGATGCTGGAGACGATTTCGAATCCGGCGCTGGTGGTACCGGATATCGCCCGTTTGGCGGATATCGCGCACGAGCGGGATGTACTGGTGTGCGTAGACAATACGTTCGCGACACCGGAACTGTGTCGTCCGCTGGAGTATGGCGCTGATCTGGTGATCCACAGCGCGACGAAGTTCCTTGGCGGACATCACGACCTGACCGCCGGGGTGGTCGTCGGATCACAGGAGATGCTCGCCGGTATCCGGGAGACGGCGTACCTGATCGGCGCGACGCCGGGGGCCATGGATGCGTGGCTGGCGCTGCGGGGGATTCGCTCGCTGGCACCAAGGATGGCGTGGATCTGCCGGACGGCCGAGGAGGTCGCCCGCGAGCTTGCCGAGCATCCCGCGGTCGAGGACGTGCGCTATCCGGCACTTTTCACTGGCAATGAGCGAGACATCGCCGCGAGGATGTTACCGGAGGGCTCGGGTGGGATGTTGACCATCCGGGTGGCCGGGGGCGATAGGGCCGCCGAGGAGGTTGTGCGCCAGCTGGAGCTCATCAGCTATGTGCCCAGCCTTGGAGGGGTTGGCACGTCAGTGTCGTTCCCGCCACGGACGCTGGAGGAGCGGGAGCGCCCGCGATCCGGGGACGGGTGGCTACGGTTCTCGATCGGGCTGGAGTCGCCGGAAGACCTTTTGGCGGAC
>CAZVAA010000022.1:0-22273 GCA_964624125.1 uncultured Sphaerobacteraceae bacterium | reverse complement strand
TTGCCGACGGCCTGCGTCGCGCCGGGCATATCGATGGCGGCCGCGATCTCGCCGTAGGTGCGCGTCTCCCCGTACGGGATGGCGGCGGTCGCCTCCAGCACCTTGCGCGTGAATTCGCTGGTCGAGGAGAGGTCCGCGTGAACGTCGAACTCGCGCAGGTCGCCCGAGAAATAGCTGGCCAACTGGTCCGGGAGATCGCCGGTGAGGGCGACATCGAGCGGGACCTGGTCCTCACCGCAAAACTGGATGCCAGTAACGTGGTTGTTGGCCATCGTGATGAGCAAGGGGCCGACCGGTGACTGGACAACGCCCGTCGTGTTCATGATGCGCGGTGCTCCTGCTGTGTCGGCGTTCGTGGTGGTCATAGCTTCATGATACCGGCGAGCATGCTGGCACGCATCACGCGCCGGTGATGACGCAGTAGTGCCCGAGGGTGGCATGGCCAGTCACGCCGCCGAGCTCGATGCGAAGCGGGCGGCTGGTCGTCTGCTGGTTATCGGTCGGGAACCAGGTGCGCCCCTCTTTCACGACGATGAGGAGGCCATCGTCCGAGCCGACGGGAGCGAAGGCGTCGGAAGGCTCGCCGAACGGCTGGAGGCCGAATGCGGTCGAGAGGTCGTGGAGGGCGACCTCCGTGGACGGAACCGGGATGCCGACCTCGCTGATGTTGAGGATATCGGTCATCGCGAAGGGACGGTCGATCGTGTTCGGCAGGCGGTGGCGGGCGATCAGCTCCAGGTTGAGGTTGCCCGGCGCGTTGAAGTAGACGGAGCTGGCGTCCCATTCGGGAGATGCCGTGACGATGCCGTCGTCGCCGGCGGGGAGGATATCGACGCGTTGCCGGAGCACGTCGCGTGCTTCGACGATCGCGTTCCCGGGGATGTCGAACGCGAGGTGGTAGTAGCCGTCCGGATCCTGCTCGCCCTGTTGCAGCGCGAGCCGGGAGCGTCCAAGAGCGACCTCGATGGTATTGCCGGTGTCCTTGCTGTGGGCGGAGAGGACATCGCCGAAGAATCGGGCGGTGTGCTCCGGGTCGGGGACGTGGAGGGTGATGCGGTCGATGTGCATGGGTGACTCCTTTCCCGGGTCAGTCCTCCAGGGGCCGGTTTGTCCAGGCGCGGGTACTGAGGATAAGCGGGTAGCCGTCGGGGTCGATGAGTGTGACGCCCCATTCGTTCCAGTACGGGTTGGGGTGCGGCTCCTGCCTGCCTCCTGCCGCCGAGATCCGGGCGATTAACTCCGCAGGAATCTCGCCGTCGAGATAGAGGACGAGGGCGTCTTCCGGCGTCGGCTGTGGGGTGACCGGGTGGGCCGGATCGTGGGTGAGCTCGATGTGCCAGGTGGCGTCGGGGAAGCCCACCATCGCGAGGTTGGCCGGGTCGGCCCGGCGGGAGCGATAGAGCGGGGCCATTCCAACGCCGGTCGTCCAGAAATGCTCGGCGCGGTCGAGATCGAGGCTTGGTCGGGCGATGCGCAGGTGCGATTGATGCAGGTTCACGGTGTCCTCCGGATGGGTTTCTCGGTCAACACTGTGATCCTAGAGGTTCGAGCGCGGTTGAAGTCAAGGCGGGTTGGCGGTGACTGGCCGCGACGGGTTGTACCTTCGCCGATGTGGTGATTCTGGAGGAGGGGCACAAACGGAGTGAGCCGGCATGGCCCACTCCATGATGCTCGTGGCGATCTGGCGACAGCTATCCGGCCTTCTTTTCGTGTTCCATGTAGTGGCGGAGCACGGCATTCATGCGGGTTTGGTAGCCCTTGCCCTGCGACTTGAACCAGTCGATGACGTCCTTATCGAAGCGGACGGTTATTTGCTTCTTCGGTGACACGAGGTCTTCCGGCGCACCGGCGCGAGGCACTCCCCATTCCAGTCCCGCCTCGTCCGGATCGCTTGCGACAAGCTCTTCGAGTTCGTTTTCCGTTATGGCATCTACCCTGTCCCAGTCGGTTTCGGTCTCGCCCCGGCGACGCTTCTCCTCAAGTTCTTCCGCTGTGTATCTGACGATACGCTCGCTCTTCTGCATGCCGAGCCCTCCTTGCTAAAATGATGCGGATGGCCGGAAATCTCTCGGTCCAAATGACGGTGATAAATCGCCCATTGAGGACACCAGTCATCTTGATCCGTGGTTCGTCGTTACGCTGGCTTTCCGAACTGATGACCGGTCGCCCGTCGAAGAGTTGTTGGGCGTCTCCAAAGTCGATTCCATGCTTCTCGATATTCGCGAGACGTTTCCGTTCATCCCATTCGAATTCCAGCACGATCATTCTCACCCACTCGTGTAACTACAATTGTAACTACACCGTCAACCGTCAAGCGCCGGATTTCTTCACGGATGGATCGTCCTGCGGCGCGCGTTCACCTTCGCGGCGTTCCCAGCCGGGAGCGAAGAGGGGCAGGAAGTTGGTGACCTCGTAGGGGTGTTTCTCCAGCTCGGACCAGTTGAGATCGACGCCCAGGCCGGGGCGATCGGGGATCTGGAGGCGGCCGTCGATGACCTCGGCGGGGTGGTCGATCAATTCCTTCTCCCACTCGACATTGAAGTCGTCGAAGATCTCCTGCACGAGCAGGTTGGGGGTGGCAGCGCCGATCTGGATGCAGGTGGCGGTGCAGATTGGCCCCTGTGCGTTGTGCGGGGCGACCACGGCGTAGAAGGCGTCGGCCATGGCGCAGACCTGCCGGGTGCGCCAGATGCCGCCCATGTTGCCCGGTTCGGGCTGGATGATGTGAACGGCATTGCGGGAGAGTAGCTCGGCATGCTGGTGGACGCTGGAGTAGCTCTCGCCGGTGGCGACGGGCACGGCGATCTTGCGCGCTACCTCGACGGTGCTGTCGATGTTCTGGTGCGGGGTGGGTTCCTCGAACCACGTCGGCTCGAAGTCGGCGATGCGCTCACCGACCCAGACGGCCTCGCTGACGCTGAACCGGCTGTGCCCCTCGATCATCAGCTGGATATCCGGCCCGACCGTCTCCCGTACGGCACGGATGATATCGATGCTAAGGTGGCGATCCTCCAGGGACATCGTGCGCCAGGCGGCCCCGAAGGGGTCGAACTTCATCGCTCTGTAGCCCTTGTCGAGGACGTCCTGCGCGCGTTCTGCGAACGATTCCGGTGTGCGTGGCCCGGCGTACCAGCCGTTGGCGTAGGCGGGCAGGTTCTCGTGGTAGCGGCCTCCGATGAGGTCGTAGATGGGGCGGCCGGTAACCTTGCCGATGATGTCCCAACAGGCGACCTCGATCGCGCCGACGGCGTTCATGTGGATCTGACCGCCCTCGGTATAGAGGTCGCGCGACATCCGCTGCAGGATCGTCTCGACCTGGAAGGGATCGAACCCCTCGAAGCGGGGCGCCAACTCATGAATGGCGGCCTCGGTCGTCTTTGCGAAGCCATTGATGGTGCCTTCACCGATGCCGTAGAGGCCGTCCTGGTCCGTGTCGAGGCGGACGAAGAGCCAGTTCTTCCACGGGTTGCCGACGATGAACGTGGTCGCGCGGGTGATTTTCATGCGGCTTGCTCCTGTTACATGCGTGTGGACACCCCGTCATTATGCGGGGATTCGGGAGATGGGCAAACCGGGGCGTTCCGGAATGGCTGCATCGGCTCTGGACGGCCCGGTGCCTCTCTGGCACAATGGTGTACGTATACGCGAAGGGGAAGCCCGACTGGCCGGGCAGAAAACAGGGAAGGGAATGCGGACCTATGGCGGTCAGCATTGGCGCAACATCGGAACGGTGGTTACAAGGCATGGACCGGCTCGTGGCCGGCGTCTTTGACTTGCTGCCACAGGTGTCGCTGCCGTCCCGCGCCGGCGCGGTTCCCGCGCGCTGGGTGATGGAGCGTGGTCCCGCGCGTGCCGCGGCCACGGTGAACGCCCTCGGTGGCTTCCCGGGCGCCTTGCGGTGGATGAACCGGATTCCCTCGACCTCCCTGATCGTGACCGACGAGTATCTCGTCGTCGGTGAAGGCACGCAGGAGGGCTTCGCGCTGCCGATGCAGGCCATTCTCGCGGCTGGGGTGGTTCGGCACTCTCCTCGATCGAATCCCGGTGTGGTCGTCCATTTCCAGGATGGTCCGGTTGTCGGATCGTTCGCGCTGGACATCCGGGGCACGGCGAGGGGCCGGTCCGGACGGCTCCGGGCGCGGGAGATCGTCGATGCCCTGCAGGAGAATGGCGTGTCGCGGCTGGCGCGGCATCACGTCGCGACATCGCCCGGGTTGGCGATCTCCTGGGAAGAGGCACGCGAGCGTGCGGATGAGCCGCTGGTGTGGTCCGGGATCGCCCATGGATCGACCGGTGGCTGGTTCGGGGGCCGCCACAGTGGTTGCAGGATGTGGCTGACGGCCGAGTCGCTCTTCTGGAGCTGCGCGAATGGGGACGGCGTGAACCGTCTCTCGCTCGCGGATGTGCTGGAGGTCCGTGACGGGGTTGGCGACCGGGTCATGGTGTCGCTGCGGAATGCGGCAGGGCACCGGTTCGACCTCGCGTTCGACCTTGCGGCGGAGCCGGGCAAGGATGGTCGGCGGCAGCGATTGTCCTTCCTGAACGCGATCGCGTCGTTCGGGGTGCCGGTCAGCGCCGTTCGGCCGCCGTTAGCTCCGTGGCGTCGTGGCGGAATGGTCCGGCCGACGGATCAATAGTCAATAAAAGCGAACACTATAAAAGGCCGCCCTGATGGGCGGCCTTTTTTGACGACGCGTGGAGGAGGGCCCGGGTTTGGGGGATGCCCGTGAGGCTAGGTGACCAGGTCGGCGACGGCGGTGCCGATGCGGCCGATGAAGCGGTCGGCATCGTACGGGTTCTCGAATCCTTCGGTGAGGACCGCGAGCGAGACCTTGCCGCGTTTGCCGGTGAGGATGCCGCAGTCGTGGTTGATGCCGGTGATCGTGCCAGTCTTGCCCGCGTAGTCCACACCATCGGGCAGATGACGGGCGATGCGGTCGACGTGCTGCTGGTCGCCGAGGCATGTGCGCATCCACGCGCATTGTTCGGGCGAGGCGGCTGTGTCGTTTTCGATTGCGTCGAGGATGGCAACCAGACCGTTCGCGGTGGCGCGGTTCTTCGAGGGGCCTGGAGGCGCGTTCCGTCCCATGAACATGCGGCCAAGCCGGGTGCCGCCGACGCCGATATCGCTGCCGACTTCGTTGATGCGGTCGATCCCGACGGCATCGATGCAGACATTGGAGCAGGAGTTGTCGGAGATCGCGGTCATGAGCCAGGCATGATCCCGCAGCTTCAACTCGAGGTCCGGATCGAGCCAGTTGACGACGCCACTGCCTTCGAGGCGAATCTCCTCCGCGGCCTTGCGCGTGTCTTCGGGGCTGAGGCGGCCGGCGTCGAACTCCCGCGCGAGCGCGGCGAGAATGAGGATCTTGATGGTGCTGGCGGAGGCGAAATCGTGATCGCCGTTGAGGTCCAGCCGCTCGCCAGTGGTGTGGTCGTGGATGGCCACGCCGATCTCGGTCCCCTTGGGCCGATCGTCCACGATCTGGCGAATGGTGGTCCAGGTCGTCTCAACGCGTGTAACGGGCATCGTGCTTGCGTCCTTTGTCGTGGTTGCCATGTATCGGGACCCGTCGTCCATTGTATGGGACCATTATGCGTGCATATGAGCAACGAACCGGCGGGACTCTTCATGTACGAAAGGATCGGGGACATGTCAACATCCACCATCGCAACCGTCGATTCCGGGGAGCGCAAGGTCTCCCGCAGCGTGGTCGTGCAGGCGCCCGCGCAGGAGTTGTTCGAACTGGTCGCGAATCCGCACCGGCATCACGAGTTGGATGGTAGCGACACTGTCCGGCCCGATGCGAAAGGACCGGAACAGCTTGCCGAAGGTGACACGTTCACCGTGCGGATGAAGATGTACGGGGTGCCGTACATGATCACGAGCACCGCGACCCGGATCGAGCCGGGCAAGGTCGTGGAGTGGAAGCATCCGGGCGGGCATAAATGGCGATACGAGTTCGAGGAGCTTGGGCCATCGGAGACCCGGGTAACCGAGACATTCGACTATAGCGATACGATGCTCGCAAAGGGCTACGAGCTCATGGGCATCCCGGACAGGAACGCGAAGGGGATCGAGCAGACGCTGGAGAAACTGGCGCGCACCTACGCAGGAAATGCCTAGGAAACGGGCTGGCGCAGTGCGGTCGGGGGCCGTGCCTATGCTATACTCGCGCCGTCTCCGGAGCGGGTGAAGATGCGCCGCAATGGCGTAAAAATCTCCCCCCGGAAGCGCCGCGCGAAGACGATTTTCGGGCCCGTCCCGGGCGTGCGGCGTGCTCCCCAGGGTGGTGAACCCGCCCAGACAGCGAAGAATGCATCCGACCAGGTCATCATCGTCGTGCTCCAGTGATGATCCTTCTCTTGTTGGAGCACGTCCGGAGGTCCCACGTCGTTGTTCCGCCCGCTCTCCACACTATTCGGATTCTTTAGCCGGGACCTTGGCATCGATCTCGGAACAGCCAACACGCTGGTTTATGTTCGCGGCAAGGGCATCGTGATCTCCGAGCCCTCGGTTGTGGCGATCGACACGAAGACCAAGCGCGCGTTGTGGGTTGGTATGGAGGCCAAGGCGATGGTGGGCAAGACGCCCGAGTCAATCGTCGCCGTGCGACCGCTCGAAGATGGCGTTATCGCCGACTTCGACACGGTCGAGATGATGCTTCACCACTTCATTCGCAAGGTGCATATGCAGCGCCTGATGGCGCCGCATCCGCGCGTCGTGATCGGCATCCCGAGTGGTGTGACCGAGGTCGAGAAGCGCGCTGCGAAGGACGCGGCGCTCTCGGCGGGCGCCCGCGAAGCGTATACGATCGAGGAGCCGATGGCAGCCGCGATTGGCGCCGGGCTCCCGATCAACGAGCCGGTTGGCAGTATGATCGTCGACATCGGTGGCGGCACGACCGAGATCGCGGTGATCTCGCTCGGCGGCATTGTGGTCAACCACTCGATCCGGGTCGCCGGTGACGAGATCGACGATGCCATCATCGCCTATGCCCGACGCGACCATAACCTCGTGATCGGCGAGCGCACGGCCGAGAACGCCAAGATGGCCGCGGGATCCGCCTATCCGCTCGAGGAAGAGATTCGCGTGATGTTGCGCGGCCGAGACCTGTTGACGGGGTTGCCGAAGTCGGTCGAGGTGAGCTCGGTGGAGCTGCGCGATGCGATCTCGCAGCCGATCAACACGATCATCGAGTTGGTGAAGACCTCGATTGAGGAGACACCGCCGGAGCTGATCGCCGACATCATGGAGCACGGCATCACCCTCGCCGGAGGCGGGGCGTTGCTGATGGGGCTGGACCGCCGGCTGCAGAGCGAGCTTCGCATGCCGGTGCACCGGGCGGACGATCCCCTGACCTGCGTGGCGCGGGGCACCGGCCGGGTCGCCGAGGCCCTTCACCTGTACCAGCGGGCGCTTGCGGGCGGCCAGGAACTGCGCCGGGGCTAGCCGCGAGGGAGGTCCCTGTGAGTCCGCAATTGCCGTGTAATCCCCATGCCATGGATCGCGTCGCATGAACAATATCCCGACGCGCCGCCTGGTTTCGCTGATCATGACCTTCGTCGTCATCAGCGTGGTTATTTTTGTGTCAGATCGACAGGGGTGGCTCGATCCGATCCGCGACGGATTGGGCGAGGTTCTCTCCCCGGTGTCGGCGCGATTCGAGGATGTGTGGCAGCAGGGCGCAGGCGGTTCGGAGCTTGAGCAGGCGTATGCGACCGCCGTCGCGCAACGCAACGAGCTCGCGGCCGAGAACGCGCAACTGACATCCGAGCTGGAAGAGGTCGAGGCGCTGCGGATCCAGAATGAGGCGGAGCGCCAGCGGCCGGATATTACCTATTTGCCGGCGCGCGTGATCGGGCGGGATCCGGCGGGCCAGGCGCAGATCATCGTCATCAACCGTGGATCGGAAGATGGCCTGCGTGAAGGGATGGCGGTGGTTGATCCTTACATGTACGTCGGGCAGATTACATCGGTGGACGAGAGCCAGGCTCGCGTGTTGCTGATCACGGATCCCAACGCCAGCGTTGGTGCGATGCTCAATGATGCCCGCGCGGATGGCGTGGTGTATGGAGCGCGCGGAAACATGCTGATGATGCGGCACGTCGACAAGGATGTGACGCCCGGCAACCAGGAGTGGGTTGTGACCTCGGATATGGCGAATTCCGAGACCGCACTGGTGCCTTCGAGCATCCCGATAGGCATTGTCGTCGGCGAGCCAGTGCTGAATGCGCAGAGCGACCAGCTTGAGATCACCATCCAGCCGGGCGCAGATGTTCTTAACCTCACTTCGGTCTGGATTGCGGTACCCAATGACTGACACCACTCGCGTAAACGGCCGGGATCCCCGGCTCATGCTCGCCCTTGCCGCGGCGAAGATCGCCGGCATGGGGATTCGTCGCCTTGGCCGGGGCGGGGGAACCGCCGCGCCCGGCCTGGTCGCGGAGCGCGTCGATACGTCGTTGCTGGCGAAGTTGACGGCGCGACTGGATGAGGGCGCGGTGATCGTGGCCGGGACCAACGGGAAAACAACGACGACCCGGATGGTCGCGGATGTCTTCGAAGCGGTGCCGTGGCAGGTTGTCCATAACCGGTCTGGGTCGAATCTGGTGCGCGGGGTTGTCGCCGCCTTCGTCCAGCACGCATCGCTTTCCGGGCATCCCGGCGGGGACGTCGGCGTGATCGAGGCGGACGAGGCGGCGCTGCCAGAGCTGATCCGGCGCGTGCAGCCGCGGATTATCCTGCTGAACAACCTGTTTCGTGACCAGCTGGACCGGTACGGCGAACTTGACGCGATCGGCAAGAACTGGCGGCGTGAGCTCGAGAAACTCGGCCCGGAGACGACGATCATCGTCAACGCCGATGACCCGACGCTGGTTGCGGTGACGGACGGGATTCGGGCGCGGCGCGTTTGCTTTGGCCTGGACGAGCAAACGCATCGGCTGGACGCCCTGCCCCATGCCGCGGACCCCGCCAACTGCCGTGTGTGCGGGGCGGATCTCGCCTATCACGCGCTCTACGTGTCGCATCTCGGCGACTGGTACTGCCCAAACTGCGACAACCGGCGCCCAACGCTGGATTACACCGGGAGCGATATCAATCTCGATGGCGTCGAGTCATTGACGCTCGATATTACCGCCGGCGGTGGCCGTCATCATTTGTCGGTGGGCGTGCCGGGGTTGTACAACGCCTACAATGCGCTTGCCGCAGCAGCGGTGGCGCGCGAGGTTGGCGTCGATTGGTCGACGATCGGGACGGCATTCGCCGCGTTCCAGTCCGCCTTCGGGCGCATCGAGCGGGTGGAATACAAGGGGCGGACGCTGACCCTGGCGTTGGTCAAGAACCCGACCGGTTTCAACGAGGTGCTGCGAATGCTGACCGCGGAGACGGGTGGGCTCGCGCATCCGATGATGATCGCGATCAACGACCTCGATGCGGACGGGCGCGATGTCTCCTGGCTGTGGGATGTCGACTTCGAGCGGCTTGCGGCGGGTGAGGGAGACCTCTTCACGACGGGCCTGCGTGGCCCGGACATGGCGAACCGGCTGAAGTATGCCGGCGTCGATACCGATCGTATTCACTCGCTGCAGAATGCGCTTGTGCCGGCCTTCGACGCATTCATTGACCGCCTGCCGGAAGGTGCCTCAGCGTACATCCTGCCGTCGTACACGGCGATGCTCGAGCTACGCAAGGCGCTGGCCGATCGAGGTGCCGTGGATGACTTCTGGGAGCAGTAGCATGACCGACACAACCTCTCGCACCCTTGTCATCGGCTGGCTCTATGGCACCAAGATGAACATCTATGGCGATCGTGGGAACGTGCAGGCGCTGGTCCAGCGCACGGCATGGCGCGGGATCGATGCCGAGGTGCGGGATATTGGCCTGGGCGATCCCATCCCGGACGATGTTGACATCTTCTTCTGGGGCGGTGGGCAGGACCAGGAGCAGGTGGCCGTCTCGCGGGACTTGCAGGGCGAGAAAGGCACGCGGCTCCGGGACGCGATCGATCGGGGCGCGGCGATGCTCGCCATCTGTGGTGGGTACCAGTTGCTCGGACATGCCTACCAGCCGCACGGCGGCGAATCCTTGCCCGGTGTTGGCCTGTTCGATGTGACGTCGACGGCCGGGCCGGAGCGATTCATCGGCAACGTTATTGTCAACACCGGGCACTGGGGATCGCTTGTCGGGTTCGAGAACCATAGCGGCCTGACGCATCTGGGCGAAGACGCGGAGCCGATGGGCACAGTCGAGATCGGCCGCGGCAATAATGGCCAGGATGGAACCGAGGGCGTCATCTACAAGCGCGCAATCGGTTGTTACCTGCATGGCGCATTGTTGCCGAAGAACCCGAAGCTGACCGACTGGTTGATCGAGGCCGGGCTGAAGCATCGTTACGGCTCCGCCGACCTGGCGCCCCTCGATGACGAGATCGAGCAGCGGGCGCATGCCTCCGCGATAGCGCGGGCACGAGCCACGCGAAGCTAACCGGCTGGCCCAGGGGCAATGGCGCCTACCGGCATCAACGCCGGAACGTCCATGCCGTCAAATCCCCTGTTCGCCTATACTTCTAACGGAGCCATTCCGGTTCCTGCTGACAACCATCCTTGATTATTCCGATACAGGCAATCAGGTATCATTTATCGACTGTCTGGACCGATGAATCATTGGTCATGCGTGTTCGTGCTGTGTCAATATGATCGGCACATCTGGAGATAGACTGTGGCAAACCTCGATACGCTGGACGAGCGTATACTTTCCGAACTTCAAAGTAATGGCCGGTTGACGATGAAGGCGCTCGCCGAGCGTGTTGGCCTTTCCTCCCCGGCGATGATCGAGCGGGTGCGTCGCCTTGAAGAGCGGGGAGTGTTGGCCGGGTATCGGGCGATCATCGATCCCCATGCGATCGGCCGCTCGCTGACGGCGATGATCTCGGTCGACCTCGACCGGCGACATTACGATGCCTTCCTGAACCGCCTGCGGTCGGAACCGGCGATCGAGGAGTGCCATCGGGTGACCGGGAATCACGCGTTCCTGGTGAAGGCGCACGTGGCGTCCACCGACGACCTGGAGGCGCTGATCGACGAGCTGCAGGATGTCGGCGCGAAGTGCACGAGCAGTATCGTGCTGTCGACACCGATCGAGGGCGCGCCGATCGTGCCGCCCGAGGGCGCGGTCAGCGAGCGTTCGCGATTGACGCGACGGCGTCGGCGCGCGGCCACGGAGCAGGCGGGCGTCCGTCGACGCGGTGCTCGCCGGAAGGGCGAGGGCGAGGACGGCGAGATCGCCAGCGACGATTAGGAATGATGATACGGCCCCCGCAATCGCGGGGGCCGTTCTTGTTGCGAGGCGTCTTTCCGGAGTCGCGACAGATCAGTTCAGGGGTTCGATCGGCGGTTGTTCCTCGTCGCCCTCATCCCACTCGTCGTCGGAGCCGGAGTCCTGGTCTTCATCGTCCTGGTCCTCGTCGTCATCGGTGGGGATCGGGCGGCGACCGACGGCGCTGGCGTAGCGATTGATGCTGTCGACGGCGCCTCCACCCCAGTTCGCCCCCTCGCGGACGGCGTCGAGGGCCTTCTCGAGCTCCTCGGCCTCGAGCTCGTTCACCTCGTCGCATTCGAGGGTTGGCTCCATGCCGCGAACAATCCACTCCTCGATGGTGTTGCCGGGGCCGGGCAGGTGACCGGTGGTGGCGCACAGGCGCATCTCACGGACCTCGTCGGGGACCGGGAAATCCTCGTCGACGGGATTGCCGTCCGGACCGTTAAGGAGTGCCGCGTACTCCGGCGTTTCATGTACCAGCGTCATCAGGTCCTGCCAGATAGGTCCGGCGGCGTCGATACCGTCGATCTCTGGCAGGCTGCCGGTGCCGGCGTCGCCGGATCGACCGACCCAGACGCCGATCGAGGCGGCGCTCGTGTAGCCCATCGTCCACAGGTCACGCCAGTTCTCGGTGGTTCCCGATTTTGCGGCGGTTGGACGACCGAGCGCGCTCTGGGTGTTCCCGAAGAGGTTGTCGGAGGTGAACATCCGGGAGCGGGCCTCGTTGTCGGTCAGGATCGAGGTGATCTGGTACGCGATGCCGGGGTTCATTGCCTGCTCGGCCTCTTCGGCGATCTGCTCAGCCGACGTCTCGAAGAGCAGGTTGCCCTGGCTGTCCTGGATGCGCTGGATCGGATGGGCGGGAACATAGGTGCCGTTATTCGCCAGAGTGGCGAATGCGTTGGTGTGCTCCAGCAGGTGGACCTCACCGGAACCAAGACCAAGCGAGAGGCCATAGAAGCTGGCGTCTCCCTCGAGGCTGTCCTTGATCCCCATGCGGCGGGACATATCGATCACGCCCTGGACGCCGGCGAACTCGGTGGCCTTGACGGCGGTGATGTTGAAGGAGTTGCCGAGTGCCTCGCGGGCGGAGACAGCTCCATAGAAGCGCTTGGTGTAGTTGTTCGGCTCGTAGTCGTCCTGGCCGGGGACCTCCCATGTCGTCGGGATGTCCATGATGATCGTCGCCGGGTTCCAGCCCTGCTCGAAGGCGGCGGCGAAGGCGAGCGGCTTCATGGAGGAGCCGGGCTGGATATTACTGGTCGCGAAATTTACCTGGCCGCTGATGGCGGCGTTGTTGAAGTCGGCGGAGCCAACCATGGCGAGGACCTCGCCATTCCACGGACACATGATGACCGCGGCGGCATTGTTCCGCTGGTACTGCTGCATGTTCGCGGCGCCCTGACGGACGATCTCTTCCGCTTCCTTCTGCAGGTTGAGGTCGATCGAGGTGTAGACATCGAGCCCCGCGTAGACGGCATCCTCGCCGTAGGTGCTCCAGATGTGCTCGCGGACGTACTGGGTGAAGTGGGGCGCGGCGGTGATGGCGTTGGTTCGGGATTCGCGAATCTGCAGCGGCTCCGCCCATGCGGCATCCGCCTCTTCACGGGAGATGTAGCCGAGCTTGCGCATCTGGTCGAGCACGTAGCGCTGGCGGATCTTGGCCTGCTCGAATCCCGAGGGATCCTCGTCGGTTGCCGGGCGGGTCGGGTCGTACCACGACGGAGCCTGCGGCAAGCCGGCAAGCAGGGACGCTTCCGCCAGCGTGAGGTCGGCGGCGTTCTTGTTGAAATAGGTATTGGCGGCGGCTTCGACACCGTAGGAGCGTGAACCGTAATAGATCTGGTTCACGTACATCGTGAGGATGTCTTCCTTGGAATACTCCTGTGCCAGCGCAACGGCGGCGAGTGCCTCGCGGATCTTGCGGGTGACGCTCATGTCCGTGGCGCTGATCGTCTCCGGATAGACGGCGCGGACGAGTTGCTGGGTGATCGTGGAGCCGCCCGAGGAGCCGGCGCCGGAGAAGATGATGAAACCGCCGCGCAGGATCGCGAAGGGCTCGACGCCGTAGTTGTTCCAGAAGGTCGCATCCTCGGCGGCGACGGTCGCGTTGATGAAATGGTCGGACATGCGCTCCATCGGGATGAACGTCCGCCAGCCGTAGTCGGGGTGGTCGATCTCCTGCAGGAGCGTGCCGTTGCGGTCGAAGACGCGGGTCGTCTGGAACGTGTTGACGGCGATGCGGGCGGCGTCCGGGAGGTCCTTGTTGACCTCGCGGTAGGCGCGCACGGTGCCGATGATCCCGGCCACGGCCGAGGTGACGGTGATCGAAAGGAAGGTGAACAGCACCGTGAAGAAGACCGCGATGCCGCCGATGATGAAATTGCGCCGGGAAAAGACGGTTTCCTGCTTCTTCTCGTTGCGCACGCCGGGCATGAGGTGCGGCGGGAGGCCGCGCCCGCGATGGCCATAACGCGAATTGCGGAAGTGCGTGGAACGGCGTTGGGTGCCGGGATAGCGGCGGGTTGAGCGACTGATCCGCCCCTGACTCATGCGATGGTTCTCCCTGATGCCGGTGATCGCGGTGGGATAGGCTCCATTTCGGGCGATCGACCGGGGGTGTGCGTGAAAAGATTGGTCGGCAGGGCGTGCATGCGCTCCCCGCATCTATCAGGGACGCATACGGACGCGGGTACGTTTCGCGTCCGCACCAGTTTACCGCAATCGGGGTATCGGCTCCGGGGCCGATTGGTGCCGGCAGGGCGCGAGGAGGCTACCATTGAGCCAGCGATTATCCGGCGGCGACGAACGCCGTACTCCCCGGTGAACCATGACCGATTCCACCAATGGACCCATCAACGGACAGCAGATGCCGGACGGCGTTGTCTCCGGGCAGCGATTGCCCGAAACCCCACATGACCTTCCATATGACCGCGGGAAGATCGACGCGCTGCTCGAACGCGTGCGCAAGGGCGAGAAGATTCGCCTGATCGATGAATTGCTGGCGTGCGTCGACTGGCGCGGGTCGTTCGGGACCGATGATGGTCAACCGATCGACATCGAGCATATCTCGAAGCTGATCGCGTATTACCGCGAGAAGTTCAGCGATATCGGTCCGGTGTATATGGCCGAGTTGCTCTCGACCGAGTTCATGACTGAGCAGCGGGCGCGGGGAACGATCGTGTTCTCTGACCGGTTGCTGGAGATCGGTCGCAATGAGCCGGAGCTGTGGAAAGAGATCCGGTTGTTCTTCCGGCGGAAGGAGTTCGCGACGGCGATGCTGGTGCACGCGAACGAGGACCTGACGGACGAGGAGATGGACGATATCCAGTCCCGTTGGGAGCCGGAAGGAGAATAGGGCGAGAGACGACCGGGCCGGCAACATTGCCGGCCCGGTTGCGTGTCAGGCGCGTTCCAGCGCGGTGGTGATGGCCCGGTAGGCGAGGTTGCAGGCGACCTTCGCGCGGTAGGCGGCGGGGGCATGGAGGTCATCCATGGGATCGATGCCCTCGACGGCCTGCTTCGTGGCGGCCTTGATCGCCGCATTGTCCACCTGTGTTCCGGTGAGTGCTTCCTCGACGGCGGTCGCGCGGTAGGCGGCGTCGCCGACGCCGGTCATGCCGAGCTTCACCGAGGTGATCGAGCCGTCGTCCGCCTTGGTGACGAGCGCGGCGGCGCCGACGATGGCATAGCCGGAGGCGGGATTCGCCAGCTTCTCGTACCGATAGCCGGTCTTGCCCTGGGCGAGTGGTATGCGAATCTCGGTGACCAGCTCGTTCTCGGCCAAGGCGGTCGACATGAAGCCCTGGAAGAAATCCGCGATCGGGATCGATCGCTCGCCATCGGTACCGCGCACGACGACAGTCGCGTCGAGGGCGAGAACGCCGGCGGGATAGTCGGCCGCGACATCGGCATGGGCGATGACCCCGCCAAGGGTGCCCCGGTTCCGGACCTGCTGGTCTCCCACGACGTGCGCGATCTCGGCGAGGAGGGGCGCATGTTCCGCGATGAGCGGATCGGTCTCGAGGTCGTGGTGGGTGGTGAGCGCGCCGATCACGAGCGTGTCACCGTCGACACGGACGCCACGCAATTCTTCCAACTCGCTGATGTCGATCAGCGTGCCGGGTTGGGCGAGACGCAGTTTCATGACCGGTAGCAGGCTCTGGCCGCCGGCGAGGAGCTTCGGCTCCTCCTCGGAGGCGAGCAGGCGAAGCGCGTCATCCACCGATTCCGCCCGGCGGTAGGCAAAGGGATACGGGTGCATGGGTGCCTCCCTGCTCAGGAGCCGGACTGGACCGGCGCGGGCTTGTCGCCCCGCTGGATCCGCTCGGCCGCGCTCTGGACGGATTTGACGATCGAGTTGTAGCCGGTGCAGCGGCAAATATTGCCCTCGATCGCGTGCCGGATCGCCTCGTCGTCAGGGTTCGGGTTCTCGTCCAGCAAGGCCAGCGAGGAGAGCAGCATGCCGGGGGTGCAGAACCCGCACTGGAGGCCGTGCTCTTCCCAGAACGCCTGCTGGATCGGATGGAGCTCTCCGGCGGGGGCGAGCCCTTCGACGGTGGTGACTTCGCGGCCTTCCGCCTGGACGGCGAGGACCATGCAGCTCTTGACGGCCTTGCCGTCAAGCAACACGGTGCAGGCGCCGCACTGGCCGGTCTCGCACCCGGTATGCGTACCGGTGAGGCCGAAGCGGTCGCGGAGCATGTGTACCAGCAGGGTGCGCGGCTCGACGTCGGTGGTTCGGGAATCGCCATTGACGGTGGTCTGGACGCTGATGGTGTCTCTGTCGGACACGGTCGTGCCTCCGGTGCATTTCGTGGTGAACGGTTGGAGAGACAGCGGGACGGCACGCACATGCGCGCCGTCCCGCTACGAGCCAGTGATAGCTAGCGCGCCATATTCGACTGCAGCGACTCGAAGAACTTGCCGACGATCATCTTCGCCGCCGGCTGGATGACGCGACCGCCAATGCGGGCGAGCGTGCCACGGACGTTGGCGTCGCCGGTGTAGTTGACGATGGTGCCGCCCTGGCCGTCGTCGGAGAAGTTGAGCTTGCCCTCGCCACCGACGGTTCCCTGTGGGCCCTTGCCCTCGATGTGCATGGTGAAGCTCTCCGGCCGGTTCTGGTCGGTGATGCGCACCTTGCCGTCGTACTTGCCCTTGATCATGGCGACGCCCATGGTCATGGTCGCCAGGTATTCGTTCTCGCCGATCTCCTCGAGTTTCTCGCAGCCCGGCAGGGCCTCCTTGAGAATCTCGGGATCGAGCATCGCGTCATACACCTCTTCGCGGGGTGCCGCGACTTTCGCTTCTCCTGTGATCTGCATGTGTCCCTCGCTCCTGTGGGTATCGCCGTGTTGTTGCTGCAGGTATGCTATCCGATTCCGCGATATGGCGAAAGAATGGGACGCCCATCCTCATCCCTTGATCCCGGACATGCGCACGCCCTGGACGATATACCGCTGGAGCAGGAGGAAGACGACCACCAGCGGCGCGGCACCCACCGCCGCGCCGGCGAAGAGGGCTGGCAGGTTGATGGTTTGGGCGGTCAGGAAGGTCGAGAGGACCACCTGCACCGTCCGGGTGTCCTGCGATTGCCCGATGAGGACCGGCCAGAGGAAGGCGTTCCAGCTTCCGATGAAGCTGAGGACGCCGAGGGCGGCCATGATTCCGAGCGAGTTTGGCAGCAGCAGCTTGAAGTAGATGCCGAAGTAACCGTTGCCGTCGAGACGTCCGGCTTCCTCGAGGTCGGAGGGGAAGTCCAGGTAGAACTGCCGGAACAGGAACGTCGCGAAGGCGCTGAACAGGCCCGGGACAACAATGCCCCACAGCGTGTTCACACCTCCCAGCCTGGCGACGACGACATAGGTCGGGACGAAGGTGACGGCGGCGGGCACCATGAGCGTGAGCAGGATGATGGCGAAGAAGATGTCGCGCCCACGGAACGGGATGCGGGCGAGCGCATAGCCCGCCATCGACGCGAAGAGCGTCTGGAGCACCAGGTTGACGATGGCGATGATCGCGGAGACGCGGAGACCCGACGCCATGTTGATCTCGGTGCTCTCGAAGAGGTTGGTGAAGTTGCTCCATTGCGGGGTCTCGGGCCACCAGACCCAGTCCCAGCCGGTGATCTCCGCCTGGGTCATCAGCGCGTTGCGAACGATGATGTAGAAGGGGAAGAGGAAGACTATCGCGAGGACGAGGAGCAGCGCGTATCGCACGACCAGCGAAAGGGTCCGGGCAGCTCGCTGGCCTGTCGCGCCACGCGGCACCTCGAGGTCTCCCCAGCGGTCATCGTGGATTCGTCGTGATGAAGACGCCATGGTGATGCTTCCTCGCTACGATCGCCGGCCAAAGCCGAAGAGTCGACCCTGGACGATCGTGACCGTAATGATGATCGCGGTCAGGATCAGGGCCCCGGCCGAGCCACGTCCGTAGTCCTGTTGTCCCATGGCGACCTGGTAGAGATAGACGAGCGGTGGGCGCGCCAGGCTGAGGTTTCCCCCTGATCCGGCGCCGCCAAGGATGTTGATGAATTCGTCGAAGGCCTGGAACGCCGCGATGAAATTGAGCAGCAGGACGGCTATCGACGTGTTCCGGAGCAGCGGGAAGGTGATGGTCCAGAAGGTCGTCCAGCCGGGGCGGCCACCGTCGACATAGGCGGATTCATACAGCGACTGGTCGATTTCCTGGAGCCCGGCCAGGAAGATGATCATGTAGAAGCCGACCTGGAGCCAGAGGCGGACGGAGACGAGCACCAGCCAGTACCACGGAGGACTGGTTTCACCGATCCAGGCGATGACCTGATCGCTGCCGAACCAGTAGAGGACCATGTTGGCGAAGCCATAGGGCAAGCCGTTGAAGATGCCCATCTTCCAGACAATCGAGGCAACGACATACGAGATCGCGGTCGGGATAAAGAAGGCGGAGCGAAAGAAAGACCGGCCAAACCCGACGCTGTTGACGAGGACGGCGAGCCCGAGCGAGAAGAAGAAGGTCAGCGGCACGATAAAGGCCGCGAAGACGACGATCGTGCGCAGGGAGCGCAGGAACTCCCGGTTCGACAGCATGGATGTGTAGTTGTCGAGTCCGACCCAGTTGCCGATATCCAGCGAATTGCGGGCATCGGAGAAGCTGATCAGCAGGCCCCAGACGATCGGCAGGAAAGTGAAAATCGACAGCCCGATGATCATCGGGGCGATCAGCACGAGGAAGGCGAGCGTGGCCTCCCATTTCGTTTGTCGCCACCAGGGCACCTGCACGACGTGGAATGTCTCGTTGGAGCTTGCCATCCTGTCTTCCCCGCGAATGGACGTGATTCCTCGGCCGGGTTTGTTGCACCCTCAACAGGGCCGGGTGTGCGTCTCACACACCGGCCCCGTTCAGGCGGTTTTCCCGGCTATTCGCCAGTCAGCCGTTCAAGTTCCGCGACAACGGTCTCTTCCGCGGCGGCCAGTTCCTGCTCGGGATCGGCGCCGTCGCGGACGATGCGGGCAAGCGCGTCGCCGTAGGCGGTTCCCATCGCGGGGGTCCAGAGTGGGGGCGTGACGACACCGTAGTCGTTCAGGAAGGTGACCACCTCGGCAGCCGGCCCTTCCTGCAGCGCTTCCGCGGATTCCGCGGCGGAGGTGCGTGGCGGTACATGGAAGCCGTAGCTGAGGTTCCAGTCTTGCTGGTACTCGGTGTTGTCGATCCAGAGCCACTTCACGAAGTCCTTGGCGGCATCGACATTGGCGCCATTGCCATTGACGCATTCGCCCCAGCCACCCCAGAACGTCGAGGGGCTGCCTTCCTCATCGGACGGCGGCCATGGCAGGACGCCGAAGTCGTCGCCGACGTCGTTGAGGATCTGCGGCATGGCCCAGAGTCCGGTCCACTGCATGGCCGTCAGGCTCTGGGTGAAGGCGGAGGGGTCCCAGTAGTCGGTAGGTGAGCCGGTGAGGAGCGCACCGCTGTCGACGAGTTCCTTCAGCTTGAGCATCGAGGCGCGGGTGCGTTCCGTGTTGAAGGCGGGCGCGTCGAGGTCTTCATTGAGGAAGTCGCCGCCGGCCGACCAGATGATCGGCCCACCGAGCGCGCCGAGACCGTTGTCGTTGCCGACGAAGAGGCCTTTCTGGCGTCCTGAATCGAGTGCCTGGGCGGCCTCAATCAGGGCGTCGAGGGTTGTGGGTGGTTCGATCCCGGCGTCTTCGAGGATGCTCTTCCGGTAGTAGATGCAGCCGGTGTCATCGACCATCTTGACGGAATAGATGCTGCCGTCGATCGTGGCGCCCCGCAGGTTGGTGGGGTTGAAGTCGGCCTTGACCTCTTCCGTGAAGAGGTCGTCGAGCGGGGCGACCTGTCCCTCGCGTACCTGGTCCAGCGTGACGACGTTTTGCTCGAACACATCCGGCGCCTCGTCGGTCAGGAGGGCCGCGTTCAGCGCCGGGCCGTAGTCGCCGAGTTGCCAGTTGACCTCGATTTCGACGTTGGGGTTTTCTTCGGTGTAGGCGGCGGCGTACCGGCGAACGGCATCTTCAGTGCCGGCCTCACCGTACTGGTGATACCACTGGACCAGGCGGACATTATCCTGCGCGACCGCCCGGGTCGGTTTCCCGAAACCTGAGAACACCAGTGCTCCCCCGACAAACAACATCGACTTCACGGTGTCGCGTCGGGTCAGACCGATGGTTGAGATACGTGAACGGCCGCGGCGGGTATGGGGATCAGACATCGTCTTGATACTCCTTGCATTGTCTCCGCCAGGAGACGGCGATACGTATAGGTTGTGGGTACTCTTGCAGTATATGGCATGAATTCCGGAATCGGAACATTTCGTTCGCGCTCGACCGTGGGAAGAGAGTCGGGCAGGCAGTCCCGTTCCTGCGTTGTACCGGGGAGAGGGAGGGGCATATACTCGCGGTATTCCTGCCGAAAGGCAGCCCCCATCGGTCCGCAATGGCGCGAGGCCCTGGCACACCGGATCACCCCGGCCCCGACGATGACGAACGGGGAGATGCGTTTGCGCGCATCGGGACCCTGCTGGCCACTCCCCCTGGCCGGCGTTTTGTGATGTTCGTTCTCTATGTAGTTCGGGAAGGATGATCCCCCATGAAGAATGCTTCCACGACGCGATCGCAGGCCGATGAGGTCCGCTCACTGGCGAAGGATGTGATGGCTGGCAAATTGACCCGGCGTGACGCGTTGGTCCGCGGCGCGGCGCTCGGGCTGTCGGCCCCGGCGATGATGGCGCTGGGCTCGGTTGGCAACGTCCCGATGCGGGCGGCCGCGCAGGATGCCGGCGAGCCGAAGCCGGGCGGAACGCTGCGTGTTGGCCTTTCGGCCGATCCCGCCGAGCTCGATCCACACAGGACGCGTCTCACCGCTGCCTGGCACGTCATCGAGCACGTCTACAACACGCTCGTCACGACCAACGAGTCGATGGAGCCGGTCCCCTCGCTCGCCGAGGAGTGGGAGATCTCCGACGACGGGCTGACATACACGTTCAAACTGCGGCAGGGCGTGCTCTTCCACAATGGTCGCGAGCTCGTCGCTGACGATGTCAAGTACAGCTTTGAGCGAATCGTTGACCCGGAGCTGGGCTCTCCGTCGGCAAGCGACCTGGCGAATGTCGAGACGATCGAGGTGGTTGATCCGGCGACGGTCGCGATCACGTTGACCGCTCCGGACTCCTCGTTCCTCGCCAAGCTGATCAACTCCTCGCTCGCGATCGTGCCGCAGGAGGTTGTCGAGGAAAACGGCGACCTGATGCAGGTGATGGTCGGTACGGGCCCGTTCCGGTTCGTCGAGTACGTGCCGAACTCGGTCGTCCGGCTCGAGCGCAACCCGGATTACTGGGAAGAGGGCAAACCGTACGTCGATGAGATGGAGATGCAGATCATTCCGGACAACACCTCGCGCACGACCGCGCTGGTGACCGGGACGGTGGACTTCATCGAGTACGCGCCGGTGCAGGACCTGCCGATCTTCGAGGGCGATGACACGATCGTCGTCGCCGGTGACGAGAACACCAACATCCGGTATATGGCGGTGAACATCCAGCGCGAGCCGTTCAACATCCCGGAAGTGCGGCAGGCGATCTCGATGGTGCTCGACCGTGGCCCGATTATCGATGCCGCCGTGTTTGGCGCGGGCACCGCGACGAACATCCTCTTCCCGGAGAGCTACTGGGCGGGGTTCCCGTCGGAGATTCCGGAGCCGGATATTGAGGGCGCGAAGCAGCTGCTGGCGGACGCCGGGTACCCGGACGGGTTCGAGACGGTGATCCACTCGTGGTCGGAATACCCGTTCCTCTCGAACGCGGCGATCGTGATCCAGGAACAGTTGAAGCAGATCGGCATCGAGTCGGAGCTCGACTTCCAGGAGAATGCGATCTACCTGGAAAACTACTTCTCCGGGAATTTCGATCTCTCGGTGACCGGCACGAGCGCCTACGTTGACCCGAACGATATCGTGCTCGCCAACTTCGGGACGGACGAGGCGAACAACGGCATCGGGTACAGCAATCCGGAGATGGATGAGCTGATCGCCCAGGGCATGGAAGAAACCGACCAGGAAGCACGGGCCGAGATCTACCGGCGGATCCAGGAGATCATCCTGGAAGACCTGCCGTGGATCAATCTCTTCATCGCGAACCAGTACGAGGCGATGAAGGAGTACGTAAAGGGCTACGTGCATATCCCGACCGGCGCGAACATGTCGCTCAAGGACGCCTGGCTCGACCAGTAGGATTCCTGGCCCACGCCGGACTGCGTCGTCCGGGGGAGGGCTGCGATACGTCGCGCCCTCCTCCGGATAGTCTCGTGTGTGCCGCAGGATTCGCTCGTCCGTTCTCCGTAGTACAGTGAAGTCAGTGATATGTATGGTTTTCTATGGAGAACACCTCATGAGCGCTGAAAAGACTCCCGCCATGCCATTCCTTTCCCATTCCCTGAGCCGACGGGCAGCCGT
>CAZVAA010000021.1:13068-24208 GCA_964624125.1 uncultured Sphaerobacteraceae bacterium | reverse complement strand
ACATGATCCCGCGGTCGTTCTTCGGGCTCTGGCATGTCTTCGGTCATCACGGCGAAGGTCTTGTCCGGGTTGCTGGAGACCGCGCCCGGGTTCCCGTCCTTGTCCATGCCGATGATATTCATCTCGCTCGCCCACGGATCGTCGAGATGGGTGAGGTCCTGCATGGCCTGCTGGAGAGCTTCCTCCAGCGACATTCCGAAACGCATGAACGTCACGACGCTGTGCGCCGTCACGCAGCGCTGCGCCATCTCGCCCCGACCGGTGCAGGCAGCGGCACCCCACCGGTTGTCGGCATAGTTACCGGCGCCGATGATGGGCGAGTCACCCATTCGACCAGGATACTTCCACGCCCAGCCGGAGGTGCTCACCGCGCATGCGATGTTGCCCTCCCGGTCTCGTGCGATGAAGTTGACCGTGCCGTGGGCCGGTTCCTCAAGCTCGGCCACCTCCGGATCTTCCGCGGTGCGCGCCACCATCTCCCGGATCTTGCCCATGTAGGTGGCATCGCGGTCGGCGGCATCATCGATTCGTTCGCTCCAGATTCGCTTCGCCTCGTCGGTGAGGAGGTCCTTCGGCTCCATTCCGACCTCGGCCGCGAATCGGGCCGCACCCTCGCCAGCGATCAGGACGTGCGGGAGCGTGTCCATCACCTGCCGGGCGAGATCGCCGGCGTCCTGATAGCCCTTGAGGGCGCCAACCGAACCCGCACGGAGGCCCTTGCCTTCCATGATACTGGCATCGAGTTCGACCTCTCCGAGCATGTTCGGGAGACCGGAGAAGCCGACGGTGTGGTCATCCGGATTGGCTTCGACCAGCCGGATACCGGCGAGTACAGCGTCCGTCGCGGAGCCGCCCGAGCGAAGGACTTCCATAGAAGCCTCCAGCCCGATCTTCCCGTTTGCGGACGCGATCACGATGCTGCTCATGCATCTTCATCCAGATCGTAACCGGCACGCACGAGCGCGTCGTCAAGCGCCTCATTGGATGGCTCAACGAGGATCCGATCACCGACCACGATCGTCGGGACATTGGGGCGGCCGGTAAGCTGGACCATCTCCTGCTTGCGTGCCTCGTCGCTCTCGACGTCGTACTCGGTCCATTCGATGCCGAGCTCCTCCAGGCGCAGGCGGGAGCGGGTGACATCCGGGCAGAACCGCTCACGGGCGTACATGATGATGGGCGGGCGTTCGTTGGTCATGGGAAATGCTTCTCCTGTCGACGAGACCGTCGCTAGAGGACGCGGGTCAGTTCGTCGGAATCGTATCGCGGAAGCGGCGAGATGTCGTCACCGTCTAGCATGGTGATGCCTTGATCCCGGTCCACCATCTCGCCGATGCGGGTTAACTGGATGCCCGTTCCGTCGAAGGCGTTGGTCAGCGTCTCTCCGGCGCCGGGCTTCGCCGCCATCAACAGCGCGCCCGAGCTGATGAGACCGAGCGGATCGATGCCGAGGTAGCCGCAGATGGCGCGCGTGTCGTCACGAACCGGAATCATTGATCGATCGACGGTGGCGCCGAGTGATGAAGCTTCGGCGATCTCGTGGATGGCCGTCGCGACACCGCCCTCGGTTGGATCGTGCAACGCGGTAACCTGATGCGTCGACAAGGCCACTTGCGCGTCGCGAACGACGGAGATTCCGGGGTCGTGAATCAGCCCGGCGGCGACAGAAATGCCGCGTTCCCCGATGAGGGCGGTCAACTCCTCTCGACGTTCATTCGCGAGAATCGCAGTGCCTTCAAGTCCGGCGTACTTCGTCAGCCACAACTCGTCGCCAACTGACGCCTTTCCGGGGTGCAGAAGCCCATCGTCGCCCGAGAGCCCGAGCATCGTCCCGATGAGCAACGGCCGGTCGAGGCCGATCGTGATTTCGGTATGACCGCCGACGAGGGAGACGTTCGCGGCCGTGCATGCCTGCTGGAGTTCGGCGAACATACGCTCGACGCTTTCGCGAGTCGTCCCGCCTTCAGGCAGAAGGCCCACCACGGTCATCCATCGGGGAGTGGCGCCCATGCAGGCGATATCGTTGGCATTCACGGCGACGAGGTAATGGGCTGCTTCGTCGGTCGCGAAGGTGATGGGATCGCTCTTGACGACCAGCGTCTCGCCGCCAACAGCGATTGCCGCGGCGTCGAAACCATAACTGGCCTCCACCATCACGGACGGATCGGGCGGGGTGCGGTACGTCTCGATCAGCCGGTCGAGCAGGTCGCCGGGCAGTTTCCCCGGAGGAAGTGGCTGGCCGGAGTCAGAAGTCATCCCGGCTATCCGTTCCGTCGTCTTTCGACAACTCGGAGATCCTGACCTCGGCCTGTTCGATCATCTGGCGGCACTGCTCGATCAGCGAAGTACCCTGCTGGTAGGTCGTCATCGACTCCTCCAGCGTCAGGTCGCCGCTCTCGAGCGCTGAGACGGTCTCACGGATCTTCTGCAATGCCTCTTCGAACGAGAGGGGCTCGCCGGATTCTTGCTTGATGACATCGATCATGACTGTACTCCCGTGGAAGGTGGGCCTTCATCGTTCTGCTTGACGTCCGAGACGTCCGCTCGCAACTCACCGTCAGAGAGAATGGCGCGAATGGTGTCTCCGGCGTTGACGTCTGCCGTGCTCTTGATCGCCTTGCCGTTCTCCGCGTTACAGACGAAGCTGAATCCCCGGGCCATAAGGGCCTGCGGATTGAGGGCGTCGAGGATATCGGAGAATGCTTCGACATCGTGCTTCGCGAGCCGCAGCTGGCTCTTGACGGCGTGATCCAGACGCTCCCGGAGGGGAACGAGATCATTGGCGAACACTCGCAGGCTGGCAGAAGGCGACACGCGGTTGAGCCGTGAATGGAGGTCATCCACCAGTTGATGTGCCTCCTGGATCCGGCGGTCCATGCACTGGTGAAGCCGGTCCTGGAGCTCGGCCAATCCCTGGTCGATCATCGCGAGATCAGGCACGGCAAGCTCGGCGGCGGCGGATGGCGTCGGCGCCCGCATATCGGCGACGTAGTCGGCGAGAGTGATATCGGTCTCGTGCCCGACGGCGGAGATGACCGGGACGCGGGACGCGAAGATGGAGCGGACGACGCGCTCGTCATTGAACGCCCATAAATCCTCGAGCGACCCGCCTCCGCGCCCGATGATGATAACGTCGGGCGCGACAGTGTCCTGGAGATAGGCAAGTGCCTCCACCAGTGAGTCTGGTGCCTGGTCTCCCTGGACAATCGCTGGTGCGAGCGTGAGTTCGACCAGCGGGTAGCGGCGTGCGATAACGTGCTGGATATCGTGCCAGACAGCTCCCGTTGCCGACGTGACGACGCCGATCTTGCGAGGGAAGCCGGGTAGGGGACGCTTCCGCGACTCCTCGAACATGCCTTCGGCTTCGAGCTTCTGGCGAAGCTCTTCCAGCTTAAGCTGGAGGATCCCGGTTCCCTGCGGCTGCAGCACGTCGACCACGAGCTGCAACTTGCCTTGCGGCTGGTAGAAGCTGATGTTGCCGTGGGCGATCACACGGTCGCCTTCGCGCGGCACCATCCGCTGGCGGCCGAGCGCCGTGCGCCACATGACCGCGCCAAGCTGGCTCGTTTCGTCTTTCAGGGTGAAATAGGCATGGCCAGAACGGGCGATGGTGAGATTTGAAATCTCACCATCTACCCACAGGTCCTGCAAATCCTCGTCATCCTCAACGAGCACCTTGAGGAAGGACGTCAGGTGATTGATTGTGACGACCCGAGCGATCACCCCAGCTCATCCGCCTGGGTCACCCGGATCAATGGGGAGCCGTACTCCACCGGCTGCGCGTTTTCGACGAGGATCTCGGCGACCGTTCCGGAGTAATCGGCGACGATCTCGTTCATGATCTTCATCGCCTCGATGATCCCGATAACCTGGCCGACCTCGACTTCATCGCCGATCCGGACGAATGGCGCCTCGCCTGGTGCGGGCGCGGAGTAGAACGTACCGATCATGGGAGCGGTGATGACATTGCCTTCGTCTTCGACCTCGACCTGAGCGGTCATCCCCACCTGATCCGTCTGGATCACGGTCGAGGCAGCCGCCTGGACCGGAGCGGAGACGGCCGACTGAAGTTTGATCGACACATCGCCCGTCTTCAGGTCGATCTTGCCGATACCGTTGGATTTCATCATGGTGATGAGCTCTCGCACGGAGTCGATAAGATCACCGTTCCCGATGCTCGGTTGGGTGTTCTGGTCTTCCTGATCGGTCATGCCGTCCATCCCCGTCACGCGCGAAAGTGGCCCAATACCAGCCAGCCACTTCCCCGCGATCCCGTGGCCGCGAAACGCAGCCCTTTTTGTGCGCGGTTGCGCGCCCTAGTTGACGCGCTCGATGTACTCGCCAGTACGCGTATCGACTTTAAGGATATCGCCCTCGTTGATAAAGAGCGGAACGTTCACGGTCAGGCCGGTTTCCAGCGTCGCCGGCTTGCTGCCGCCGGTCGCGGTATCGCCCTTAAAGCCGGGATCGGTCTGCGTGACTTCCAGGTTGACCGAGGTCGGGAGCTCTACGTCGATCGGCTCACCATCGTAGGTAAGGAGATCGATGACGTCGTTCTCTTTCAGGTACGGTTCTGCGTCGGCAACCGCGGTCCGGTCGAGCATGATCTGGTCGAACGTCTCGGTGTCCATGAAGTTGAACTGGTCGCCGTCACGATAGAGGAACTGCACGTGCTGGCGCTCGAGGCGAACGAGCTGGAACTTCGTTCCTGCCATCACGGTCATCTGGGTCGTCGAGCCCGACCGGAGGTCGCGCAGGGTCATGCGAAGCTGGGCAGAGCCGCGACCCTGCTTGTTGTGCGAGAAGTCGATGACCTTGACGAGCTTGCCATCGATATCGAGCGTCACGCCCTTGCGCACATCGCCTGTATCAATCATTCAGCGTTCTCCGTAGTTGCAGTCACCGGCCGTTTCGGGGCGGTGGTCAGGTTCTCGGCGCCATCGCCGGTTATCACGACGACGTCCTCGATGCGGACGCCGCCCCAATCCGGGATGTAGAGCCCCGGCTCGACGGTGATGACATGTCCAGGCTCCAGCGTGTCGCCGGAGCGCATGCTCGCGGATGGTGCCTCATGCACGCGAAGACCCAGTCCGTGACCCAGGGAGTGCACGAAATACTGGTCCTGCTTGTATTCAGCAAAGACATCCCGCGAGGTGGCGTCGAAGTCGACGCCCGTGAGGCCGGGCCGGGCGGCCGCCAATGCCGCATCCTGTGCGGCCTGCACGATTCTGTATATGGTAACAAGTTGCTCCGATGGTTCGCCAAACCAGATGGTTCGCGTCAGGTCCCCGGCGTATCCCTTGTGGAGCGCGCCCATATCGATGATGACCGGCTCGCCGTTCTCCATTACCCGGTCGCCCGGAGCGTGATGCGGCTTGGCGGCGTTGGGGCCCGACGCCACGATCGTCGGGAACGCCTCGCCCTCGCTCCCGGCATTCCGCAGTTCCTCGGCGATGATGTCGGCCAGTTCGCGTTCGGTCATGCCGACGCGGGCGCGTTTCTCCGCTGCGACGAATGCCTCGTCGGTCATCCGCAGCGCCGTCCGGAGCAGGTCGAGCTCCTCCTCGTCCTTGACCGCGCGAAGGCGATCCACCGCGTCACCGATCGGGATGAGCTCGACGTCGTCATCGAGGGCCTCCGCGAGGTCGTTGTACACCGCGACCGTGGTGGTTGCGTCTTCGAACCCGACGCGCTTCCACCCGGCGCCGTTCACAATGCCGGCGACGGTATCCGTCCACTGGCGGCCGGATTCCATACAGGTGACGCCCTCATATGCCTCGGCCTGCGCCCATGGAAGATTGGTCGACGGCGCGAGGAGATAGACGGTTTCGGACCCGATCAGGGCGGTCGCCGAGAGCTCATCTGGCGCATGGTCGTCGGCGGTGAATCCGGTGAGGTACCGGCGGTTTGTCCCGTTGGTCACGAGGATCGCGTCGACGTCGAGGTTGCCGGGCAGGTCATTCGCCCGGTCAATGCGGTGGTGGGCCATCAGGTGGATTCTCCCTGGTCACGAGCTATGCGGCGCCGAAACCATTCAAGCGCGAGGTGGTATCCATCTTCGCCGAGGCCGGCGACCTGGCCAACGACGATCGGTGAGATGACGGACGTATGGCGAAATTCCTCTCGAGCGTGGATGTTCGAGATGTGTACCTCGATCGCCGGCGTCTCGATCGACGAGAGTGCGTCGCGCAGGGCGATGCTGTAGTGCGTGAGCGCGCCGGCATTGATGATGATGCCCTCCGCGTCTCCGCCCGTGGAATGGATGGCGTCGAGAATCACGCCCTCGTGGTTGGACTGGACATGCTCCAGGCCGATGGATGGCGTTCCGCCTTCTGCAGCCCGCCGGAGTCCATCCATCATGTCATCGAGCGTGCGGTTCCCGTAAATCTCCGGCTGCCTCCGGGCAAGCATGTTGAGGTTGGGACCATTGACGACCAGGATCATGGGTCGGTGTTCAGTCATGTGCGCTTACCCGACCGGCTGCTGGCTGTTGATCAGGGCGGGTACGTAGGATGTGATGGCGTAGCCATCCTCGGCGCCCTCAGGCTCCAACGTGCCACGGAAGACATACACCGGCTGCAGGTATTGCCGTTCCCCGGGGATGCCCGACGTGGTGTAGGCAAGCGACACCTCGGTGTATGTTGCCTGGCCAGTGATCGTCGAGCCCGCCTCGAAGGAGTCTTGTGGAAGGATCGTTTCAAGGAAGGCGCGCCGCCCCTCAACCTCGGCCCATGCCGCCTCCGTACCGCGCAACTGGTACAGCTCACCCTCGGTGAGGTTCGCCCACTGGTTCGCTGCCTCTAGCACGGCGCCTTCCGGCCCAAGCGTTACCCGGATGTTCGGCGACGCGGAGAGGAGGGGAGCCGGGCGTGCTGGCTGGAACGACACCACGACACGCGGCGGGTTGTCGATGCGGGTCTGGACGCGGCCTTCTCCGACATCGCCCGGAAGCATATTGACCTGCCGGAGCCATTCGCGGCTAAATGCAATTGCTTCCTCGTCGTTTGGAAGCTCGCCCTCCGGCACCTCGGCATTCGAGATGTATTGCATCATGCCGGGAACGACGAACAGCGTGCCGTTCTCTCCCTGGGCGTCGAAGGTGCCTTCACCTTGCTCGACCACGTCGCCGTCAATGCCAAGATTCGACGCAATCGACTGTGCACGCTCGAGGTCGATTACTGGCTGCTCCATGATATAGACCGGGGCCTCGGTGGGAAGCTCATTGAACATGCCGTCGAAAGTGGATTCCACCTCGAAGACGAATCCCTGGGCATTCATGGATGGCAGGTCAGCGGCGGGGAGCTGGGCGGCAGTTTCGGAGACGAGTTCGGAATCTGCCTCTGGCGTGCCGTCATCCTGGGCGTGTGCCCGGGTCGCGGCACCCAGTGCCAGCGATGCTCCCATGAGGATGGCCGAGCGTCGGGATGTGCGGAGCGAAGAGCTCAAGCGCATCGATAATGTCCTTTCCTGCATGCTCCTGCATGGAGCGATGCCTGTCATGCTTCGACCGGATCCACCTCGACAATTCGTCGAAGCTCGACGATCTGGTCGCGCAGGAGTGCGGCTTTCTCGAACTCGAGATCGCGCGCGGCGGTCTTCATTTGCGATTCGAGATCCTTGATCATGCGGTTCAACTCGGTTCGCGGGAGCTCGGCAATGACTCCGGTGGCGGTGCCTCCGTCGGTGGAGTACTCCGCGCTTTCCTCGGCCACGGCCTTCACGCGGTCGGTCAGGTCGCGAATCTGCTTGATGATGCCGCGCGGCTCGATGCCGTGCTCCTTGTTGTAGGCGATCTGGATCTCGCGACGTCGGTACGTCTCGTCGATGGCCGCCTGCATCGACCGGGTTATGGTATCCGCATACATGATCACCTGACCATCGACATGGCGCGCGGCGCGCCCGATCGTCTGGATGAGTGATCCTTCCGATCGCAGGAAGCCTTCCTTGTCCGCATCGAGGATCGCTACCAGCGATACCTCCGGCAGGTCGAGACCTTCCCGCAACAGGTTGATTCCGACGACGACGTCATGGACGCCGAGACGCAGGTCGCGCAGGATCTCGACGCGTTCGAACGTGTCGATCTCACTATGCAGGTAGTGCGTGCGGATCCCCATCTCCTTCAGGTAGTCGGAGAGGTCTTCGGCCATTCGCTTCGTGAGGGTGGTCACCAGTGCCCGCTGGCCCTTTGCGACACGCTCGTTGATCTCGCTGAGGAGGTCATCGATCTGGCCCTTTGTCTTGCGAACCGAGATCTCGGGGTCAACCAGACCGGTCGGCCGGATGACCTGTTCCACGACGCTACTCGAGTGCTCGTATTCCCATGGCCCGGGTGTGGCCGAGACGAGGACCGCCTGATGGACCATCTTCTCGAATTCGGGGAAGGTCAGCGGGCGGTTCTCCTTCGCCGATGGCAGGCGGAACCCGTACTCGACCAGGACATCCTTCCGGGAGCGGTCGCCGCCGTACATGCCGCGGATCTGCGGGATGGTCATGTGCGACTCGTCGATGAACATCAGGAAGTCGCTGGGGAAGTAGTCGAGCAAGGTCGCGGGTTGCTCACCGAACTTGCGGCGCGAGAGATGCATCGAGTAGTTCTCGATACCTGCGCAATAGCCGGCTTCTGACATCATCTCGATGTCGTACATCGTGCGCTGCTTCAGTCGCGCAGCTTCCAGCACCTTCCCAACGGATTCGAGCTCCTTGAGTCGCTCCTCCAACTCCTGCTCGATATCGGCGATCGCGACGCTGAGGCGGTCGTTCGTGGTCACGAAGTGCTTCGCGGGGTAGACCGCGACATCGTCCCGTTCGGTGAGCAGTTCGCCGGTCAACGGATCGACTTCCACGATTCGCTCGATCTCGTCACCAAAGAACTCGACGCGGATCGCGATCTCTTCGTAGGCCGGGAAGATCTCAAGCGTATCTCCGCGCACGCGGAACGTTCCGCGCGTCAGCGTCATGTCGTTCCGGTCGTACTGGATGTCGACCAGCCTGCGCAGCACCATATCGCGGCGGATTTGCTGTCCACGCATGAGATGGATCATCGTCTTCTGGTACTCCTCCGGCGTTCCGAGGCCGAAGATACAGGAGACGGAGGCGACGATCAGCGTGTCCCGGCGCGTGAGGAGAGAACGCGTCGCGGCGTGCCGGAGCTTGTCGATCTCTTCATTGATGTCCGCGTCCTTCTCAATGAAGGTATCGGTCCGCGCGACATACGCTTCCGGCTGATAGTAGTCGTAGTAGGAGACGAAGTACTCGACGGCGTTGTTCGGGAAGAATTCGGTGAACTCCGAGTAGAGCTGCGCTGCCAGCGTCTTGTTGTGGGCAAGGACCAGCGTCGGGCGGTTGATCTCCTGGATCACGTTGGCCATGGTGAAGGTCTTGCCGGACCCCGTGACGCCAAGCAGGGTCTGGTACCGCTCACCCTCGTTGATGCCTTCGGTCAATTCGGCAATGGCTTTGGGCTGGTCGCCAGTGGGGCGGAGGTCAGAAACAATACGGAAGTCGGGCATGATGCCTCCGGTCTGAAGTGGTGCGATCAAGTGTTCTAGTATACCGCGATATCGGCCCTTTCGGATACCTATGGGGCGCGGTCTGGGTCGTCGCTTTCGGGAAGTTCGTCGTCGTTCTGGTCGTCTACCTCGTCAGGGGATTGGTCGAACGCTTCCCCGCCTTCCGGTTCCACGTCGTCGAGGCTTTCAACCGGGTCAATGTCTTCGTTGGCCTTCTCATTTCGGGGTGGATAGGGTTCGATTGAGTCATCGTCGTCGATGTCATCAACGTCATCCGGCTCACGCTGGGGCGGCTGCAAGGTCTCCATGTCGATCTGGTAGATTCCGGTCTCCGCGTCGCCGAGGCTCATGATCTCGTCGATGTGCCGTACCGCCCAGCGCTGGCCGGAGAAGGGGAGGCGGGCGGTGGCATCGTCGCGGTCGAACCACGCGGCATCGCGATAGTCGTCAGCCAGGTCGATCGGCGCCTGCGGGCTGACGTTCACGGCAAAGACCGGCGCGAGGATGAGCGCATCGCGTCCTTCGTCGTAGAACTGGTTGACGTAGTCGGCGGAATACACCGCGCTGACGTTGAGTCCCGAGAGGTTTTTCACGGTATCGATGATCGTCTGGATCGTAGTGTCGCCGACCCGAACCTGGGAATGGAATCCCTGCCAGGTGTGCGGCATCGTCACGTCTGCCCGCCGTTGCAAGAGGAGAAACTGCACCCGCGCATTGAGACGGCGAAATACATAGATGTCGACGATGTCCGACAGGACCTGGGGCATGCGAGCTCCTTGGCTGGGTCATTCTCCGGGCAACTCAAGGGACCGGCGACACGTCGCCGATCCCGTTCCCTGTGCAGTCTACGGCATGTTGCGTCGATTGCGGAACCAGTCGCGAAGTTGCTCGAATGGCGTTGGCTCGGTTGGCGGTGGCCCCATGTCGCGACCACGCCACATCCGCGAAGACGGGCCTCCGCCGCTGTTTCGCGACCGGTAGTAGTCGGCGATAGGGAAGAAGTAGGCGATAACCGCAGCTGAAACGGCGGTGCGAGCCAGGAACGGTGAGAAATCGCTCACCATCATGGCGATGATCGCGAACATGAACGAGACCACGATCGGAGCGGCGGTCACCATGTGGTGGGCGGTTTGCCCGACCGCACGGAGTTGATCTCGACGTTGTCCCATGCGCTCGCGCTTCTGGCGTTCCTTACGCGCGTCGTCCAATGATAGCGGGGGAGGCATCGGGTGTTCTCGCTCGGCACGTTCGAGGATCTCCTCGATCTCGGATTCGAGTCGGGATCTGGTGCGGCCGTCGCCCTGGTTTTCGGGTGGGTCAGTGGTTGCTGGCATGGTCGTACGCTTGCGTGTCCGGTATGCGGTGCGGGTCGATGTCGGTTTCTTCAATGTTACCCTACTTGTACATGCCCTCCGGGCGATACGAGTAACGGAAGTCAGGAAGAATGGAACTGGGAACAACAGCAACAGACAGGCAGCAATTTCGCTGCAACGCCATTGATCACAAGGGAACCGTCAGCTTCGTCGCACCGCCGCACGGGCTCAAGGTGCTCGCGGCTGCGATATCCCGTGGCGCCGAAAGCGTTTCGGACCTGATCGCCCAGGCGCGTCGATACGACGAGGAATGGGCCG
>CAZVAA010000021.1:2297-12968 GCA_964624125.1 uncultured Sphaerobacteraceae bacterium | reverse complement strand
CTGCCGACCCGTTCGCGTTCCTGTCGATTCTGTGCGGATCTAGCGACGCTTGTCCCGGTCTCGCCGGCCAAGTCCTCCGAGGAACATACGACTGACGGACTGCTTCATCGTTTCGCTCTTCAGCTCGCCAGCGCCTTCCGGATTCTGTTCGGCGGCACGGTTCGGGGAAACTTCCGCTCGCGCTCGCTTGTCCTGCGCGTCAACGAAATACTCGTGGACCTGCTTGCGCAGCGATTCGTCATCTTCCTCGGCAAGCATCGTTCGGAACCGGTCCAGCTCGTTGATCATCTCGCCGATCCAGCGGGAGATCGACTCCCGGTTCGTCACGGCGATATCACGATGCATATCCGGGCTTCCGAGCGCGAGACGTGTGGTATCGCGGAAGCCAGTCGACGCAAGCGACGACATGTCTCGCCACGTTTTGTCCGTCGTGACCGACTGGACCAGCGATGCGGCGACCACCATCGGCAAGTGGCTGATGCCTGCGACGTAGCTGTCGTGCTCCGCCGGGTCGACGAAAAAGGCCTCTGCATCGACTGCCGCGATCAGTCCGAGCACGTTCTTGATCGCCGCCTCGTCCGCGCGCGGGCTGGGGCAGACGACCCACGTCGCGCCCTTGAACAGATCTGCATCCGCTGCTTCGAGGCTCTCGGATTTTCCGGCCATTGGATGGCCCCCGACGAACGAGACCGTCTCGGGGAACGCTTGCGATGCCCACTCGAGGACGTTGACCTTCGTCGAGCCGGTATCGGTGACGATGGCGCCGTCCTTCAGGTTCGGTCCGATATCCGTGAAGAGCTCTTCCATCGCGCCAACGGGCGTCGCGACGATGACGATGTCGGCGTCGCGGATCGCATCACCGAGCGACCAGGTCGTTTCGTCGACCGCCTTCTTGCTCTTGGCGAGCGACTGCTTGTCCATGTCGGCGTCATAGCCGGTAATGCGCAGTGCATTGTCGTGCTGTGCCGACCAGCGCTTCAGCCCGAGTCCGATTGAGCCACCGATCAGCCCGAGCCCGATAATGGTCACGTTTTGCATGCTTTGCTCCTGGTTTCCGGCTGAAAGGGCCCGGCGAGATCGCTACGGGACGTATTCGGTAACGTCGATCTCGCGTACCCAGCCCTCATCACCGCTTTCGGTTTCGAACTGCATCCAGACCTGGCCCTCGCCAAGGCCGTCGGCATCCGGGTTTTCGGTTGGTGCCGATTCTCCGAGATACTCAAGTGGCTCTTCAAGCGGGAGGGAATACAGGATCTCGTATTGTGTCCCCGGACCTGTCCGGAAGTTCACCGAGCCGGTACTGTCGATCTGGTAATCCGGCTGGAACCCGCTTTCGTCTTCGGGTTCCTCGGTCGGCTCGGCTTCTTCTTCGGTGTCCTCCGGGGCAGCGGTTGGTTCCGCCGTCGGCTCTGCGGTTGGCTCGGGGGCGGATTCCTCGGCCGGCTCCTCGGTTGGCGCTGCCTCGGCGACTTCGGTCGGGACGGCGGTCGGCGTGTCGTCAGCATCCGCACGGGAGACGAAATCACCAACGACGTCATCGAGCCCCGCGTAGATCATCGAGAAGCTGCCGACACAGATAGCGATGGTGAACAGCATGGAGATGCCGATCATGATGCCGGCCCGGCGAGAGCGCTGCCGGAGGCGATGATTCAGTCCAGGATCGGTCATGAGCCCTTTCTCGACGTGTCAGGGTGGGGATGATGTGTACCCGCTGGCGGGTGCCGGGGTATCGATGGTCAACTGGGTCCTGCGCGCACTCAGCTTCCGTCAGATAGCCGGCCGCGCTTAACCGCTTATTTATAGCACGGCAACACCCCGCGCACGCTGCCCGTTAATTGCCTCCGGGTGCCATTAATGGTATAGTGTGCGGTGTAACCGAACTCTGTGGGATCAAACGTGGGCCCACGCCCGCGTTTCTTGTTGTTCGGCGGATTGTACCCCAGCCGTCCCACGCCGTTCCCTTTTTTAGGATTCGATGCATTCGTACAGGAGGTGCGCGATGAAGAGTGATCTCTACACCGCGATCGCCCAGATTGCGGCTGAGCGCGGTATTCCTCGCGATGCTGTGTTGAGCTCTGTCCAGCAAGCACTGACCTCGGTTTACAAGAAGAACGCCAACTCCGAAGAGGATGTGCGCGTCGAGCTTGACCAGAACACCGGTGAAATGCAGGTGGTCGTGGTCAAGCAGGTGGTCGAGGAGGTCAGCGACCCCGATCTCGAAATCAGCCTGGAGGACGCGAAGGAGTACTCTCCCGTCGCAGTCCTCGGTGACGAGATCCGCATCGTTCGCACACCGGAGAACTTCGGCCGTATCGCCGCGCAGACGGTGAAGCAGGTCGTCCATACCCGTATCCGCGATTTCGAGCGAGAGACGGTATACAAGGAATTCCAGGACAAGGAAGGCGAAGTCCTCAGCGGCATCGTCCAGCGGGCGGATAGCCGTGCGGTGATCATCGAGCTTGGCAAGGCTGAAGCGGTGATGCCGGCCCGGGAACAGGTCCCGACTGAGCGGTACCGCCCGAACCAGCGCCTGAAGGTCCTGCTGACGGAAGTGAACTCGCATGCGCGAGGTCCGCAGTTGATCGTCTCCCGTTCAGATGCGCGGCTCATTCGTCGCCTCTTCGAGCAGGAAGTGCCCGAGATCCAGAGCGGCGCGGTTGAACTGATGGAGATCGCCCGCGAGCCTGGCCTGCGGTCCAAGGTCGCTGTTGCCGCCCGGCAGGAGAAAGTTGACCCCGTCGGCTCCTGCGTGGGTGTTCGCGGCGTGCGGATCCAGAACATTGTCAACGAGCTCTATGGCGAAAAGATCGACGTGATCGAGTGGTCGTCGGATGTCGCGACGTTCATCTCGAACGCGCTCAGCCCGGCGAAGCCGACGAACGTTTCGCTTGACGAGTCCGACGAGCAGAAGGTCGCAACCGTGATCGTCCCGAGCGACCAGATGTCGCTGGCGATCGGCAAGGAAGGCCAGAACGCCCGGCTCGCCTACAAGCTCACCGGTTGGCGGATCGACATCAAGGGCCCGGAGTCGCTGCTCCAGGCAGGCGACGACTTCTTCCGCCAGGCGGCCGACGCGGAGGACAGCTTCGCGACGTTCAGCTGGCAGGGTCGACAGCCGCGCGCCGTGCAGGCCGACGGTATGGTCGCCATCAACGACCAGGAGTACGGCCCGTTGTCGGAAGACCTGGTTCGCCGCCAGGTGGATGTCGATGTCCAGGATGGCGTGGTAGAGATTTACTACGAGCGCGAGCTTCGCGCCCGGTTCGACCAGGCGTCTGGCGATCGTCTGCCACTCGACGAGACGGACGAGACCGACTACAGCAACCTTTCGCCGGCTGGTGAGCTCGGATCCTGAAAGGAGGCTCCATGACGAAGCCTCTCACAGGAAAAGCTGGTCGGGCATCCGGCAAGCGGTCCGGGCCACGGCCCAAACACGTCCCACAGCGCACATGCGTGGTGTGCCGGGAAACCGGCGCCAAGCGCAGCCTGACGCGTATTGTGCGGACTGGTGACGGGCACATCGAGGTCGATCCTGGCGGCCGTATGAACGGTCGCGGGGCGTATCTCTGCGACAAGCAGGATTGCTGGGATCGGGGGATATCCACGCCCATCCTGGCTCGCGCCCTTAAGACGACCCCCAGCGAGGAATCTTTGCAGAAACTGAAGGAATTCGCCGCCAGCGCGACGCTGACGTCTGCTTCGGCTGACGCGGCGGAGGATTCGAAGGAGCAAGCACTATGACCGACACAGTAGGACGCGGATCCCGCCGCGGAGGCGGAAACAAACGTGGGGGACGCAGAGGTGGCGGTGGCGGTGCTCGCACGGTTGCGGTGAAGCGCACGGCACCAGCTGTCCGCGAGCCCATTACCCTCCCATCTGTACTCTCCGTTTCAGACCTTGCCGAGCGTCTTGAGACCTCTGGCATCGACGTGATCCGTGAGTTGATGAAGCTCGGGATCATGGCGAACCTGAACCAGCAGGTCGATTACGAGACCGCTGCCCAGGTTGCGACGGAGCTCGGTTGGGAAACCAACGAGGCCGATTCTGAAGTGAAGTCGGCGGTTGCTGACTTCGAGAGCCGGCAGAAGGAAGGCGACACGGACCCGGATGCGGTCCAGCGCCCGCCGGTCATCACGATCATGGGGCACGTCGACCACGGCAAGACCAAATTGCTGGACGCGATCCGTTCCGCCAAGGTCGCCGACGGCGAGGCTGGTGGAATCACCCAGCACATCGGCGCGTACCAGATCGAAAGCCAGGGCCGGAAGCTGACCTTCCTCGACACGCCGGGCCACGAGGCGTTTACCGCCATGCGTGCCCGCGGTGCGCAGGTCACTGATATCGCCGTGCTGGTGGTTGCGGCGGACGACGGCGTGATGCCGACGACCCGCGAGGCGATCGCCCACATCAAGTCGGCGCAGGTGCCGATGATCGTCGCGATCAACAAGGTCGACCTGCCCACGGCGAATCCTGACCTCATCAAGCAGCAACTCGCCGAGCTCGAAGTCCTTCCGGAAGAGTGGGGCGGGGAGGTCCCGTTCGTGGAAGTCTCCGCGAAGGAGCAGATGGGCATCGATGACCTGATCGAGGTCCTGCTGCTCGTCGCGGACGTCAATGAGCTGAAGGCCAATCCCCTCAAGGCGGCGCAGGGCGCCGTCATCGAGGCGAAGATCGACAGCGGCCGTGGACCGGTCGCGACGCTGCTGGTCCAGTCTGGCACGCTGAACATGCGCGACGTTGTCGTGGCCGGCACCACCTGGGGCCGCGTCAAGGCGATGTTCGATGACCGTGGGAAGCGGATTCGCCGGGCCGGGCCCAGCACGCCGGTTGAGGTCATGGGCCTGCTCGAAGTCCCCGAGGCCGGCGACACCTTCCTCACGTTCGAGGATGAGAAGTCTGGCCGTCAGCTCGCCGAGCAGCGGGCCGCCCAGCGTCGCATGGAAAACCTGAACGAGAACCGGCCGCTTCGCCTGACGGAGCTGTATGACCAGGTCCAGGAAGGCAAGACGGCTGAGCTTCGTGTGATCATCAAGGCGGACGTCCAGGGGTCGCTTGGCGCGATCCAGAATTCGCTGCTGAAGATGAACGAAGAAATGGATGAGGGCGTGACGCTCTCGATCCAGCTTGCCGCGACGGGCGCGGTGTCCGAGTCGGACATCAACCTCGCCGCGACGACGGGCAGCATCGTGCTCGGATTCAACGTCCGGCCGGATGCGGCGGCCAAGCGCGCTGCTGACGCGGCGGGCGTGGATGTTCGGTACTACACGATCATCTATGAGCTGCTCGATGAAGTGAAGAAGGCGATGACCGGCCTCCTGGCGCCGGTGTACGAGGATGTGACCGACGGCTATGCCGAGGTTCGCGAGACCTTCAAGCTCCCGAACAACGAGGTGGTCGCGGGACTCTACGTCCTCGACGGCAAGGTCACCCGCAACTCCCGGGCGCGCGTGCTCCGGAGCGGGACGGTCATGTTCGAGGGCGGCATCTCGTCGCTCAAGCGCTTCAAGGACGACGTGCGCGAGGTTTCGGCCGGCTACGAATGCGGTCTTGGCCTCGACGGGTACAACGATCTCCAGGTCGGTGACCAGATCGAGTTCCTCCATCGCGAAGAAGTCGCCCGCAGCTAGGTCAAAGACCTGGCCGGCGAGCGTCGGTCCTTGTGCGTGAGCCGGGAGATGGTGCAGCACACCATCTCCCGGCCATGACATATGAGAGCGAGAACAAGCGTGACACGACGGACACGACAAGTTGCCGAGCTCCTCAAGGAAGAGCTCGACGATATCATCCGCAAGGAAGTGAAGGACCCACGCATCGGGTTCTTCAGCATAACGCGCGTGGACGTCCCATCTGACTTGCGGACGGCCCGCGTCTATATCAGCGTGCTTGGCTCGGATGAAGAACGAGCCGGGACGCTCGAGGCGCTCTCGTCGGCGTCCATGTTCATCCGGCACCATCTCAAGCCACGACTTCGTATGCGGCAAATTCCGGTGCTGGAGTTTCGCGACGACCGGTCGATGGAGTACGCCCAGCAGATCTCCGAGACATTGCGCGAGGTTCGTGAGCGAGACGAGGCATTCCGCCGTGCGCATGCGGTGATCAACGACGACGATTCGGCCGATTCCGGGGATTCTTGATGAAGAAGGGCTGGAAGCTCGATACCGACGCCGCCAAGGAGGCATTGAGCCAGTTGAAGGCGGCGTCGTGTGTCCTGTTGCCAACGCACCAGAACGTTGACGCGGATTCGCTTTCGTCGGTTCTCGCGCTGACACATGCACTGCGGCAGCACGAGATCAATGCCGTTCCCATGATCAGCGATGGCCAATTACCGAGATCCCTGGAGTTTCTCCCCGGGGCGAGCGAAGTCTTGCTGTACGGCTCCGAAGAGCTTCCAGCCTATGACATGCTGCTGATGGCGGACTGCTCGGACCGGACGCGGCTCGGACGATTTTACCGGGACGACCCCACCAGGGTTGACGGCCGGATCCCGATCGTGAATATCGATCACCACATCACCAACGACCAGTTCGGGATCGTCAACATCGTCGAGCCGACAGCCGCCTCCGCGACGGAGATCATCGCGGATATCCTCGCCGTTTGGGGAACGGTCATGACCAGGGAGATCGCACAGTGCCTGCTCGCGGGCATCTATGGCGACACCCTCGGTCTTCGCACGGAATCGACAACATCGCGCACGATGCGGACGGCTGCGGATCTCGTCGACGCCGGGGCCAACCCGGTCCCGATCGTCGATGCGCTCTTCCGGCTTAAGCCAAAGTCGTCCATTTGCCTGTGGCAGCGTGCGCTCGAGCAGGTGGACTGGACTGGAAGCCTGATCTGGACAGAGCTCAGCGAGGAGACGTTCGCGGAATGCGGCGCCCAACCGAGCGAGGCGGAAGGTATGGTCAATTTCCTGGCCGGCACCGAGGGGTCACGCGCGGCGGCGATCCTCTACGCCAATGAACAAGGGTGGCGGGTGAGCATGCGCAGCGTCCCGGTTGACGTCGACGTTGCGGCAATCGCGGCGGAGTTTGGCGGTGGTGGCCATCCTCGCGCGGCGGGCGTCCAGATCGAGGGCGGCGAAGAGGAGAAACAGCGGTTCCTGCAGCGAGTTGCCGAACTCATCGCCGAACCGGCTGAAAGCTGACGGTACGTAACGGGACAATGGCGAAACGCAAGACCCGAGGCCTGTACCACGGATACCTGATCATCGATAAACCCGCCGGCTGGACCAGCCACGATGTGGTTGGGAAAGTACGCCGACTGACCGGCGAGCGGCGCGTCGGGCATGCCGGGACGCTCGATCCCGCGGCGGTGGGTGTCTTGCCGGTTGCCGTCGGTTTGGCGACGAGGACCGTTGAGTACCTCTCGGATGCGTCCAAAGCCTATGTCGCCGACGTGACCTTCGGGGTAATGACGGATTCAGCAGACATCGACGGCACGGTGACATCTGTCCAAGACGCTTCCTCGTTGACGGAAGAGGACATTCGCGAGGCGCTCCGTTACTTTGAAGGGGCGAAATCTCAGGTGCCGCCGATGCACTCGGCAATTCGAGTGGATGGCGAGCGATTGTACGAGCGCGCCCGGCGCGGTGAGACAATCGAGGTCGTTGCCCGGCCCATCACGATCCATGAAATCCGTCTCGAAGGATGGGACCCGGAGTCGGCTACCGCGTGCATCTACGTCCACTGCTCGAAGGGGACCTATATTCGGTCCCTGGCGCGTGATATCGGCGAGCGAGTCGGCACGGGTGCGTATATGTCGAACCTTGTTCGCGTGTCGACCGGTCCGTTCTCAATCGCCGATGCGGTCACCATAGACGAGCTCGAATCCCTGATGGAGGTCGAGCCGTGGGAGTCGATCGCGTACCATCCGGATACAGTCTTGCAGGAATGGCCGGCGCTCGTACTCGACGACGAGCACGCGACGGCGTGGAAGCAGGGCAAGCCGATCGATCTCGATGGTTCCGTCGAGCGGGCGCGAGTATATGACGCGCGCGGAAATTGGCTCGGACTCGGGTTTGGAGACAAAGATGCTGGCGTTATACGACCAGCAAAGGTTGTGACGGAAGAGTGAGCGACGTGAACGAGGACGTGTTCGGGCGAATGCATCAGGCCACCGCAGCGCCGTCGGTGGTCACCATCGGGGCGTTCGATGGGGTCCACCGTGGGCACCAGCACTTGCTTGGCCTTGCGCGCCGGTCGGCGGATCACGCTGGAGCCAGGGTGGTTGCGATCACCTTCGAGCCACTTCCCATCCAGCTGTTCCGGCCCGATGCATTCGCCGGCCGAATCATCACGGCGGCGCGTCGTCGAGAGTTGCTCTATCACTACGGTGCCGACCTGGTGCTTGAATTGCCATTCACTCATGCGATGTCGCAGGTGACCGCCGAGGACTTCATGGCTGAAGTCATGGCGATTGGACCGGTCCTCGACCTCTGGATCGGGGAAGATTTCGCACTCGGGCATCGGAGGGCGGGAACGCCGGAACGACTCGCCGAGATCACCGAGGCCCACGGCACGAGCGTGCACGCGGTCCCGCGAATCGACTTCGGGGGCAATGAGATCAGCAGTTCTGCGATCCGTCGCCTGGTTGAGGAGGGGGACGCGGAAAACGCCGCCGCGCTGCTGGGACACCGGTTTGAAGTCACCGGTGAGGTGGTGCAGGGCTCGCAGCTTGGCCGCGAGATCGGCTTTCCGACCGCCAACGTCGAGCCGCCTCGAGATATGGTCCAATTGAAAGATGGTATTTATGCCAGTACCGCGACGATACCGGCGCTCGGGTTGACCCGCGACGCGATGACCTATATCGGCACCCGGCCGGCCGCGAACACCGGCGCCAGGATGATTGAGACTCACCTGTTTGATTACAACGGAGATCTTTACGGGCAGGAGTTGGTGACATCCTTCGTGGCGCACCTGCGGAATGATGCCGACTTCCCAAGCCTGGCAGCGTTGCAGGAGCAGTTGGCGGTCGACGAAACGCTGGCACGGAAAACGCTGGATCGAGTGCGCCAGGAGGCGTCGAACCGTCCCGAATCGTTGATTTGACACGGTGTTTCGATGTATACTTGATGGGTGTTGCCGGTGGCATTGCGTCTGGCATGTCAGCCGACCGCTTTTTTATGCCCCGCGCACATCGAATTGATATCAGGGAGGACTACTATTTCCAGACCAGCACAAACACGCGTCAACGAGCGGATTCGTATCCGTGAAGTGCGGCTGATCGACGATGAAGGTCGTCAGATCGGTATCATCCCCACGCGCGAAGCGTTGGAGATGGCCCGCGAGAAGGGGCTCGACCTTGTCGAGGTTGCCCCGAACGCGTCGCCGCCCGTTTGTCGCTTGATGGACTATGGAAAGTTTCGGTACGAACAGAGCCGAAAAGAGCGCGACTCCCGGCGCCATCAGCAGGTTACGAAGCTCAAGGAAGTCCGGATCGAGCCCAAGATTGGCGGGCATGATCTCGAGACCAAGGGCCGCCAGGCAGCGAAGTTCCTGGATGCAGGAAACAAGGTGAAGCTGACGGTCCTCTTCCGCGGACGGTCGATCACGCACCCCGAGTTGGGCAAGGATCTTCTCGACCGACTGGCTGAACAACTGCAAGACCATGGAGTCGTCGAGCAGACCGCACGCATGGAAGGCCGAACCATGACGATGCATATGGCACCGGCTCGCCAGAAGGGCGAGTCGGCCGAGAAAGAAGGAAATTCGTGAGCAAGGCAGGCAAGCTTAAGACCCATAAGGGCGCCAAGCGTCGCTTCAAGGTGACGGCTACTGGCAAGATCATGCACGCCAAGGGCATGAAGAGCCACAACCGCCGCAAGAAGTCGCCGCGTGTGAAGCGCCAGTTTGATCGCATGCTGGTAATGGATGATTCCAACGTGAAGCGCGTGAAGCGCCTCATTCCAAACGGCATTAAGTAGTCCGCGCAGGACGCGCAGTAAGAGGTAAGCAGATCATGGCTCGAGTCAAGAGAGGTGTAGCGGCACACCGTCGTCATCGCGAGGTGCTGAAGGCAGTCAAGGGGCACCGGGGCACCCGGAACCGCCTGTACAAGCGTGCGCATGAATCCCTCATGCGGTCGCTTCAGTACGCGTACCGCGATCGCCGCAACCGCAAGCGTGACATGCGCCGCCTGTGGATCCAGCGCATCAACGCGGCCAGCCGCCTGAACGGCCTGCCGTACAACCAGCTGATCCATGGCCTCACCGTCGCCGGTGTCCAGGTCGATCGCAAGATCCTCGCCGACCTCGCCGTCCGCGACGAAGCGGGCTTCGCCGCCATTGTGGAAGTCGCCAAGGGCGCCGTCCCGGCACAGGCGTAGGTCCGGATCGCTCTGGATGACGTACCAGACCGGTCATCTCATCGAGAGTCCATCCAACCCGGGAATTAAGATGATACGCGCGCTCCAGCGCCGGAAAACCCGGCAGCAGGAGCGCGCGTTTATCGTTGAAGGGCTCCGGGCCGTCGAGGATGTTCTGCTTGCCGGAATGGCTCCTCGAGCGGTCTATGTACGCGCAGACTACCCTCAAGACCGCCTGCCGACGTTGCCCGGAGACGTCATCCCACGCGTCGTGGAGCGCAAGCTGTTCGACAGCCTGACCGATCTCCAGCATCCACAGGGGATCCTCGCTATCGTGCCGATGCTCGATGAGCCGGAGATTCCCGTCCC
>CAZVAA010000021.1:0-2197 GCA_964624125.1 uncultured Sphaerobacteraceae bacterium | reverse complement strand
GGCGAGCAGGACTACGATCTGGTGGACTGGACTGGTCCCTCCGTGATCGTCGTCGGGGGAGAGGCGTTTGGCCCCACTGGAGAGGCCTGGGATCGATCCACGACCGGTGTACGGATTCCACTTGATGGTGGAATCGAGAGCCTCAATGCGGGGGTGGCAGGATCATTGCTACTATTTGAGGCATCACGTCAACGGCGTGTGGCGAATCGGGCCCAAAAGGGCTGATTTTGCGGCCATTTTTGGCACGAATGGGTACTGGTAGAGTATTCTAGCGCAGCGTCGATGACGATTATGGACGAAAGTCCACGCATCTATAGACGATTTCTCTGGAACGGCCGGGGGAATTGCCAAGTAGAGGAGATAGCGAAATGCGTAAGCAAGATCTGGTGCGTGCTGTTGCCGAGGCGACCGAGACCAGCGAGTCCTCGAGCACCAAGGCGGTCAACGCCGTGTTCAACGCAATCCAGGAAGCCCTCTCCAACGGTGACGAGGTCACTGTGAGCGGATTCGGTTCCTTCAAGGTCGTTGAGCGGGCGGCGCGCCAGGGTCGTAACCCGCAGACGGGTGAAGAGATGACCATCCGCGCTCGCAAGAGCCCGGTCTTCCGCCCCGGCACGCAGCTGAAGCGCGCGGTGGAGTAGCCGCCCGGCTGCAACCATTTGCAACAAGAACGCCCCGGACCAAGGAATTGGTCCGGGGCGGTTGCGTCCGGGGCGAAGAGTTATGCCTACGCGTCGTCGTGTGCTTCGCTTACCGCCTCATGTGTGGCCTCGACGTGGCGGTGAATCTCGCCCGCGAGATCTTGCTCCGCTGCACGCTTGCACACGCCAACCGCATTCTCGATCGCCAGCTCGCTGGAGCGACCATGCGAGATGATAACGGCGCCGTCGACGCCGAGCAGGGGAGCGCCACCGATGACGGCGTAATCCAGCTTCTTCGCGATGTTGCGGAACGCTGGCCTCAGGACCAGCGCCGCCATTTTACGGACCAGGGTGTTGGTGATCTCCTCGCGGATGACCTGGATCAGCATCGACGCGACGCCCTCGATCGTCTTGAGCACCACGTTCCCGGTGAAGCCATCCATGACGTAGACGTCCACCGTGCCGGCCGGGATATCCTTGCCCTCGACGTTTCCCACGAAGTTGAGCCCGGCGGTCGCATTCAGCAGGGGATACGCCTTCTGGATCAGTGCATTGCCCTTGCTGGCTTCCTCGCCATTGCTCACCAGTCCGATCGTCGGATTCGGGATATCCATCACCGAGCGGGCATAGATTTGCCCCATGACGGCAAACTGCACCATGTTGATCGGCTTGGGGTCGGTAACAGCGCCAAGGTCAACGATGAACGAGAAGCTCCCCTTGGCGTTTGGGATCCCCGAGATGATCGCCGGACGATCGATACCGGGGATACGCCCGAGCGTCATCAACGATGACGCCATGACCGCTCCACTATTCCCGGCAGACATCATCGCTGACGCCTTGCCCTCTTTCACGAGGCGGAGCGCCACATTGATGGAGCTGTCCGTCTTGCGGCGGACGGACTGGGCAGGGTGGTCATTCATCTCGATGACCTCGGTCGCATCGACGACCTCGACTTCGATTCCGCTGGCGTCGTGCCTGGCGAGCTCGGCATCGATCTCGGCCTTTCGGCCAACGAGGTAAAGCGAGACGTTGTGCTGTCGGGCGCCGGCGAGTGCTCCCGGCACGACCACGGCCGGTCCGTGATCTCCTCCCATGGCGTCGATCGCGATGTGCATGGTGTTCCTCGCAAGAGGCGCCCGTCGTCAGGCGGGCGCCTCGTTGTGCCGGTCGATCAGCCGGATTACACGTCGAGGTTCTGAACCTCTTGCGCATGCGACTGGATGAACTTCTTGCGCGGCGGGACCGCGGCGCCCATCAGCATGTCGAACGTCTCGTCGGCGAGAACCCCGTCGTCGATCGTCACCTGCATCAGGGTGCGATTTTCCGGATCCATCGTCGTCTCCCAGAGCTGCTCCGGGTTCATCTCGCCGAGACCCTTGTAGCGCTGGACGTCGATCTTGTCGCCCTTGGCCTCATGCTCGCCGACGAGCTTGTCGAGCTCGGCGTCGTTGAAGACCCACTGCTCCTTCTTGCCGACGCGGAGCTTGTAGAGCGGCGGCTGCGCGATGTAGAGGTAGCCGTCCTCGATCAGCGGCTCCAGGTGGCGATAGAAGAAC
>CAZVAA010000020.1:14414-24591 GCA_964624125.1 uncultured Sphaerobacteraceae bacterium | reverse complement strand
GAAGGCGAGGAGCCGGAGCAAATCGGCGAGCGTGTCGAGAACGGGACGCTGCCGCTCGACGAGGCGCAGATCACCGAACTGCAATCGATGCTGCGTGACCAGACGAGCGATCCAAACGGCTACGGCTCGACGCGGGTGTTCGGCGATTTCCCGTTCTCGATCTCCGGCAAGACCGGCACCGCGCAGCTCGATTTCGTCGAGGAGCCACACTCGTGGTTCGCCGCCTACGGGCCGTATCCGGCCGAAAGCGAGGCGACCATCGCCTCCGTCGTCCTGATCGAGAACATGGGCGAGGGCGTCTCCTATGCCGCTCCGGCCACGAAGGTCATCTACGAGGCCTATCTGCGGATCTTCCAGCCGTAGGTTTACGCCCCCGACCCACCGGCCATCGCGATCTCGTCGACGATCCCGGGGTTTTCCAGCGCGGTCGTCTCCGGCGTCGCCTGGCCGAGATACGCACCCCGGATCACGCGCCGCATGATCTTCCCGTTGCGCGTTTTCGGCAGCTCGCGCACCGCATGCACCCGCTCCGGACGCAGCGATCCGCCCAATCGCCGCCCCACCGCCAGCCGGATATCCTCCAGCACCTCCGGCGATGCGTCATGCCCGGGCGCGAGGACGACGAAGACATGCAGGGTCTCGCCCTTGACGTCATGCGGCACCCCGATCGCTGCCGACTCCTGCACCGCCGGGTGCGTCATGGCCGCCGATTCCACCTCGGCCGGACCAATCCGCTTCCCGGAGACCTTCAGCACGTCATCCGAGCGGCCCCGGATGAACCAGTGGCCGTCTTCGTCCACCTCCGTCCAGTCGCCATGTCTCCAGATGCCGGGATACCGCGACCAGTAGGCGCCGAGGTAGCGCTCCGGATCCCGCCAGAACCCGTTGGTCATCCCGACCCACGGCTGCCGGATCACCAGCTCGCCGACGCTACCCCGGACCGGGGTGCCGTCCTGATCAACGACATCTGCATCCATCCCCGGTACTGGCCCGGCGAAGCCACAGGAGCGGATCGGCTCGATCGTGAACGACCCGAGGATGCCCCCGCCGATCTCCGTCCCGCCCGAGTAGTTGATGATCGGCCGCTCCCGTTTGCCAATCGTCTCGAAGAACCACTCCCACGCGTCCGGGTTCCACGTCTCGCCGGTCGAGCCGAGCACCCGCAGGGAGGAGAGATCGTGCCGCGCCACCCACTCGTCACCACGCGCCTGCAGCGACCGGATCGCCGTCGGCGCGACACCCAGCACGGTGACGCCATGCCGCTCGACGAGGTCCCACAGCCGGTCCGGCTCCGGGTAGTCCGGCGTCCCCTCGAACAGCAGCAGCGTCGCGTTCAGCATCAGCCCGCCCGAGATCACCCACGGCCCCATCATCCACCCGAGATCGGAGAACCAGAACAACGTGTCGTCCGCCTGCAGGTCGAAGCAGTAGGCGAGATCGTGCGCCGCCTTGATCGGGAACCCGGCGTGGATATGCACCGTCCCTTTCGGTTTCCCGGTGGTGCCGGAGGTGTAGATGATCATGTACGGATCGTCGGCGCTCGTATCAACAATGTCGAACGTATCCGGCTGTCCCTCGACCACGTCATGCCACCAGTGATCCCGCTCCGGTTGCCAGTCGACATCCGCGCCGGTGCGCCGCAGCACGATACAGGTCGTCACCGATGGCGCGTTCCGCAGCGCCGCATCGGCCGTGGCCTTCATCGGCACGAGCGTCCCCCGCCGGGGGAAGGCATCCGCCGTGATCAGCACGCTCGCCTCGCAATCGCGCAGTCGGGCCGCGACGGCGTCCTCGCCATATCCGGAGAAGAGGGGAGTGAAGATCGCGCCGAGCTTGCCGCAGGCGAGCGTCGCGATGGCCGCTTCCGGCACCATCGGCAGGAAAATACCGACCCGGTCGCCTTTGCCAATGCCGAGCCCGGCCAAGGCATTCGCAAACCGGTTGACCTCGCCCCGGAGTTCCCCGTAGGACAGCGTCCGGGTCGCGCCATCGTCGCCCTCCCACCGGATCGCGATGCGCTCGGCATCCGCGCCGGTATAGCGGTCGATCGCGTTGGCGACGTAGTTGAACCTGCCGTCCGGGAACCACCGCGGCCATGGCGCGCCCTGCGACAGGTCGACCGCGGCGGACGAGGGGCGGCTCCATTCCAGCCCAAGGTCGCGCACCGCTTCACGCCAGTACCGGTCGATATCCGCCGCCGCCCAGTCGCGAAGCTCCCGCACCGACGCGTTCCCGGTGCGCTCGCAAAACCGCCGCAGGCGGCTCCGTGCGATATAGGAATCGGTTGGATACCACGTTGTCGTTCCCGCGTCGTCCCGGGCCGGGCTGGATGCCTCGTGCTGGTCGGTCATGGCGCACTCCCTGTGGCTGGTTCGTTTGTGGCTCTGCTCCCAGTATCGCCCACCGCGCAAAAACGGGACAGGATCCAACGCCAGGAACGTCCGTCATTCCGTGGCGAAGCCGAAGAGCCCTGCGCGAAGGGGTCTTGCTACCCGGAAGGTCTCGCCCGCGCGTGTCCGCTTATGACTATTCCAAATTGCCGAACTTTCCTGTATGCTGGAATCCGTCCGCCGTCCGGAGAACTGGGACGCGCGGCCATGCCGCATCGCACGCGGCATCACAGGTGACCAAAACGACGCCGGGTTTCTGCCGGCAGCAACCCCGGGCGCATCTCCACGATGTATGGCCCGGTCGTTGAGAAAGGGGGTGGGTCGATGATGCACACCACAACCATCACGATCAACCGCGCAGGCCATGGAGGCCGCGCCTAACACCACCGGCGGTCGGGGTCCTCTCCGCCGACCGGGTCACACACCAGGTTCTTGACAGCAGCCATCTCATTACGGCATGTGCCGGTGCGCAGTGTGCTCCGGCGCCTTCCAGCGACCTCCCCAGGGGCGTTTTGCGCCTGCACAACGGGGCCGCTGGCGGTCCGCCGTGACAGGAGCACAACACGTCCATGACCGAGACCGCGACAGAAGAACAGAAGAAGACAACCCCCAAGCCCGGAACCGGCTACCAGGGGCAGACTTTCCTCGTCGGGGAGAACATCTACCTCCGCACCATCGAGGAAGACGATGCCGCCTGGGGCACCTCCTGGTTCCCGTCCATCTTCCCGAAGGCGAAAAGCCGGCACGAGAAGTGGATCAACGAGGACATGAAGGACGACGAGAGTTCGGCGTGGTACCTCATCATTCGCAAGTCCGATGATCGACCCGTGGGCTCGATCAAGGTCGAGCGCTGGCGCCACAACCGCTGGGTGAGCCCCTTCACCGATCGCCTCTTCGGCGAGCAGGGCGACCGCTGGGCGGCCGAGGCCCTGAAGCTGGTGCTGCCCTGGCTGGTCGACGAACAGCATCGCGTCATCGCCAGCGTCACCGATGTCCCGGCCGACAAGCCGGTCATCCGCGAGGCGCTGTTGGAGATCGGTGCCCGCGAATGCGGCCGGTTCCGGGAGAAGATCCGGCGGGGCGCCGACTTCATCGATTCGTTCGATTTCGACTACCCGAACAAGCAGTGGGTGGAGACGCTTGGTGATCCGGCCGATATCCCGCTGGAGCGCACCGGCACTGGCGAGCCACGTCCGGTCTCGCCGCCCGTCACCATCGAGGGCGAACTGCCGCGCAACGCCATGCGCGTCGGCGAGCGGGTCTACTTGCGGCCGATCCAGAAAGCGGATGCCAAGGTGATCGCCCGCTGGTCGCGCCGGGAAACCGAGCCGTTCTGGAGCGGTGGCCGCGGGATGTACACCGCGACATCGGTGGCGAAGTGGCTTCTCGATCTCCAGAAGGAGGAGCCGCAAAACTGGGTTCGCTTCGCAGTCTGCCTTCGCGAGAACGACAAGCTGATCGGCGCGGTCGGTATCGATGGCATCGACTACCAGCACCGGTCCGCTGAATCCGAGAGCGAGATCTTCCGTCCCGAGTACCGGGGCGGGGGCTATGGCTCCGAGGCGAAGCACCTGTTGTTCGACTACGCCTTCAATACCCTTGGGCTGCATTCGCTGCAGTCATGGGTCTTCTATCCGAATACCCGGTCCGCGGCGGCGCTGCGCAAGCAGGGCTATCGCGAGGCCGGCCGAGAGAGCTGGCTGATCCCGGCCGAAGGCGGCTACCAGAACATGGCCACCTTCGACCTGCTCGCCGACGAATGGCGTGCCATGCCGCGCCGCGAGGTGGAGGTCCCCGAGGTCGTTTCATAGCCCCGCACCTTGTGTGCGGGGTCCCCGGAGACAAGCTCCGGGGTGCGATTCCGGGTAACGACAAAGGCAATACCAATCATGACCATGACAGAAAGCCCGGTCACGACGCCAAACGGCCTCGTGCGCGAGGGCACCGGGTCCCGCAAGCAAACCTTCCTCGTCGGTGACGAGGTCTATCTCCGCCCCTTCAAGGTCGGCGATCACAAGAACGCCACGTCCTGGCGCAAGTCCGTCTTCCCGAAGGCCACCTCGCTGGTGAAGCAGTGGATCAAGGAGGACCTGCCAAAGGCGAGCAAGAACAACACCGGGTTCATGGCGATCGTCCGCAAGCGCGACGACGTCGTGGTCGGTTCAGCGACCGTCGATAACGACGACATCGCGACCGAGCTCGACCTGCATGTCGACCCACTCTACGGTGAGGCCGGCCTGCGCTGGAAGGGAGAGGCTGCCTGCCTGCTGGCCGGCTGGCTCGTCGATGAACGGCACCGGCCAGTGACGCATCTCACGCTGCCGTCCTCCGAGCAGGCCGTGATCGATATCGTGACCGCCTTCGGCTTCCGCGAGAGCGCCCGCCTGCGCCAGATGCGCCAGCAGGACGGCCAGCGATACGATCGCGTCTGGTTCGAGTATCTCGACAAGAAGTGGATGGAGACGCTTGGCGATCCGGCCGACACCCCGCTGGAGCGCACCGGCACCGGCGAGCCGCGCCCGGTTCCGCCGAAGGTGACGCTGGAGGGCGATCCGCCGAAGAACGCGTTCCTTGTGGGCGAGCGGGTCTACCTCCGTCCCGAGGAGAAGGCCGACGCGAAGGTGATCACCGAGTGGGCACGCAAGGAGACCGAGGCATTCTGGGACATCGGGCGACACATGCCCAATTCGGTGAGCCTGGCTGCATGGACCGACTCCCACCAGGAGCCGGACAAGCCAGGCTGGGTCTGGTTCTCGGTCTGCCTCCGGGAGACCGATGAGGTGATCGGTGCCGTGGGCCTGATCGATGTCGACTACGTGAACCTCATTGCCGAGACCGGTAGCTTCTTCCACCGGCCGGATTATCGGGGAAGTGGCTACGGCTCCGAAGCGAAGCACCTGCTGCTGGAGTACGCGTTCGAGATCCTCGGCCTGCACATGGTGCAGTCGTGGGTCTACTTCCCGAACACGCGCTCCGCCGCCGCGCTGCGCAAGCAGGGCTACCGCGAGGCCGGCCAGATCAACTGGGTATATCCGTTCGAGGGCGGCTTCGGCAACTTCGTCGTCTTTGATTTGCTCGCCGACGAATGGCGCGCCATGCCTCGCCAGAAATGGGACGCCGGGGCGTAGGGCGACATGTGGACGGGCGGCAGGTTTCGGCCTGCCGTCCGCCCACCAATGTCATTCTCGAAGGAGTTGCTCGCCGTAGGGACCGTACCTGCGAAGCAGTGTCGGCGCCCTGAGCGGAGCCGAATGGGGCGAGCTTTGCTCGATCTGCGAGTGCGCACAACATGTGACAATCGCTAAAGTGCCCGCATGCATGCCACCGGATCGTCGCGGCCGGCTGTTTATGGTCCCATCCGGTAGAGATCGCGCAGCAGCATGACCTCCGCGGCGTGGTGCAGGAACTCCCGGTTGATATGCAGGACCAGCGCCGCCAGCGGATGCTCCGCGAAGGGGCCCTCCGCTGGCCCGCATGGCCGCGACAGTCCCTCGTGGCCCAGCGCCACGACGCCATCGCGCCATGTGCCGTACTGCTCCGTCACCAGGGCCATTGCCTCGTCCGCGCTCCCGGGAATCGTCGCTGTTTCCCACGAATATGAGCCGTCGCCAAAGTGATTGCTCGCACGGATGCCGAGAATCGGGATGGCGATATGCACGAGCCGCCACGCGATGGTCGTGAAAGGCGGTGGGTCAGGCTCCGGATATTCCAGATCGACGATCCAGGCCCCCTCAGGGTCTTTCCGTACGCTCCAGCATCCGGGCACCGGCTCGCGGAAATACTCTTCGTCGGTCAGTCCCTCCATCCGTGGCAGGAACTGGTCGTTCCAGGCGAAGTCCGTCTGGTCGAGTAACTCCCGGTTCCAGTCAATCGCCATGAGGTTCCCTCATCACACGTATCACCATTCGATTGCAAGTTCCTGAGGTGCATCATACCGGGACAGGGATGCCGGGCGCGATACCAACCGATCGGTCGGTAACGTACAATCTGACACGTCTGGCGCACGCCACATCGTCAATCGCGGGCTCTGCCCGCGGCCGTGTCGCGCCTTCCTTATTCATGTATCCTTTGCCGCCGGCCCCTCGCCGCGGCCAGACAAGAGGTCGATCCTCGTGCGAGAAACGCGCAAGCTTTCGTCATTCCTGGGCCCCTACAAGCTCTGGGTCATTCTCGCCCCGATCATGATGGCGTTCGAGGTCGGCATGGACCTCCTGCAGCCCCGGCTGATCCAGCGCATCATCGATGAGGGCATCGCGGCCAACGATTCCGGTCTCGTGCTGCGCACCGGCGCGCTGATGATTGGCTTCGCCCTCTTCGGCATGATCACCGGCGTCCTGTGTGGCATCTTCGCGATCCGTGCCGCCCAGGGCTTTGGAGCCGATCTTCGCTCCTCACTCTTCACCAAGGTACAGACGCTCTCGTTCGGCAACCTCGATCGCCTCGAGACCGGCGGCCTGATCACCCGGCTCACGACGGATGTCACCCAGCTCACCGATGTGGTCGCCATGCTGCTGCGTATCATGATCCGCGCGCCGCTCCTGCTGGTCGGCAGCCTGGTCATGGGCGCGCTCACCAGCCCCCGCCTCGCGCTCATCTTCTTCGTGCTGCTGCCGATCATCCTGGTTGTGGTCGGCTTCGTCTTCAAGCGCGCGTTTCCGCTCTTCCAGGAAGTGCAAAAGCGGCTGGACCGCATCAACGCCGTCATGCAGGAGAACCTTGCCGGTGTCCGCGTGGTGAAGGCGTTCGCCCGCCATGACTACGAGATCGCGCGCTTCGGCAACGCGAACGATGACCTGCGCGACACCACGCTGAAGGCGGTGATGGTCGTCGTGCTGGTGATGCCGATCATGATGTTCACCGTGAACCTCGGGATCATCGGCGCCCTCTGGTTCGGCGGCAACATGGTCGACACCGGTGGCCTCGAGGTCGGCGAGCTGGTCGCGTTCATCAACTACCTGACCCAGAGTCTCTTCGCCCTGATGATGGTCTCGATGTTGACCATCCGCTTCACCCGCGCCGAAGCCTCGGCTTCCCGCGTCAACGAGGTGCTTGAGAGCACCCCGGACATCGTTCCGCCCGCCACGCCGGTGGTCGAGGTCCCGCGCAAGGGGCGCGTCGAATTCGACAACGTCACCTTCCGCTACGGCGAGGATGGCGAGCCCGTCTTGCAGGACGTCAGCTTCGTGGCCGAAGCCGGCTCGGTGCTGGCGATTCTTGGCACGACCGGCTCCGGCAAGTCGAGCCTGATCGGCCTCATCCCGCGCTTCTACGATGTCGACGCCGGCCGCATCCTGATCGACGGCATCGATGTCCGTGAGATGGACGAGGGTGTGCTTCGCAGCCTCGTCGCGGTCGCGCTGCAGGAATCGGTCCTCTTCAGTGGCACCATCCGCGACAACATCCGCTTCGGGCGCCCGGATGCCACCGAGGAAGAGGTTGTCCGGGCGGCGGAGATGGCGCAGGCCGCGCCGTTCATCAATGACCTTCCCGAGGGCTACGATGCGAAGGTCGGCCAGCGGGGGGTGAACCTCTCCGGTGGCCAGAAGCAGCGCCTCGCGATTGCGCGGGCGCTCCTCAACGATGCGCCCATCCTCATCCTGGACGACAGCACCAGCGCCGTCGATGTCGCCACCGAGCGCCGCATCCAGGAAGCGCTGGCGACCATCGAGCAGACGTGCATCATCGTCGCCCAGCGCATCAGCGCGGTCGTCAATGCCGACCGCATCCTGGTCATGGACGATGGTCGCGTGGTCGCCGAGGGTACTCACGACGAACTGATGCGAGAGAGCACCGTGTACCAGGAAATCTATGAATCACAGGTAGAGAGCGGGACGGCATATGGGGCAGCATAGGGGACCCGCGGCCGCATTCGCCGCCGACCAGGTTCGCGTCAAGGACACGAAGGCCACGCTCGGCCGTCTCTGGAGCTACCTGCGCCATTTCCGTCTCGGGTTGATCTCGGCGATCATCCTCGTGCTGATGTCGACCGCGCTCCAGCTTGCCGGGCCGTACCTGATGGGGCGCGCCATCGACGAGGCGATCATCCCCGGCGACATGCGTAAGCTCGGCATCTTCCTCCTGCTGATGCTGGGTGTCTTCGGCCTCGCCGCGCTCCTGATGTGGGCGCAGTCCATCGTCATGGCGCGGGTCGCCCAGCGTACCGTCCATCGCCTCCGTACCGACATCATGCGCAAGCTCCAGAAGCTGCCGCTCCGGTTCTTCGACCAGCGCCCGCATGGCGACACGATGAGCCGCCTGACGAACGATGTCGAAACGATCAGCCAGGTCCTCACCGAGGGCACGACCCAGATCATCTCCTCCGTGCTGACCGCGGTCGGCGTGGTGATCCTGATGCTTGTGCTGGAGCCGATGCTCGCGCTGGTGAGCATCGTGTCGCTTGGCGTGATGTCGGTTGTCGTCAATCGCTATATCGGCAGGCGCACCCGCGCCGGCTTCCGCGCGCAGCAGAAGCACCTTGGCGAATTGAACGGGATCATCGAGGAGACGATCACCGGGCAGCGGGTCGTCAAGGCCTACCACCAGGAATCGCAGAAGCTGGCGCAGTTCACCGTCTCGAACGAGGAGCTTCGCCGTGCCTCGACCTCGGCGCAGACCTTCGCCGGTATCGTCGGCCCGATCATGAACTTCAGCAACAACCTCGCGGTCGCGCTGGTGGCCGCAGCGGGTGGCGCGCTGGTGGTGGCGGGGCATTCCTCGGTCGGTACCGTCGCCGCGTTCCTGAACTACACCCGGCAGATGAGCCAGCCGATCAACCAGCTCGCCGCCATGTACAACCAGCTGCAATCAGCCCTCGCCGGCGCCGAGCGTATCTTCGAGACGCTCGATGAGGAGGTCGAGGTCGACGCCGAGGCGTCCGACCGTGTCGCGATCACCGAGGGGGATGTCGTCTTCGAGGACGTCAGCTTCTCCTACGATGGCGAGACGCCCGTTCTCAAGAACGTCGATCTCCACGCGAAGCCGGGCCAGCTCGTCGCCCTCGTCGGCCCGACCGGCGCCGGCAAGACGACCATCATCAACCTGCTCACGCGCTTCTACGAGATCGATGACGGGCGCATCCTGATCGATGGCGTCGACCTCACCCGGATCCGCAAGGGCGAGCTTCGCCAGCAGCTCGGGATCGTGCTGCAGGACAGCTTCCTCTTTATCGGCACCGTGATGGAGAACATCCGTTATGGGCGACTCGATGCCACTGACGAGGAAGTCTACGCCGCGGCACGCGTCGCCAATGCCGATACCTTCATCCGGCACCTGCCGGAGGGCTACCAGACCGAGCTGACCGAGCGCGGCGGCAATGTCAGCCAGGGGCAGCGGCAGCTCATCGCGATTGCCCGCGCGGTCCTCGCCGACCCACAGATCCTGATCCTCGACGAGGCGACTTCGAACGTCGACACCCGCACCGAGAAGCACATCCAGGAGGCGATGCGCCGGCTCATGGAGGGCCGCACCAGCTTCGTGATCGCCCACCGCCTGAGCACTATCCGCGATGCCGACCAGATCCTCGTCATCAACCATGGCGAGGTGATCGAGCGCGGCACCCACAAGGAGCTGCTGGAGAAGGACGGGTTCTACGCGCGTCTCAACAACAGCCAGTTCAGGGGCGACGACGCCGAGCTCGCCCGCCAGGAAGAACAGGCCCAGATCGAGGAACAACTCCTCCTCGCCGCCCGCGAGGGCAGCGGTGGCCCACCCGGCGGCGCCAGCACCCCCTCGCAGTAGCGCCCCCGTTCCTCGGTTGGATTGGTCCACCAATCACGTAGGGGTCGACC
>CAZVAA010000020.1:11988-14314 GCA_964624125.1 uncultured Sphaerobacteraceae bacterium | reverse complement strand
GGATTGGTCCACCAATCACGTAGGGGTCGACCTCGAAGAGTGTCGACCCGCTGCCCCGAAGGGGCAGATTTGGGCGCCCGTCCTCATGCTCCCGGTCTCGACGGCTCTCCTATCCACTCCTACACTGACAGGTACCGGATTCGACGCCACAACGGAACACCGCCTTGCAAAACCACACTCGCCGCAACTCCCTGCGGTATCGCGGGTACGACTACGGCTCACCCGGAGCTGTGTTCGTCACCATCTGCACCGGAAACCGGCAACGCCTCTTCAGGGAGGTGAGAGACGGGCTGATGCTCCTGAATCGACAGGGCGCGATGGTGCAGGACCACTGGCAACGCGCCGCTGAGCGGTTCCCGGAAATACTGTTGGATGCGTTCGTGGTCATGCCGGATCACCTCCACGGCATCGTGCATCTGGGCGCCGATCCAGCGCAGGAGCCTACGCGCTTCCTGCTCAGCAATGTCATCCGGTCATACAAGTCGGCGACGGTTCGGGCATGGGCGGACGGAGTCCGGAAACTTGGGTGGCCCAGGTACGATCAGTCGATGTGGCAGCGCGGCTACTACGACGTGATCCTGGACTCGGAGCGATCGCTGACGTGGGCGCAGGAGTATGTTGAGAGCAATCCGGCCCGATGGCAAGCGAAGCGGGACGGTGTGATGCCGTGACGGCCGGATATCGACGCCTGCGGCGCCGATCGGGTCGACACTCTACGAGGTCGACCCCTACCTAGGGCCTGGGTCGACACCAGGAAGACAACAGCGGCCCCTCGTGAAGAGGGGCCGCTGTTCGGTCTTGGCTGGATTGTCCGGAAGCTTACACGAGGCGGATCGCTCCGTAGTAGTGACCCGCGTAGTAGCCGGAGTAGATGCTCGAGATCGTTACACCGGTCGATTCGTTTTCGGCGTGGATGAACAACCCGTCGCCAATATAGAAACCGGTGTGGGAGATGCCGCTGCCGAACGTTCCGGCGAAGTAGACGAGGTCACCTGGCAGCCAGGCGCCCCATTCGACGTACGCGCCGTAGTTCATCTGGCCGGCGGTGCCATGGCCAATGTCGATGCCCAGCACACTGAGGACCACATACTGCGTGAACCCGGAGCAGTCGAATCCGGCGGGGGTGTTGCCCGCCCAGACATACGGATATCCCTGGAACTGGAGCGCGAAGTTGGCGATGGCCTGTCCGCCGGACGCCTGGGGCGCCTCGGGCGCGGACTGTGAAGAGAACGAGGTGCCGTCTTGCGCGGCCGCGGCGGTAACGGAGCCCGCCAGCGCGGCGCCACCGATGATGCCGGCGATACGCTTGCTGAACAGGCGGCGGGACATGCGGCGCTCGGGCGCACTCGAATTAATCGTGGTTGAACGAACCAACGTGAAGATCCTTCCCTCTTGTGATGTGGAATGGTGGGGGAACGCGGAGAGAATTCCGGTCTGTTTCGTTCCCGGCAGGCATACAACCCTGGGCACACGGGTGCCCGGGCGGGAGACGCCTCCTTAACGTGATGAACCGTCAATTGGTCCACATTGGAAACCCGCGCCAAACCTCCAGCCACGGTGCTGGCGCGGACATAATTCACTAATGATTGCTCAGGCGCAGCGTACGTGCCCTGTTGGCAACCCGGCGGGATGCTACCACATTCCCTGGGGCCTGCGTCAACTGTGGCGGAGATTCCGTTCGTGTGCGCCTGTTGTTCCGGTTCGGCGCCGCTGGCTTGGTACAATCGACCCAGCATATCCTGCCCGGCATGCCAGGCCGGGACGATACGCCATGGATCGCTGCCGCGCAGGCACATCCGCGGCGTGCGGGACCATCGGCGACCACGCCATCGGCACGCCAGTCCCGGCACCTATTGCACTGAATGCGATGTCGTCCGTCGTGACACTCGTTCTGGAAGGGGAGGCAGCTGATGGCCTACCGGTTCATTCTCGAAGTCCCGGAATACCTGGTCGGGGACGCGAATATTGTTCTCACCCATAGTGGGGATGCCGAGGCGCATTTCGCCCGCGATTCTCACGGGCTCGGATTCGAGGATCCCTACAAGAACCTCTCGGTCGCCGCGCATTCCCTGCGCGTGATCAACGCGCTCTACAACTGGTACGACGATATGGGCGGGAGCGATGCCGCCAGCCGCGTCAATATCCGGGTGGTGTTGCATAGCGGCGAGCGACTCAGCTTCCACGACACGCCACGCGAGGCCATGATCGCCGCGATCCGTCGCGACCAGCCATGGGTCGAGCGAACCATCCCCAAGATCGGCGAGCACGACACCCGGGTCGATCCGGGAACGGCGGTCATCGAGGCCGACACCGTCGCGGCCGTGCC
>CAZVAA010000020.1:8374-11888 GCA_964624125.1 uncultured Sphaerobacteraceae bacterium | reverse complement strand
CAGTGGGGCACCCAGCCGGAATTCGCATTCATGCAGAACGGCCCGCTCTCGATCGCGATCGAGCGCCTGGGCCGTGGGATGCCGCTGGATGTCTACCGTGAAGTCCCGGACCCGATCCACATCGTCGTCGACCCCGCCTCGCACAGGCATATCCGTTCGATGGTGCTGATGCGTTCCTATAACGTGCTGGATGTCCGGTCGGATGGCCTCGTCTTCCGCGATCCGTTTGGCTACACCTGGGCCGTGCTCGAATACGAAGAAGGAAACTGACCTCCATGCTGGACTCCTATCGCGACCTGATCGATGGCCTCACCGAAGAATCCACCACCCTCCGCAAGCTGCTTGGCGAACCGGTGCCGGATGATCTCGCGCCGGAAGCGGTCGCGCTGCTGAAGGAGGTGCGGGGCCGGGAGGCCGCGATGCTCCGCCGTACCCAGGCGGTCATGCGCAAGGAGAACGTCAACCTTCGCGATATCGCCAACGAGCCGGAGGTGAAAGACGCTGCCGGGCTGACCGACTCTCCCGAGCAGCTGACCGAGGGCATCATCCTCGATCGCGGCGAGCTGGTGTCCATGCTGATGAATCTCACCCTGGCCGATTGGGAGCGTCCCGTCCCGCACTTCGTGCGTGGCGAAACGACGCTCTCCGAGGAGATCGAGGATCACCTCACCTGGGAAGAAGAGACCCTGGACCAGTTCCGCTCCATCCTCGGCGCCTGAGTCCAGCGATCGGGAGCCCGTATAACCGGCCCTTACAGACGCGACCGGTGGCGGGTTTGGCCGACGTCGATGAGCGGCCCGTCGACAGGCGAATGTTCCCGGTTAAAGAGGAAGAGCCACCGGCGAAAGGGATGCCGGTGGCTCTGGGGAAAGGGGGTCTCACCGGGCTGGCTGGACGCGAGTGTGGGGAACAGCGCGTCCTCCGGTGATGTGAATACATACTAGTACATATGTTCGTATCTGTCAACCCTTTGCTGCGTACGAATGCCAACTTCCTCGTCCCGAAAGGACACTCCCTCTCATGCATGGCGAGTACAAGACACCCGGTGGAAAGCTGGTCGTCGTGGACTTCGATGTCATCGATGGCCGCATTCGCAACATGAAGATTTCCGGCGATTTTTTCCTCTACCCCGAGGAGGAGTTCGCCCCACTCACCGACGCCCTCGAGGGCGTTGATGCCGACCTCGACGACGAGAGCTTCGCGGAACGCATCCGGATCGATCTCCATCCGGAGACTGAGCTGCTCGGGACCTCACCCGAAGGGATCGCGATCGCCGTGCGCCGCGCGCTCGAGGCCGGGGAGGATGAGGCATGAGCGACCGACCGAAGAACTATGGAGACGACCCGACGACGCGTGAGGACTGGGAACGCCGCTTCCGCAGCGTCGACTGGACCCTGCTCCCGAACCCCGCCCTCGCGCCGCCCTACCAGGTCGCGATGGACGAGACGCTGACGCTCGCCACGTCGAAGGGCACGCGCGGCGCCCATATCCGGTTCTGGAACTGGGCGGGCCCATGTGTTGTGCTGGGCCGGTTCCAGTCCGTGCAGAACGAGGTCCATGAGGACGTCGCCGCCGAGCAGGGCGTCGAGCTCGTCCGCCGCATCAGCGGTGGCGGGGCGATGCTGATCGAGCCCGAAGGCGCGATCACCTACTCGATCGTCGCGCCGGAATCGCTTGTCGAGGGCATGAGTTTCGCCGAGTCCTACGAGTTCTTCGATTCGTGGATCATCGATGCCCTCCGCGAGCTTGGCGTCGATGCCTGGTACGTGCCCCTGAACGACCTCACGTCCACCGGGGGCAAGCTCGGTGGCGCCGCCCAGGCCCGCAAGGGGGGCGCGGTGTTGCACCACACCACCATGGCGTACTCGATGACGCCGGGCCGTCTCGTCCAGATCCTCCGCATCGGCAAGGAGAAGCTCAGCGACAAGGGCATCACCTCCGCCGCGAAGCGGGTCGGGCCCCTCCGTGACCAGACCGAGCTCGACCGCGACGTGATCATCCAGCACATGATCGGGCACTTCCAGTCACGGTATTCCCTCACCGAGGACGACTACACCCCGGAAGAGCTGGAAGATCTCGAGGAGCGGGTCAAGACCAAGTTCGCCACGAGGGACTGGATCTACTTCCTGCCCTGATGCAGGACGCAACACCGCACAGGGCCGCGCGGCATCGTCGGCCGGCGACCTGTGGACGCATTTCGGGTATCGGTGTGGCCTAGAATGTCCGCCCCAGTCGCTGGTCCCACGGCTGCGGCGCCGCGACGCGGATGATCTCCTCTTCGCGGTCGCGCACATACAGGTACAGGTGCGCGAAGAACTCCGCCTCGGGGAGAGGATACGTCGGGTTGATGCACAGGAAGGAATGACGCCACGGGCAACGCACACCCGGGTCGCACAGCACCTCGATCCTGAACCCGATTCGCAGCCGGTACGTCACGCCCGGGTAGATTCGGGAGCGCAGGTCGAGGTGGCCGTCACGCTGGACCTGCTCCCACAGGGCATCGCCCAGCGTCGTCCTGGCAACCAGCTCCGCCCGACGGCGGGACTCGGCGTAGTCCTTCTCGGAGAAGCCGAGTCCCGCCGACCGTTTCGGGAGATGGTTCCACGAGTACCGCCACGGGCGCTCGACGTCACCCGGGTCAGATGAGATATTGCCGGGCGTTGCGCGGCGGGGGAGGCGGGCCCACCAGGGTGGATCTGTCTCCCAGTCGCGTGGTCGCGGTGCACGCGGCTCAGGTTTCCTGCGCATGGGATAGTCCAGGGACGTTATCCCCCGGCGATCGGGGCAACGATCTGGTATTCCTCAACGGTGGGGTCGAATGGATCGCGATCGAGCACATGCTCGCCATTGACCTTCTTCGAGATCGCGCAGCCATTGGCGCGCGCTTCCTCGATGATCCGTTCGGCGTTCGCGATCGCCTCCCGGGCCTCATCGGTATCGGTGGTAGCGTCCCATTCCACGAGCTCGTGGCCATGACGGTTCGCAACGATGATACGGCCCATGTCGGACTCCTCCTTCATTAACACGCTCCGCGAGTCCGGAGTGGTTGTGATGGAGGCCCCATGCTACACCCGGCAAGGTCGAAAAGCAAGCATCTCCATACCCGCCAGTCGCGAGAGAGTCAGGGTGCCTTGGCGGCCGGGAGGTCGTCCGGTTCTGGCCCTGCCCCGGCAGTGTCGACATCCGTTCGTCCAAGCCATCCCCCGGCCCGCAGGTCGAGCAACGCGAAGACACCGCCCAGCAGCCCCGCGCCACCGGCGATCACCAGCAACAGGGTAGGCGAGGCGCCGCTGATCAGCCCGGCCAGGGCGGCACCCATGGCCGCGGCGGTGGTTTTCAGGCTCGTCGATAACGTGAACACCTGCGTGCGGACATTGGCTGGTGAGAAGCGGTCGCGCACGGAAAATTGGGAGGTTCCCTGAGGTCCGGCGAGAATGCCCGCCAGCGCGAAGAGGGCGAGCCCGGCGATCGTCGATGTCGTGATCGAGACGAGCAGGACCGGAATGGCGATCAT
>CAZVAA010000020.1:0-8274 GCA_964624125.1 uncultured Sphaerobacteraceae bacterium | reverse complement strand
CATCAACAGCGACGCCAGCGGGGATACCAGGCCCGCGACGGCCGCCACGATCGCCGGCGCCAGGATGGCGGAGACGTTGTAGGTCACCACGTCGAGCGCGTAGGCCTGGTGCATCTGCGCTTTCGGGACGATCGCCCCGACCAGCGAGGAGAGCCCTCCCTGCATCAACGGCCCGACAGAACCACCGATACCGGCCATGACCAGGATGATCGCCGGATGCAGGTGGTTCAGCAGCAACCCGCAAAGGGCGATCAGCACGCCGTTGAACACGAAGGCAAGCGAGTACAACCGGTTCGGGTTCGGACTCATGTCCGCCAGCCGTCCCACGATGGGCGCTGCAACTACGGACGGGATCAGGAACGCCGCGACCAGGAGCCCACCCAGTTTCAACCCGGCGGGCGTATCGGCGGCGGCGAGAATCAGCGCGAGCCGCAGCCCTTCGTTCGCCAGCCGGGCCATGATGGCGGTGACGAAGTAGGTCGGGAACGCAGGAGCCTCGCGACGGAGGTCTCGGAAGGATGACGACATGTGGAGCCTGGACCCTGGCGCGGTGGGAACACGATTCGAGGGCACCCCGCGAACGCGAGGTGCCCTCGATGAATGTGCGCTATTGAGCCCGATTGGTCAAGTGAGGTTGAAGGGCCTGGTCTACCCGCCCGAGATCGCCCCGACGATCCAGAACGGCTCCTCGCCGCGGCCCACCTCATCCGGCAACGGGTCGTCCATCGGCTCGTGCGAGAAATCCTGCTCGAGGATGAAGAATCGCACCATCGGTCGCCGCTTCTTCGTCTGGTGATCGCGGATCGTGCCTTTCAGCATCGGGTAGGCCGCCTCGATCGCATCGACGACCGAGCGCTGCGTGACCGGCCCGTCGACCGCGACCTCGATCTCCTTGCCGGTGCCGGCGAGGTTCTGCAGATGGGCGGGAAGGATGACGCGGATCATGACAGCGTTGTCACCTCCACCGACATCACCGCCGGCAGGTCGTGCACGATCGCCGTCCAGTTGTCGCCGGAATCCGCCGACCCGTACACCTGCCCGCCGGTCGTGCCGAAGTAGACGCCGCAGCTCTCCAGGCGGTCGACCGACATCGCATCCCGCAGCACATTCACGTAGCAGTTCTCCTGCGGCAACCCGTTCGTCAGCGCTTCCCATTCGTTGCCGCCCGTGCGCGAGCGGTAGACGCGCAGCTTGCCTTCCGGCGGGTAGTGATATGAATCGCTCAGGATTGGCACGACGTAGATCGTCTCCGGCTCATGCGCGTGAACGCCGATCGGGAAGCCGAAATCGCTCGGCAGGTTCCCGCTGACCTCATGCCACATGTCGCCCGCGTTGTCCGAGCGCATCACGTCCCAGTGCTTCTGCATGAAGAGCGTATCCGGCTTCGATGGATGGATGTTGATGTTGTGCACGCAGTGACCGACCTCGGCATCCTCGTCAGGGATGTACCCTGACCGCAACCCCTTGTTGATCGGCGTCCACGTTTCGCCGCCGTCATCCGTGCGGAATGCGCCCGCCGCCGAGATCGCGACGTAGATGCGGTTCTCGTTCGTCGGATCGAGCACGATGCTGTGCAGGCACAATCCGCCCGCGCCCGGCTGCCACGTGTTCCCGGTGGAGTGGGTGCGAAGCCCCTTCAGCTCCTTCCACGTCTGCCCGCCGTCGGTCGACTTGAACAGGGCGGCATCCTCGACACCGGCATACACCGTGTCGGGATCATGCAGGGATGGCTCCAGGTGCCAGACACGCTTGAAGTCCCACGGATGCGGCGTGCCGTCGTACCACTGGTGGGTGCCGGTCTCGCCGTCGTAGGCGAACTCGTTGCCGACCGTCTCCCACGTCTTCCCGCCGTCATCCGAACGGTGCATGATCTGGCCGAACCAGTCGCTCGCCTGCGAGGCGTAGATGCGATCCGGATTTACCGGCGAGGCCTTCAGGTGGAAGATCTCCATCCCCGGGAAATGCGGACCGGAGACATCCCACTCCTCGCGGGCTTCATCGGAGGTGAGGATGAACGCTCCCTTGCGGGTGCCGACGAGGACTCGAACTCCGCTCATGTGCTGCTCCTGTCGTGATTCGGTGGTGTACGTACGTATGCAGGATGCATTGTGGCACACGCTTGGGCGGCTCGCTTCTTCGATGTTGCTCATCCGCGGATTGCACCACGCCATCAGTCAGGGTGCATGGTGGCATGATCCACGCGGGCCTGGTGTTAGGAAAGGCGTTCTGCCCCCTGCCGCGATGAGGAGCGAGGCACCATGGCGAATGACCAGCAGGACCCGAAACACATCCTGGCCATCAATGACGACGAGGCCATCCTTGGCCTGTTCCAAGAGATGCTCGGCGAGGAGGGGTATGCGGTAACGCTCGACAAGTTCGGGCGCAAGACCTCGGATCTCCTCGAAAGTATTCGCGAGCTCCAGCCCGATCTCGTGATCATGGATTTCATCATTGGAAACGAGGACAGTGGCTGGCAGTTACTGCAAGCCGCGAAGATGGCCCGCGATACCCGCGACATCCCGGTCATCGTCTGTACCGGAGCGATCAGGCAGGTCACGGACCTGAGCGACCACCTCGATGCCATGGGTGTGCATGTGGTGATCAAGCCATTCGATATCGATCACCTGCTCGATATCATCGCGACGACCTGGGCATCGCAGGATTCCCCAACGCCGGCGCTGGATACGGTGGACACCTCCGTTGGCACGAAGGTCGGTCCTGAGATGGACCCGCACAGGCCGTGAGCCCAACGCCCAGGCCGATGTGATCGCCCCGCGGTTAAGACGTCACCCTACGGCTCGACGCGTTCCACGCCGGGGTAGCGATCCATCTTCTTGTCGAAGGTGTAAATCTCCGTCATGCCGAGCGCTTTGGTGAGCGCGAGGTGATAGCAGTCGGCGAAGGAGAGGGGCCCTTGTGAACTCCAGAATTCGAGCGCATTGATCAATGCAGTCGACTGGTCCGTCACAATACCAGGGAAGTGAATGATTTCAAGGAGCAGGTTGGCGAGAAGCTCAACGCTCGCATCGGTTGATTCCAGGCACACATAGATGCACTCGAAGATTGCGGTGGTCGGAAGGTAGGCCTTCTCCTCATCGCCCTTGAGGCGGAGAAAGAGCGACGATGATCTCTCGGATAGATCTCCGTTCTCGCCCAGCAGGTGATACACGAGTACATTGGTATCAATGACTCGCATGATCTCTCTCGATCTCCCCAAGCGTCTTCAGGTTTTCTTCGGTGATCGCTTTTGTGGCTGCTTCCCGCATGTCCTCTGGCGTGGTTGGCGACCCCTTCTTCACGTATGTCGCCAGGGCTCCGGCAGTGCGATCTGTCAGGTTGCGCTCGGGAATCACCGCAATGTAATCCCCGCGATCCTCGAAGATCACACGTGAGCCACGGTGCAGGTCGTGATTCCTGCGAATCTCTACGGGAACGGTGATTTGCCCTTTGTCCTTCAACCTGGCGGAATGAGATGTCATGGTGCTACCTCCCGAATACTGGTGCTACTCTATTGCAGAAGGTAGCATATTGTAAATGCGGGTTCGCACAGTCCCCGTTCGGACATGAAGAGGGCGGGGAAGGTACAGGACCCTCTCCGCCCTCATCTGAAGATGTCTGCCGGCGCTAATCCCCTGCGGCGGCGGCTGCGGGCGCGATATCCGGTGTCCCGCCGGATCGCATGATCGCGTAGTACTTCGCGTCCGGGTGATGCACCACGATCGCCGCTGTGGTCTGCTCCGGGTTGAACTGGTACCCCTCGGTTACCTCGACGCCGATCGATTCCATGTCCAGCAGCCGGTTCACGATCGCGTGGTGCTCGAGGTCCGGGCAGGACGGGTAACCCCACGAGTAGCGCTTGCCGCCCTCTTCGCCGATGCCGAGCGCCCGACGCACCCGCTGGTGCACCAGTTCCGCAAGCCCCTCGGCGGCGGAGACGCTCAGCCCGTGCGTGAAGTAGCTGCTGCTGTAGTCGCCCGCGGCCTGCAGGCGGTCCGTCTCCTCGGTCGCGGCCTTGCCCATCGTCACGATCTGGAACTCGACGACGTCCTTCTTCCCGGATTCCACCGGCAGGAAGTAGTCGGAGAGGCACAACCGCTCCCGCGCGGGCTGGCGCGGATAGGTCATCCGCTCCAGTTCCCGGTCCGGGTCTTCGGGATCGTAGATGATCAGGTCGTTGTTCTCACTGTTGCAGGGGAAGAAGCCGTAGCGCACGCGCGGCTGCAACCAGCCATCCCGCTTCGCGCTCTCCTGCATCTGTGCGAGGCGAGGGTAGAACTCGTTCTCCAGCAACGCGTCCCATTCCTCGCCCTTCACCCCCTTGCCGCCCCAGTGCAGCCGGAAGAGGGTCTTCATGTCCATGTGCGGCCAGATGTCGTCCAGCGTGAAGTCCGTCATCTCGCGCACGCCCCAGAACGGCGGTTCCGGGATCTCGTCGAGGATGCGCGTCTCGCTGCGCTTGGTGTCGTTCGGGTCGGAGGGGTTCAGGAACGACTCTCGCGTCGGCTTTTTCAGCGTCTTCAACGCCCGCTGCATCGTCTGGTCGATGAGCTCGCTGCGCTTCTCGGGCACGACGATCTGGTCCATGATGGACAGCCCCTCGAACGCGTCCTTCGCGTAGAACACACCTGGCTCGTACGCCGTGTCGTCCTCCGGGAAGAGGGCCCGATGCGCGTAGGCCGGATTGATCGCCGCGCCGCCGATCATCACCGGGAAGTTGTGCCCCTGGTGGTGCAGCTCCTTGACGGCCAGCGGCATCTGCTTGCTGGTCGAGACGAGCAGCGCGGAGAGGCCGATCGCCGTCGCATCGACCTCCACCGCCTTGTCGATAATCGTCGTGATCGGCACCTGCTTGCCGAGATCGACCACGGTGTAGCCGTTGTTGGTCAGGATCGTGTTGACGAGATTCTTGCCGATATCGTGGACATCGCCATACACGGTCGCCAGCACCACGGTGCCCTTGGTCGAGCCTTCCTTCTTCTCGAGGTAGTTCTCGAGTTGGGCGACCGCCTTCTTCATCGCCTCGGCCGACTGCAACACGAACGGCAGGATCAGCTCGCCCGCGCCGAACTTGTCGCCGACCTCTTTCATCGCCGGCAGCAGGACGTTGTTCAGCACATCGACGGCATCGCCGCTTTCCTCGACCGCCTGGTCGATATCTGCCTCGATGCCTTCTTTTTTCCGCTGCACGATGCGGTAGTGCAGCCGCTCGCGTACTGGCATCGACAACATCGGGTCCGGTCCCCTGGCCGACTCGTCGTCTTCCCGTCCCTCGTAGTGCTGGATGATGCGGGCGAGCGCGTCCTCGCGGGTGTTCAGCACGAGATCGCGCGCCAGCTCGACCTCCTCTTCCGGAATCTCCGATAGCGGAAGCACATGCGACGGATGGATGATCGCCATCGTCAGCCCGGCCTTGATGCACTCGTCGAGGAAGACCGCATTCACGACCTTCCGCGCGGCCGGGTTGATCCCGAACGACACGTTCGAGATGCCCAGCGTGAAGTTCACCTCCGGCAGCGCCTCGTGGATCAGCCGGATTCCCTCGATCGTTTCCACCGCCGATGGCCGGAACTCCTCGTCACCGGTTGTGAGCGGGAAGGTGAGGGCGTCGAAGATCAGATCGCGGGAGGCGAGCCCGTACTCCTCGGTGACGATCTTGTGGATCTTTTGCGCCACCTCGAGCTTCTTCTCGCGCGTCTTCGCCATGCCGTCCTCATCGATCGTGAGGGCGACCACTGCCGCGCCGTGCGCTATCGCCAGCGGCATCACGCGCTCGATCCGCTCGCGGCCATTCTCCATGTTGATCGAGTTGATGACCGCCCGGCCGGGGTACTGCTCCAGCGCTTCCTGGACGACATCGGCCTCGGTGGTGTCGATCACCAGCGGGCCTTCCACCGACAGCGCCAGCTTCTTGACGAGTTTGCGCATCAGGTCGGCTTCATCCGCCTCGCGCTCGGTCGTCGCGACCGAGACATCCAGCAGGTGGGCGCCTTCCTCCATCTGGCCGACGGCAACGTTCACCACGCCGTCGAGATCGTCCGCCAGCACCAGCCGCTTGACCTTGCGCGAGCCAAGCGTGTTCACCCGCTCGCCGATGATCGTGGGCGACGGCTCCTGCGCCAGGTCGGTTGCCTTGATCATGCTCGCGACCTGCGGGCGGGGAGCCAGCGGCCGCGCCATCACCGGCAGCGTCTTCACCTGCTTCACCATCAGGTCGATGTGCTCCGGCGTCGTGCCGCAGCAGCCGCCGACGATCCCGACCCCGGAATGCTCGACCATGTCGCGCAAATCACGCGCGAATGGCTCCGGCTCCATCGGGAAGACGGCCTTGCCGTCAACGTTGTGCGGGATGCCCGCGTTCGGGATGATCGACACCGGCAGCGTGCTGTGCTCGCCGAGATAGCGGGCGGGCTCGCGCATATAGTCCGGCCCGGTCGAGCAGTTCAGGCCGATGATGTCGATGTTGAGGTGCTCGAGGATATTCAGTGCGGCGTCGATGCTGGTGCCGAGCAGCATGCTGCCGGATGGCATGAGCGTGATCGATGCCTGCAGCGGCACCCGCTTGCCGGTCTCTTCGAATACCTGACGGGCGGCGAAGATCGTCGCCTTGAGTTCGAGGATGTCCTGCACGGTCTCGATGATCAGCGCATCAACCCCGCCATCCAGCAATCCGCGAATCTGCGGCACGAAGAGTTCGACCACCTCGCGGAACCGGTGGTTGCCGAGCATCGGGTCCTCCGACGCGGGCAGCAACCCGGATGGGCCGATCGACCCGGCGACGAAGCGCTGGTGGCTGCTTGTGCTGTACTCATCGGCAACGCGACGGGCCAGCGCGGCGGCGGTCCTGTTGATGTCGTAGGTCTGGTCGCCGAGGCCGTATTCCTCGGCCTTGATCACGCTGGAGCCGAAGGTGTTCGTCTCGATCACGTCGGCACCAACCTCGAGGAAGGAGGCGTGGATCTGCTGGATGATCTCGGGCTTCACGAGGGAGAGATAGTCGTTGTAGCCCTCCTTGTCCTGCCCGCCGTAGTCCTCCGGTGTCAGGCCAAGGTCGAGGATGGTGGCACCCATCGAGCCATCGTAGATGACGGGACGCGATTTAACGAGATCGAGTAAAGCGCTCAAGACGGTCTCCCTCCGTGGGGTTTCCTGTATGCGATGGCGTCCGGATGCCCATGCACCGGAGCTGGATTGTCGTGCGGGCGTGATGCTCGCACGCTGCATTTTGACACGATTGAGGCGAATCGTGTCACGACATGCCACCAGGCTGGCGTGTCCCGCCTCGCGGAAGGCGAAGTGCTGCCCCTACGGCTCGATCCGATCGACGCCGGGATACCGGTTCATCTTCTTGTCGAATGTGTATATGTGCTTGAGTCCTGCATCCTTCGCAAAGATCAGGTGAAAAGCGTCGGGCAACGACAGTGGACCGTGTCGCTGCCAAAGGTCAATGGCGCGAAGGAGCGATTGCCGATGGTCATACTCGACGGTCGGCAGCGACACGATGTCGACCAACGCCGGTGCGATATGGGCTCGCGGAACGCGAATCACGCGCTCTAACACAAAAGCCGTCTCCATGATGACCGTGCTGGTACACCAGGCGCGTTCGTCGCCACGGCTCAAGCGGTCCAGCAAAGCTGTGGAACGCGGGCTGTGATCGGCATGGTTTCCAGCAAGGTGGTACACGAGGATATTGCTATCGATGAAGGCGGTCATGACGACTTGTCGCCCTCCTCGAATTCAAGGCCTGATATGGCGTCTTCAGTCCATGCTTGAGCGGCTCGTTCCCTGAGCTCGTCTGGCTCCAGTGGACCCAGCTCGTCGGCATACTCCCGGAAAATGCCTGCCGTCCTCGCAACCCAGCCCTCCGGAGTCCGGATTTCGATCCCGTGTGTTCCCTTGTGCACGTAGACGATATCGCCTTCTTCAATCCCGAACTCCTTCCGAAGCTCGGCGGGAATGGTGATCTGCCCCTTGCGGGTGACCTTGACGGCCTTCGCGACCATGGTTGTACCTCCTGCACGTGTGTACTACCTGAGTATAGCAAGGGCAACATGGCCACCCCGGTTCTGCCTGCAGTCCCGGAGCGACGGCATATGATTGCACCCGATGAGGAATGAGCCACAGCCGGAAGGGGAGAACGACAGATGCACGATCGTAATGAGATCGCGACGAAGATCACCGGGATGCTGGACGCCGCCAGCGCTGACTACACGCTCTACGAGCATCGCCCGGTGCTGACCTACGACGATATCGCCATCGTCGCGCGGGAGACCGGAT
>CAZVAA010000019.1:13229-24596 GCA_964624125.1 uncultured Sphaerobacteraceae bacterium | reverse complement strand
AAACAATGGCCGCGCTCAAGGACATCCTGCCGGAGCGCTACTGGATCGAGATCAATGAGCGTCTCGTTCCGTTCGGCAAGCACATCTGCACCGGAACGCGTCCGAAGTGCTCTTCCTGCCCGGTTCTCGATATGTGCCGGCAAGTCGGCGTCACCAGTCACCGCTGAAACCGCATCCACATTTCCGGGATGATCCGACCACCTCGATACCCGGCAGCGCATTGACACCTGTACAACGTACAGCTAACCTGTAGCCAGACCTGTACGTTGTATAGCTGAAGCCAGTGGAGTTGAAGAAATGACCTCCCGCCCGATCACCATCGACCACGAAGGCCTTGCCCGTGACCAGGCACCGCCGTCAGCCAACCGTATCGATGAACGCTTGCTGATGGGCAGGCTCCGACGTGAGCTACTCGGCCACGCCTCCGGCACCACGCTGGATCTCGCCTGCGGCGACGGCGTCAACTTCCGGCACTTCCCCACGGGCTGCGACATCACCGCTGGCGATATCGACCGCCCGGCGCTCAGCCAGGCCCGGGCCACCGCACAGCACCTCGGAAGGCCCGTCGATATCCAGCATATCGATGCCCAGGCGATCCCGTTTGCGGACAACACCTTCGACACCGTGGTGTCCTCGATGGCGCTCTGCTCCTACCCCGACCCCATCCGTGCTCTGGAAGAGATGTCCCGTGTCTGTCGTCCAGATGGGCGCGTCCTGCTCCTCGAGCATGGTCGCAGTCGCTTCCGGCTGTGGGCCAAATGGCAGGACTACCAGGACCGGCATCGCGGCCCGTATGCCGGGTGTCACCAGAACAGGGAGCCTCTGGAACTGGTATTGCGATCGGGAATGCAACCGGTCGCGGCCCGTCGCACCTGGTTTGGCATGGTCCATCTCATCAATGCGAAGCCGGCCCACTAGACGGATCGGCCAGGAGAGGCGCCGTCATGCAGGAGCAATCCCCACCTGTCGACACCGCGCGCAACGCCCCCGCCCCGGTGGCCCAACGCGCCATCGTGATCGGCGTGGCCGTCATCGCGGCGCTCCTGATCTGGCTCATCGCCGACCCGATCGCGGGAGTGACGCTGGAAGCGGACACGGGAAACGGCAATATCCAGCGCATCGGGCTTATCGCGATCATCGTCGTCACGACGCTCGCCGGCCTGCTTGGATGGGGACTGCTGGCGCTCCTCGAGCGCATGACGTCTCGCGCCCGCACGATCTGGCTCGTGCTGTCGGTGATCCTGCTGCTGGTCTCCCTGCTCGGCGCATGGGGCGGCACGAGCACCGGCGCAAGGGCTACCCTGCTCGCGATGCACCTCGCGGTCGGCACCATCCTGATCGCGGGCTTCCTCCTCACGCCGGGAAGCCGGGGCGATGCCTCCGGGAGCGGGTAAACCAGCCGCGTCAATCCCCGGCCAGGATCGCGTCCACCGTCTCCTTAACCGTCAACTCCGATGAATCGATCCAACGCCCGATATGCGCCGTTTCCTCCCGCAACGACCGGTCGAGATCGGCCACCGTGAGCACGCCATAGCCGGTCTTCTCTCGCGCCGTTTCGCGCGCCAGAACGACCTCCGGACTCGGGCAGAGCACGACAACATCGATCCGGACATCGCCGAACATGGCCACAACACGCTCGAGCCACTCCCCAAGGATCACGTCCTGGCACACGACATGAAACCCGGCTTCGTGATAAGCGATCGCGGTCCGCACCATCAGGCGGTAGCGCAACCCGAGCTGGCGCAACGCTTCAGGCGACGGCTCGGCGCTCATCTCTTCGCGCCCGCTCACCACCATTCGCCGGAACACATCGCCGCGAACGTGAACCCCGGGCGAGCGCCTCTCCGCCAGGGCCTGGGCGACCGTGGACTTCCCCGATGCCATGACTCCGGTTATCAACGTGATACTCACGCCGTCCGCTCCGGTTTGATCGCATCGATGATCAACGACGTAAAGCCGAGGCGACCATCGACATTCCGGTGATCGAACCGCGCTGAACGATAGATAAACCCGTCCCGCTCGTCCCACGACTCGGCGTGGAAGATGCCATCCTCATCCCACCACTCAAGCAGACGCACCTCGAACCCAACCTGCTCAAACACCGCAGGCAGTGTCCGATACTCGTAAACGACCTTGTGACTGGCCGCCGGGTGATCGACCGGTCCCGGCCCACCCACCTGCACCGTCCGCTGGTAGTCCTCGTCCGGAAAGAGTCCATCCGGCACCGCCACCCGGACGTACCCGCCCGGCGCAAGGTACTGGAACGCAATCCCCGCCGCGATCAATGCCTCATCAGGGTCGAGGTGCTCCCAGACGTGCTCCATCAACAGGCGACCGATACTCCCCGGCGCGAACCGCGCGTCCCAGTCTTCTTCCCGGGTCAGGTCCAGTTCATCCTGCTGCGTCCGGAGCCAACCGGGGTAGTCCTGCGACGAGGCGCCGATGATGACGCGGACATCTTGCTGCGTATCACTGTTGTCGCTCACGACAACGAAACAGGGAGCTGTTGCAGTCCTCGCAGCACGATACCGGCCCGCCATTCCGGTGTATCGGTCTCCAGCCGCAGGCCCGGAGCCTCCCGCGCCAGTGTGGCGAACGCGATCTCCCCCTCCAGCCGGGCCAGCGGCGCGCCGAGGCAAAAGTGGATCCCCATCCCGAATGACATGATGCGCCCGACATCGCGCCGGATATCCAGCTGGTCCGGTTCCTCGAACGCTTCGGGATCACGATTCGCCGAGCCGAACACGAAGAAGACCTCCGTGCCCTGGCGGACCTTCGTCCCGGCGATCTCCATATCTTCCATCGCCAGTCGCGTCGTCATCTGCACCGGGCTGTCGTAGCGCAGCAACTCTTCGGTCGCGTTGGTCGCCAGCGACGGATCATCCCGGAGCGCCTGCCACTGGTCCGGGTGCTGCAGCAACGCCAGCGTGCCGTTCCCGATCAGGTTCACGGTCGTCTCGTGCCCCGCGACCAGCAGCAGGATGATCGTCGAGACCAGCTCCTTCTCGTTGATCTTCCCCTCGGCATCCGCGGCGGCCACCATCGAGGAGATCAGGTCATCCTGAGGATCCTTCCTCCGCTCGCCGACGATCCAGCTGAAATACTCGACCAGCTCCTCGACCGTCTGGTCGGCCCGCTGCACGAACTCCTCAAGCCCGCTCACGGGAAGGTCGATCGCCGCCGCGATCACCGCCGCCCAGTCACGAAAACGCTCGAAATCCTCTTCCGGCACGCCAAGAATCCCGGCGATCACCAGCACCGGCAGCGGATAGGCAAAGGTCCGGATAAAATCGACCGGCTGCTCCGCCGCCTTCAGGTCGGCAACGAGCCGGCTGGCCAGTGCCTCGATCGGCTCCCGCATCTTCTTCACATGCCGGGGCGTGAACGCCATATTCGCGGTTGACCGCAAACGCGTGTGATCGGGCGGATCGCGAAACAGCATGAAATGGTGCGCGATATCGCTGAACGTGTTCGGCGCCGGCGCCGGTCGCTCATCACCGGGAGGCAGGAGCCTCCGCCACTCCTTGCCCAACCGGTTGTCGCGCAGGTACTCGTACACATCAGCGAACCGCAACAGCGCGAGCGCGCGGTCACCACCCGCCCAGCCAGCCTCGCCACGGGCAACCCGGCCTGCCGCGCGAAATCGCTCGTAGTAGTCGTAGATCCCGGCCGGATCCGCGCTACGCTGGGGGAGAAAGACCATATCCGCGTCCGACACAGCGTCTCCGGGTATCATTAATGCGTCACCTTTCGCACACGTCACCGCTGGCCAGTACCGGCGAATTCGTTCGGTTTACCTGCGGTCTGTGTGGTCATTCTACACTCGCTCATTCTCCCCGGATGCACCGGAGGTGTCCCCCATGCCCCCTCTCTTCCGCTCGCGTTCGCCATCCGGATTTCACGATAGGGCCGATGCCGGGGTGAAGCTGGCCAGCGCGATCCGCGACCGTGTCCCGCTCGACGACCCGGACACCATCGTCGCCGTCGGGCTCGCGCGTGGCGGGGTCTCCGTGGCGGCGGAGGTCGCCCGGCAGCTCGACATCCGGCTCGAGGCAATCGTCATCCGGAAGCTCGGCGCGCCCGCACAACCGGAGCTGGCCATCGGCGCGCTGGCCGCCAGCGGCGAGCGCGTGCTGAATGAGCGCCTCATTGCCGAGATCGGTATCAGTGAGGCGGAGCTGGACCGCATCTCACGACGCGCCGTGGAAGAGGCCCAACGCATCTGCGAGGAGATCGACGCGCCCTCGCATGTGCCGGACATCGCCGGCAAGACGGCCCTGCTGATCGACGACGGACTCGCTACCGGCGCCACAATGCGGGCGGCCATCCGCGCCTCCCGCGCGCAGGACGCCTCCCGGGTCATCGTCGCGGTCCCCGTCGCGCCAGCGTCCTCGGTCGCCACCTTCCGCCAGCTGGCCGACGACGTCATCACCGTCATCACGCCGTCCGATCTCCAGGCCGTCGGTCAGTGGTACGACATGTTCTATGGCGTCCCGACCGAGGAGGTGCGGGTGCTGCTCGCGGCGGACCGGAAACGGCGAGAAACCGGCGCCTGATTGCACACACCGCCACCCACTCCGTATCCTTGCCTCGAATGTCCCGACGCGCAGCCGAAGATCAGGACGAACATCCCGGCCGCCTTCCACATCGAGGTATCCATGACCCGACTGCAAGCTCCCGCCTTTGCGCCCACCCTCACCCCTGCCGGCGAAGCCGTCCAGGCGGGTCCGTGGCGACTTACCCTCACCGACCGCCAGGTCGGCGACAACGCGTACAACACCATCGCCGGCTTCAACAGCGGCAATGACGAAGCTCCCGCCGGCGCAAGCTGGGTGCTGGCCTGGTTCGTCGCCGAAAACACCAGCGATCGGCCACTGGTCATCAACCTGACCGACTTCGCCGCCACCGGAACGGACGGCATCATGCGCCGCACCCCGGCCATGGAAGCGCCGGAGCCCGCCTTGCAGGCCACGATCGAGCCGGGCGCCAGCGCGGAAGGCTGGGTGCCGTCGATCGTGAACGACCCCGCCAGCGTCATCTACTGGTTCTCCAGCCCCTTTCTTGGGGGAAACTGGGCCGAGGCCTGGTTTGCGGTCACCGACGGCGCGCAACTGCCCGCCTTCGACCCGCCTGCCGAAGATTCCGGACTCGGGACCGCGCCGGACAGCCCGGCGACCTTCGGCCAGACTGTTCGCGCGGGCGACTTCGATGTCAGCATCGAGGAGCACATCCAGGGGCAAGCGGTCTACGACATCGCCGAATTCGGCCTCCGCGCGCTCGCCGCATCATCCGGTTTCGACAACTGGCACGCCCTCCGGGTCCGCGCCACCAATATCAGCAACCGCCCGGCGTTCTTCTCCTACTCGGCGCTCCGCCTCTCCGCCGCCTCCGGGGAACCGTGGGACCACGTCCTGCTCCTCACGCCACCGGTCCCGGATGTCGCGAAGGAGATCCTCCCCGGCGCGACCCGCGAGGGGTGGGCGGCCTTCCAGGAGATGCCATGGTCGCCGCTGGAGCTGATGCGGGTAGAGCCGTCCGTCGTAACCGATGAGCCACGCTTCATCACCTTCGGCGGATCCGCCCCTCCCGCGACCCAGGCCGAACCGGAAGAACCGGCACCGACCTTCGCGGCGGGGGACCAGGCGACCCTTACGGAGGATCTCGTCAACCTCCGCACCGACGCCTCCACCAGCGGCGAGATCGTCACCGAGCTTTCCGTCGGCACGCAGCTCGTCATCACCGGCGACGCCGTCGAGGCGGACGGCTACACATGGTATCCAGTCGAAGCCGTGGACGGCGGTGAGGCGGGGTACGTTGTGGTCGACTATCTGGCACCAGCCATGAACGAGTAAAATCCCGCCGAACGTACAGTCGCGAACCGAAAGCAGACCTCCTACAATGGGATGGTATGCTGCTTGCGTACGCCCAGAGCGAACATCGCATCGGGCGGAGGATTATCGTGAGTTTCCAGACATTGGCCCTGGCGACACTGATCGTGGCGTTCGGGGCGGCCCAGTACACACTCGTGGTGCAGGCGATCAGGGACCTGATCCGCCGTCCCCGTGTGCGCGGTGGCAACAAGATGACCTGGGCGCTCCTGATTGTCTGCCTGCCCATCGCCGGGGCCTTCCTCTATGGCTGGATGGGTCCGACAAGCTTCATTGGCCATCGCACCACGGCCCCAAGGCCACAGGTGCAGGATCCACTGATCAACTACACCCGCGAATCACGCGGGCCTCGGCCAAGGAATGTGACCCCGCTGCACCCACGCCCCGAGCCCTCGGTTCGCGGACGCACCGCCGCCCGTCGCCCGGGTCTCACCCGCAGCCGTGCCCATAACACCGGTGGCAGTGTTAGCAACATCCGCCGCACCGGTTCCTGATCCGGCTCGCCATGCCGAATCCAGCTGCCCCAACCCTGCTCTACCGTGATCCGGCCTTTACCGGTCATGACACGACGCCGCACCCCGAGAACCCGTCCCGCATCCGTGCCATCGACGCCGAGCTCCAAAAGCGCGGCCTCCTGGACGATCGCGATGTTCCCGAATGGGAGCCCGCGACCGACGAGCACATCCTCCGCGCCCACGACCCGGCGATGCTGGACGAGCTCGAGCGCATCACCTCCAGCGGTGGTGGCGCGATCGATCCGGACACACTGGTCTTCGACGACTCCCTGCATGCCGCCCGGCTCGCCGCCGGCGCCGGCGTCCACGCCGTCGACTCGATCCATGCCGGCGAGGCGACATCCGCCTTCGTGCTGGGTCGCCCACCCGGCCACCACGCGACCCGCGACCGCGCGATGGGCTTCTGCCTCCTGAACACGATCGCCATCGCGGCGCTCCACGCCCGCGCCGTCGGCTTCGGGCGTATCGCGATCATCGACTGGGATGTGCATCACGGGAATGGCACGCAGGACATCTTCTATGGAAGGAGCGATGTCCTCTTCTGCTCGACACATCGCTACGGCTGGCCCTTCTTTCCGGGCTCTGGCGCGCCCGATGAGCGCGGCGAAGGCCCCGGCGCGGGATTCACCATCAATGTCCCGCTCGATGTCGGCTATGGCGACGAGGAGATCGAGGCGGCGCTGGTCGACCACATCGTCCCCGCCGTGCGCCACTTCGAGCCCGATCTCCTCCTGCTCTCCGCCGGGTACGATGCCCACGTCGTGGATCCGCTCGGTGGCCTACGCGTCACCGATGCCGGTTTCCGCCGGCTCTCACGCATCACGCACGACCTCGCGCTCGAGGTGACAGGTGGTCGCCTCATCGCGGTGCTCGAAGGTGGCTACCATCCCGAAGCGACCGCTCGCTGCGTCGCCGATACGCTCTCGATCCTCGACGGCAACCCTATATAAGGAAAGCGCCTCCAAATCCGGCACGGAACCTGTCGCGTCCCGTATCCTTTACCGAGAAATGACACTGTGCCCTGACGATCCGGCGCAGATACGACAACATCCACGAAACGGGCACGCGCATGTCCGTACGACATCCCGGCTAACAATCCGGACACGACAACAAAGGGCTTCGCAGATGGTCAGGAACCTCTTCGGACAATCCCGGAAGCAGGAAGAGCAACCCCGTAACGCACGTCGCAACGACGCCACCCGGCAACAGCCGGCGCCGGAAGCCGACGCCCAGATGCAGGACTACCCGTTCGACGATGCGGCGGAGTTCGAGGACTACGAGGGTTACGACGAGGACGCCATCGACGAGGAGCAGGTCACCGTCGCGCGACCGGAAACCTACCGCCGGCAGGATGACCGTCGCCGCAGCGAGGCACAGGGGATCGCGCTCCAGACGCAGCTCGATGAGCTCCGGCTTGCCCTGCGTGAGGTCAGCCTGCGCCAGCAGAATGACCAGGAGGTCATCAAGCAGCAGGAAGCGACGATCACGCAACTCGGCATCGCCCTCGAGAAAGCGCAGCAGGAGGCCCAGCAGGCAAGCCAGGCACGCGCCCTGGACGAGAACCGCACCCGCCAGCTCATCGAGGACCTCGAGGAGCGTATCGACAACACCTCACGCCCGATCCGCTCCCTCCAGGCACACGTCACCGACCTCCTCGAGCAATCCCGCCGCAAGGTCGACGACACCAACCAGAACACCGAGCGCTACAACGAGATGATGACGTCGATGGAGCACCTGACCGCGATGAGCGATCGCACCAGCGCCATCGCCCATGGCCTGCGCGACAACATCGACAGCGTTCGCAGCGAGGTCGATGAGCTTCGTCGCGACATCATCCGCAGCGATGACTCGATCAAGATCGTCGACCAGGAGGCCCGCCGCCGCACAGCCGCCGTCTCAGAAAATATCGAGGGGTTCTCCTCGCGCATCGACGAGCTCCGGTCCGACCTCGCCCATACCTACGACGCGCTTGAGGACACCCGGCGCGGCCTTGTCCACGTCGACCCGACACTCGATGAGCTCCGCGCCGGCGAGATCAACCTCCGCGCCGACCTCGCGAAGCTCCAGGCCCATGTCGACGAGCGACACGACCAGATCGCCGACATGCAGGACGACTTCCGGCAGGAAACAGACGCCCGCTTCGACCAGCTTCGCCACGCGCTCGAGGAGCGCATCGAGCGCCTGAACGAGCGGCTCGACGAGACCAACGAGACGCTCCGGGAAACGACCTACAAGATCTCCGAGATCAACGCGCAGATGGACGACCTGCGACAGGTCGACAACGCGATGCACCGCGACATCTGGTACCTCCACGAGCAGCGCGTGCGCGTGCGGCTCGAACAGATCCAGGAAGAGCTCGATGTGGCCACCGCGCAGCGGCGCGATGCGGAGAACGAGGCCCGCGTCGGGCTCGGCAACAAGGTCCGCCGCCGGCGTACCGACGAACCGGCCACCTGACCTCCCTCCCCTTCCAACCCCGCGAGCCAGCGAATGCGGAGCCGATTGGCTCCGCATTATGTCTATGTCCGGAAAACGGATTTTTCACCCGGTGTGGCATTCCTGCACGAAGGTCATTGACCTGGTTTTGTGCCCCCGTGACACGAGGTCCACATGGACCCGGAAAATGACCCGAACGTACCCCTAAACATGTGGCCGGAATATGACTCCTGGTCACATACTTAACGTGCATCGGGCGGAACCCTTCGTCACAACAGCCATTTCAGGGACGAGCGGGTGATGCCATTCACGATCCGGGACACCTTGGCACACGCCCTGCGTTACACCCGGGCAAGAGGTTGCAGACACCTCTTGAGCATGGACAACCTGTCCCACCTCCGAGGGTTTCCATGGCCAGCCCGGCCACACCCTCCGGTCATCGATGCTTGACATCCAAAGAGACCGTTTGTTACCGTCCGTCTAGTCCCGAGTGCAGATGGTGCGGGACGGTGTGCTTTCTGGCTGGAAAGCGAACCGACTTCCCACCCATCTCGAGGGTCGCCCTGGCTCGTATCAGGCCAGGCTTGGCCCATAGACGAACCGTCCGGTTCGTTGCACAGGTAAGGGACGGCGCAGGGCTCGCATGTCGCGCGCTCGCGTACGGTCGCAGGAACGATCCGCAACGGCGTTACGTGGTCCTGCGTCCAGAGTTCGTTTTTTCACGGGTGTCGACCGGAACGACGGTCGATCGTGCATGGAGGGGACGGCCTCCAGCGGTTGGGAATCCAGCGTCGGTGCTCTCCGGAAACGGACCCTGCAAACGGCCCGCGCCATGGACACTCCCAATACCCACATACGACCGGGGGGCTGCCCGGTCACGCGTCCTAGACGGAGGGGGAAGGGGTTGTCTGCACTCCTGAAACGGGCACATCGCGTGCTCCTCATCACAGTGGCAGCAGTCTTCGGACTCACGCTACTCGCGCCTGTGGCCACCCTGGCCAATACCGACATCCAGGTCGGACAACAGGCGATCATCTCCAATCCAAACGGCACCGGCGCCAACCTGCGCACGGACCCCGTTCTGGATGACACCACGGTTATCGCTGAAATCCCGCAAGGCACCACGGTCGCTGTGACCGATGGCCCGTACGTCAACGAGACTGGCACCTGGTTCTGGGTGGTCAGTGATGTTGGCGAGGGGTTCATCAGCTCGAACATGCTTGGCTCGGTCGAGTCAGCACCCGTGGAAGAACCAGCATCCGAAGAGGTCACCGAGCCGGTGACCGAGGAAGCGCCGACCTCGCCGGACCTGCTGTGGCAGGAGCCGGTTGATGTCGGCTTTGTTGTTGACAACAACAACACGCTCCCCGCCGAAGGCCTCGCCTGCCGCACGACCGCCACGGTCGACGGTGAGGTGATCACCCGCGTGGCGGCCAACGCAACCCTCCAGGTCGCGGGCCCCCGCATCTGGCAGGGCGAGCAGAGCTTCGTCCATGTCAATTGCGGTGATGGCGCCGGCTACGTGAATGGCGACTACGTTGTCCTCGAGAGCGAGCAGGCCGTTGAGCCGGCTCCGACCGAGGCCGTGGAAGTGCCCGCCACCGAAGTGCCGACGGTTGCCCCGGAGGTCACGGAAGAGCCGGTCGTCACTGAAGAGCCCGTGGTCACCGAGGAACCGGCTGTCGAAGAGCCGGTCACCGAAGCAACGGGCGAGACCGGTCCACGCTTCGTCACCGACAACGTCAACCTCCGCACCGCAGCCAGCGACGATTCGGACGTGATCACGGTTCTCGCCACCGGCGAGCAGGTCGAGCTCACCGGCGTCATTGGCAGCGGATACGTCGAAGTCATCTCGAACGCCGGCACCGGCTTCGTCGCCCAGGACTTCCTTGGCACCGAAGCTCCGGTCACCGAGGAGCCGACCGAAGACGTCGCACCGACAGAAGAAGCAGTAGAGACGGAGGCTCCGGCCGAGGAGCCAGTCGAGACCGAGGAGCCAACGGAAGCCCCGGTCGAAACGGAAGAGCCGGCCGAGACCACCCCGGAAGAAACCACTGACCCGACCGAAGAGCAGGCCGAGACGGAAGTCCCGACCGAGGAATCGGTCGAAGTCCCGGCCGAGGAGGCCACTGAGGCCCCGACCGACGAGGGCGTCGAGGAAACCGACGACGCCGCGGAGATCCCGGCCGAGACCGAAGCTCCGGTAACGGAAGAGGCCGCGGAGCCGACCCCGGTCGAGACGACTGAGCCGACCGAGGAAGCAGCCGAGACGGCCCCGGTCGAAACGGAAGAGCCGACCGAGGTTCCGGCCGAGCCCACTGAAGAGACGGTAGAGACGCCGGTCCCGACCGAAGAGGTCGTTGAAACCCCGGCCGAGACCGAGGCCCCGACCGAAGAGCCGGTTGTCACCGAGGAACCGGTCGAGACCCCGGAAGAAGTTGAAGTCCCGGCCGAGGAGCCGGAAGAAGAGGCCCCGGCTGTCCCGGCCGTCACCGCCCCGGCGTTCGATGCCAGCACGATGATCGGCT
>CAZVAA010000019.1:0-13129 GCA_964624125.1 uncultured Sphaerobacteraceae bacterium | reverse complement strand
CCGGCTGTCCCGGCCGTCACCGCCCCGGCGTTCGATGCCAGCACGATGATCGGCTCCGCGACTGTCACCGGCACCAATGGCGACGGCCTTCGCTGCCGCGTCAGCCCGGACGATGGCGCCGCGACGCTGATGGTCCTCTCCGAGGGCACCAAGGTCCTCGTCTCCGCCGAGCCGGTCAATGGCTATCTCGGCATCGACTGCGGCGGCCTCCAGGGCTTCGCCGATGTCAACTTCCTCTGGTCCGGCGGCGCTGGCGATGAGGAGATCCAGAAGGCAAGCATGTCGCTGGTCGTCTCCGGCACAGGCAATGGCCTGAACTGCCGCACCGGCGCTGGCACCAACCACCCGGTCATCACCGTCCTCCGCGACGGCACCACCCTCAAGACCCGCGCAGCTGCCGCCAACGGCTGGGTTGCCGTGGTCTGCGGTGGCCAGAATGGCTTCGTGGCCACCCCGTACGTTGAAGTCTCCGGTGGCTCCGGCTCCGGTTCGTCCTCGACGGGTGCGGCCTCCGGCACGGCGACCGTCTCCAACACCAACGGCGACGGCCTCTACTGCCGCAGCGGCGCCGGCACCAGCTACAGCGCGATCACCGTCCTCGCCCCGGGCCAGTCGGTCTCCGTTCGCGGTGCCAACCAGGGCTCCTGGACCCCGATCGTCTGTGGCGGCACCAACGGCTTCGCCCACAGCAGCTTCCTGTCGATCAGCTCCGGCTCCGGCTCGAACAGCGGCCCGAGCGCTCCAGGCACCTCGACCGGCAAGGTCACCGTCGCCAACACTGGCGGCCAGGGCCTGAACTGCCGCAGCGGCGCCGGCACCAGCAACAGCGTCATCACCGTCCTGCGCCCCGGCCAGTCGGTCGACACCCGCAGCGGTTCCACCAGCGGCTGGCAGGCCGTGATCTGCGGTGGCCAGAACGGCTTCGTTTCATCCGAATTCGTCACCGGCGGTGGCGGTGGATCCGGTTCCACCAACCCGGCTCCGGAACCGCCTGCGTCGGGCAACGGCAAGACCGCAACGGTCACCGGCACCAATGGCGACGGCCTCTACTGCCGCAGTGGTGCGGGCACCGGCAACAGCGTCATCACCGTTCTCTCGCCAGGCCAGTCGGTCTCCGTTCGCGGCAATGCCAGCAACGGCTGGCTGCCGATCACCTGCGGCGGGAAGGCCGGTTGGGCGAGCAGCCAGTACCTGACGGTCGGCGGCGGTAGCGCGAGCCCGGCCCCGTCCGATCCGGAACCGGCGGATCCTGCCCCGGCCCCGAGCGGCATGAAGTCCGGCGATCACGCCAAGACGACGGCGACGCTGAATCTCCGCTACAACCCGTCGCTGGGCGCGGGCATCGCGACGTCGGCCCCGGCCGGCACCGTGGTCAAGATCACGGGCGGTTCCACCAGCGGCTTCTACCCGGTCGACTGGGATGGCCTCTCCGGCTACATGAGCGGCGACTACCTGACCAAGACCTCCGAGGCGCTGAGCGAGCGCGGTGGATCCGGTAGCCCGACCACCCCGCCCCCGCCGACCAGCGGTGGTGGTGGCGGAACGGCCACTGGCAACGCGATCGTCGACTACGCGATGCGCTACCTCGGCTACCCGTACGTGTGGGCAACCCACGGCCCGGCCTCCTTCGACTGCTCCGGCTTCACCTACTGGGTGATCCAGAACGTCGTCGGCAAGAACATCGGCTATGGCACGTGGACGCAGGTCTCGGCCGGTAAGTCGGTCTCGAAGAGCAACCTGCAGCCAGGTGACCTGGTCTTCTTCCAGAACACCTACACGGCTGGCCTGTCGCACGTCGGCATCTACATCGGTGACGGCAAGTTCATCCACGCCCAGAACGAGCAGACCGGTGTGGTGATCAGCGACCTGGATTCGAGCTACTACGGTCCACGGTGGTACGGCGCGGTCCGCATCTAGCGCACCAGCTACCAGCGAAGGACACGGGAACACCCGGGTTGAGCGATGCTCGCCCGGGTGTTCCCATATACAGGGTTCTTCGTGAGGCTTGGTCCACGCAGGTACGTCTATCGGGAGTCGAAGATGCCAGCACCCTCGATCGAATACACCACCATCGATGACTGCCGCATCGCGTTCGAGCGTATCGGCCCTGCCCACCCCTCCCCTGTCATCTTCCTGCACGGCCTGGGCGACTCCGCGTTGATCACCTTTCGGCGATTCGCCACGCATCCCTCGCTGCAAGGATATCCGGCACTGCTCATCGACCTGCCCGGGTTCGGGTATAGCGCCGCACCGGCCGCCTGGCCCTCAACCACCGAAGCCCAGGCGGGCATCCTCGCCGCCTTGCTCGATGAGCTGGGCGTCTCCTCCGCGCCGGTGGTCGCCCACAGCATGGGCGGCTCGATCGCGATCCTCCTCGCCAGCAATCGCCCCGATCTCGTCTCGAAGCTGGTCTCGGCCGAGCCACTGCTGCGCCCGGAACAGAGCCAGCTGGGACTCATGATCGCGAAGCGGAAGACCAAGGCCTTCGTGGAACGGGGGTTCAACATGCTGCTGCTCGCCACCAGGAGACAGGCGGCACGGGGCGACTTGGCCGCACAAGGCTTCCTGGAGCCCCTCCAGCGCGCGGACCCGGTGATCATGCACCGCAGCGCCATCTCACTCCTCCAGGAGCGAACTCCGTCGTTCCAAGAGCTCCTGGAGCAACTGACTCTTCCACGCACGGTCCTCATTGGGGAACGCACGTCGCTGGAGACTTCAGGTATCGCGGATGCTGGAGTGCGGGTGGAGCGGATTCCAGAAGCCGGTCATTCGATGATGAGCGAGAACCCGGCCGCGTTCACCGGAGCCATCGTCCGGGCACTCGGCAGGGCCAGTGACCCCGCCGCGAGGTAGGCCCCGGTCGTGAGGCAAGAGAAAAGCCGGGATTCTCCCGCCGGGGAGTCGAGAACCGGACAAGCTGGGGGACCTCCGGAACCGCTCTTTCCCGGCCAGGTGCATCCCGGCCATCTGGTTACCATCATAGGTGACCCAACCCCCGAATCCACCCCAGTGTTACAGAAGTTTCACCGCAGTTTACTCACCTTTCGTGGGCAACATATCTCGAACGCCTGCCGCAATGACCTTGACCCGGGTGCATTTCAAAAGACACAATAGGGATGCGATCAGACGATGTCACATCGATAGACGCGTTGGGCAACGCGGAGGCGTTCGGGAATACCGAATGTCTGACTTCGCCTAACCATCTATGACGCCTGGGGGGCAGTCACGTGGAGAGAGGCTCGCGCTCGCCTTTCGGGAAATTGCTACGGGAATCGCGGCAACGGCGGGGGCTGTCCCAGGCCGCGCTTGCCGACCGGATATCCCGGCGGGCCGCCACCGATCCGGAATTCGCCAAACTCGGCGGGATTTCCGAAAAGACGATCTCCAATCTCGAAGCCTCCATACCCGACCCTGCGAAATACGTCCGGCCACGCCCGCATACCGTCCGCGTCCTCCTGGGAGGCCTCAATATCCCGGCGGGCTCGGATGAAGAAACCGCATTCCTCGATGCCGCCGAAGCCACCCGTGAGCGAAGTGCGGCCGCGCCACAACCCAAGGAAGAAGCACCTGGCGATTCGGGAATCTTCGTGCTGGAAGGGCGACAGCGGCACTACGACCGCCTGCTCGAGGCATGGAAACGCGCCCGCGGAGGCAGGCCGCAAGTCATCTTCCTCGCCGGCGACGCAGGCCTGGGCAAGACGCGGATGGTCACCCGGTTATGCCACGATATCCGCGCAGAAACGCCCGAGGTCGTCATCGGCTGGGGTGAGTGCACCAGCGGTGCCGCGTCGGTTGAGCCGTACCTGCCATTCCGCCAGGCCCTCAACCAGATCGTGGATCCATCCCGGAACCAGGGCCCCGCCTCCAGATGGAGTGACGCGGATCTCGACATCCTCCTCTCGTCAGCGCATAAGCTCGCGTCTGTCCTGATCGACGAATCAGGCATTCGCAACCGGTTCGCCGAAGAGAACATCTCGCTCCAGGCGGAGCTCGAGCGCGTGCTGGGTTCGCGATCCGCCACGGATACCATCGGCCGATTCGACCAGCTCGTGGACCTGCTCGACGCATGGTCATCGTCCTGGCCACTGGTGCTCGTGCTCGAGGATCTCCATTGGACCGGTCAGCAATCAGCCGCGCTGTTGCTCCACCTCCAGCGCAACCTCCAGCGACGGAGCAACATCCCGATACTCATCATCGGCACCTATCGCCCAAGCGACCTGGTGACGTCGGATCCGCACCATCGACACCCCCTCCAGCCCGTGCTGAACGAGGTGGGACGCCAGGTCGACGACGCCATCATCGATCTCTCCACCTCGATCGGTGCCGATGCCGGCCGCTCGTTCATCCGCGGCCTCGTCGGCCACCTGGATGTCGCTCCCGCCGACCGGTCCGAGCTCTCGGATTTGCTCTACCAGCGCACCGAAGGGCACCCGCTCTTCGCGACCGAGCTCCTCGGATGGCTCCAGGACTCCGGCGTCCTGAAGCAGGAATCCAATGCCAGCTGGCGGCTCGACAAGCAAAACCTGGAATTCGTCGTCCCGGGCAAGGTGCGCGCGATCGTCGCGGAACGTATCGACCGGCTGCCACATGATGTCCGCAGCATCCTCGAGGTCGCCTCGGTCCAGGGATCCCGGGTGAACCTCGACATCCTCGCGAGGATCACCGGGCGTACGGAAGACGAGATCGAGGAGGTCCTCGACCTGCATCTCGTCAACCGGTACCGCCTTCTGCAGCAGGGGCCGACCCTGGTCGTGGCAAACAGGCGTCACTATCTCTATACCTTTCGCCACTCCGTCTTCCAGGAGCATCTCTACGAGGCCCTGTCTCCCCGACGGCGCGAATCACTCCACCGGCAGACGGCCCATGCGGCGATCGAGGTGCTCGGCGACCCGGACGAATTCGGCGCGGGCGAGATCGCGTTCCACTTCAGCCGCGCCCACATGCCGCACGAAGCCGCCACCTACGCCTACCGGGCGGCTACCGCAGCACTGCGGGTGCTGGACTACGACCTCGCGCTGATCTGGCTCGAGCGCACGGAGAACTACGCCCTCGAAGCGGGCAACCACCTGCAAATCTGGGAGGCGCGTAGCGGTCGCGTGGCCGTCTATCGCGGCACGGGCACGTTCGAGAAAGCAACCTCGTTGGCTACCGAGGTTATCAACGAGGCCCGCGAGCATGGATACAAGTCACTGGAAGCGGAAGGGCACGACCTCTTCGCCCATATCTGCTTTGACCGTAGCGAATTGCCGGAGGCCGCAGATCACCTCGAACATGCGATTCGCCTCTACCGTGAGATGGACCGGCACGCGGAAGCCAGCGGCTCCGAATCCATGCTGAGCCACGTCTGGTACCGGCTGGGAGCCTACGACGACGCCCGTCTCCATGCCCGACGCTCATGGAAGAACGCCCAGCTCGCCGGAAACGACCCATTCGCCGCCGAGGCGTTGCTCGCGGCCGGCAATTGCGAGTCCGATCTCGGCATGTACGACACCGCGATCGAGACGTATCGCCGCGCCCGCCGCATCTATGCCCGCTGTGGCGAACTGCGCGGCGAGATCCTGACGGCCCTCAACACGGGCCTGTGCAAGATCCAGGTTGGCGACTGGCAGGAGGCTGTCACCATCCTCGTCGATGTCAGCCGGACAGTCGACTCGCTCCGGACCCGCCGCCTGCATGCGATCTCGCGGCTCTATCTGGGGTTCGCCTACGAAATGGGCGAATGCTATGAGGAGGCGAAGCGAGCCTACGCCGAGTCGCTCGAGATCCGGAGAGGACTTGACCTGGTCCCGGACGCCTGCGATAACCATGCCGGCCTGCTCCGGGTCGCACTCGCCACCGACGACCTCACCGCCGCCCGCGAACACCTCACGGCGCTCACCGACTGGCTGGCCACCCGGGACACCGACGGGATCGAGGAGCCTGTGCGCGTCTATCTCAGCATGGCACTCGCCTTCGAGGCACTGGGAGACGACGCCTCGGCACGAACCTACTTCGACCGCGGCCACACCCTGCTCCTGGAGCGTGCGAGCCATATCTCGGACGAAGAGGCGCGCGACTCCTACCTCACCAACGTCCCCGCAAATCGTGACCTGCTGGCGGCGTACACGGAACGGCAGGCCCGGGCGTAGAGAGCCGCGCACGCAAAACCGCCGGGTGCGATTGCTCGCATCCCGGCGGTTGCCTTGGGTGGTGGACCTGTGCCTACTTCTCGACGAGGACGCCGTCTTCGTCGACCGTCTCGGCTTCCGAGCCATCGTAGGCAATGCGACCCGACAGTTCCGGAGAGGCCCGCTTGATCTCGTTGCGGATATTCTCCAGCACGTCTTCGTTCGTCTTGAGGAACGTCTTGGCATTCTCGCGGCCCTGTCCGAGCCGGTCCTCGCCGTGGTAGAACCACGCGCCACTCTTGCGCACGATCCCGAGATCGGTCGCGACATCGAGCACACTCCCCGCCACGGAGATGCCTTCGTTGTACATGATGTCGAACTCGGCCTGGCGGAATGGCGGGGCGACCTTGTTCTTGATCACCTTCACGCGACAGCGGATACCGGTCGCATCCTGCCCGTCCTTGATCGTCTCGATGCGGCGGATGTCCATGCGAACCGAGGAGTAGAACTTCAGCGCGTTACCGCCGGTCGTCGTCTCCGGGCTGCCGAACATGACGCCGATCTTCATACGCAGCTGGTTGATGAAGATCACGCAGGTCTTGGATCGGTTGATCGCGCCGGTCAACTTGCGGAGCGCCTGGCTCATGAGCCGCGCCTGGAGGCCGACGTGGGAATCGCCCATGTCACCCTCGATCTCGGCCTTCGGCACCAGCGCCGCCACCGAGTCGACCACGATCACGTCCATCGCGCCGGTTCGCACCAGCGTCTCGGTGATCTCCAGACCCTGCTCACCGGTATCCGGCTGCGAGATCAGCAAGTCATCGAGGTTCACGCCAAGCTTGCCGGCGTACACCGGGTCCAAAGCGTGCTCGGCGTCGATGATCGCCGCCATGCCGCCAGCCTTCTGCGCCTCGGCGATGATGTGCATCGCAAGCGTCGTCTTACCGGACGACTCCGGGCCGTAGATCTCGACGATGCGGCCGCGCGGCACACCGCCAATACCCAACGCAAGGTCGAGCGCGATGCTGCCGGTCGGGATGCTCGCGACCTGCCACGGGTTCGTCTCCCCCGGGCGCATCTTCATGATGGAGCCCTTGCCGAACTGGCGCTCGATCTGGGCTATCGCGTTGTCTACCGCACGCGTGCGTTCTGTCTGCTCTGCCATGTGAAACGAATGTCCTTCCGGAACGCGCAACTCGCGTTCACACCTGGCGCTTCTGCGCTCTTCGTGTTGTGTCGTGCAGTGCCGGGCGGTGCTAATTCGTCATCCCAATTGTGATGCGCCAGGGGCGACATCGCAATACACCCGAGCAAGTCGAACATGTGTTCGCTTTTACTCCCCAATAGTAGCGCAAAACGGCCTCCCGGTCAACCGCCGGGAGGCCGTTGGCGGCCACCGCACGCCCGCGTACGTATGCTGCAAAATCGCGGCGCTCGTCCATCCGGAGCGATGCCGGCCCCATCGACGCCGAAGGTGCCGGTGGACCCAATTGCCCTATCCGGACGTTACATCGCGCCGCAGGAAGATGAAGTAGCTCAGGCCCACAAAGATCGCCGTGTAGAGCGCCAGCACGCCGACCGAGAGCCAATCCTCGCTCGAGCCATTCCAGTTGAACAGCACCTGCTCGGTGTTCCAGCCGATCCCGCCCTTCTGGATCGAGTTGAACCGGTCGCTCAGCATCGTCAGGATGCCGAACACGGTCGGCTCAATGAAGCTCAGGCCGAGTGCGCCAGCGATGCCGGCCGCGTTCGACTTCGCAGCCGTCGCCAGCAGGAACGCCACCGCCAGGTACGGGATATTGATAACCAGCGTCCGGAATGCGAACCACCCCGCGTCCGCGATCGCCGCACCAGTGAGCTCGGTATCGATACCGACGATCAGGGAACTCACGATCGACATGCCGCCGATCAGCACCGTCAACACTGCCGTGAAGATGATGGAATAGATAAGCAGCGCAACCAGCTTGGCGCTCAGGAGGGCCGTCCGGCTCCGCGCCCGTGCGACCAACGGCCGCAACGTGTTCCAGCTGTACTCGTTGCCCATCATGCCCGCGGCGATGATGATCAGCATGACGGAGCCGAAGAAGCCCAGCCCCATCGAAAGGCCGAATTCGGGGAGTTCGCTGAACGGCAAGGCCGATTTCAGGTCCTCGCTCGTCTGCCCCGTCGAGAGGATCGCCCCGACCGTGAATCCACCATAGAACAGGCCCGCAAGCAGGAAGGCAATCGCGATCAACAACCACGACTGCATTCGCTTCCGCAGCCTGAAAACTTCACTACGCAACAGGTTTAGCATCGATATTCACTCTCTCGTGACATGGGGATATATCGCGCAGGGCAACCTGGTCGGGCTCCGGCACGATTGGCGAATGCAATGATCAGACGGTCGAGCCTTCGGTCAGCTCAAGGAAGAGCGACTCCAGCGAGTTGCGCTTCGGGGTGATCGTCCCGGCGTAGATGCCATCCTGCGCGAGCGCCCGGTTGAGCGCCGGGCTCATATCAAGCGGCGCGATCACGGAAAGGCTGCCGTTCTCGGCAATCACCTGCTCCACGCCATCGAGCCGCCGCAACAGGTCGCGCGCGCGCTCCTGCTCATCCGGGGCGACCTGAATCTCGATCGCGCCGCCACGCTTGAGCAACTCGTCGACGTTGCCCACGGTGATCAACTCACCACGCCGGACAATCGCCACGCGATCGCTGACCTGCTCGACCTCATGGAGGAGGTGGCTCGCCAGCAATACGGAGTGTCCCTGGTCCGCCAGGCGAGGAATGATCGAGCGGATCTCGCGCTGCCCGGCCGGGTCGAGCCCGTTGGTCGGCTCATCGAGGATGACGAGCGCCGGGTCGGTCAGCAGCGTCGAGGCGATTCCGAGCCGCTGCTTCATGCCGAGCGAGTAGGTCTTGAAGGCATCCTTGCCGCGCTCGTTCAGGTTGACCAGCGACAGCAATTCATCGATCCGGCCCTCCGGCACACCACCGACGGCCATCGCATGCGCCTTCAGGTTGTCCCGGCCGCTGAGATACGGATAGAACGCCGGGTTCTCAATGATTGCACCCACATGGTCCGCGACCACATGCTGGTGCGTCTCAACTTCGTGCCCAAGCACCCGGACCGATCCCGCATCAGGATGGATCAGGCCGAGGATCATCCCGACCGTGGTGCTCTTCCCGGCCCCGTTCGGACCAAGAAACCCAAGCACTTCGCCTTCCTGGACCGCGAAGGTGAGATCCCTGACGGCGACGGTATCCTTGAACCGCTTGGTCAGGCCATCGACTTCCAGGACGGCGCCGTTCGCAGCCCGCCTTCGGCCAATCCCGCCAACCTGGGGCACCGTGCCACCACCGTTCCCGGTGTTCACTCGTGTTTCTTCGGCTATCGCCATACGAACTCCTCTAACAACATTGTCTCCCCGCAGGGGCCTTAGGCCCGTTGGGCGGTCCACCTCCGGGTATTGGATTGCGCACACCGTTGTACGCGCCCGAAAGGCACACCAGACCCACGGTCTCCAGCCTCTAATGACAAAGTGTAAGCGGGTACTGTTACGAGGTCGTAAGCAACCTGTGTCATTTCCTTGTCATGCCCACCGATACCGCGCAACACGGTCCTCACCGGCGCGATTCCGCATCCTTCTCGAGGCGATGCCCCTGCTCGAACGCCAGCCGACCGCCATTCCCGGTGCCAGCAAGGTCGTGCTGTCCCGATCCGGTCACCGGCATCCGGGCGCCGTCCAGCTCGGGGTCGACATACTGCAGGAACCACCGGTCCAGGCGGTTGCGCATGTCATGGACCACGGCCGCATGCCCGGCGTCCTCCACGAGGTTGGTCCGCTCCAGCGGATCGCCTTCCATGTCATACAGCTCATGCGGTCCATAGGGATACCGGTGCACGTACTTCCAGCGCGCCGTTCGGACCATCCGCACCGGACCGTACTCGTCGTGGATCACGACATCATCCCGGCCGCCGGACCCCTCCGCTCCGAGCAACCCTGCAAACGACCGCCCCGGCAGCGTATCCGCGTTCGGCATCGCGAGACCGACCTGGTCCAGCAGCGTATGCGCGAAGTCGTATCCGCTCACCATCTCCGACCGAACGACACCTGCCTGGATCGTCCCCGGCTGGCATGCGATCGCCGGCACTAGCACCGAGGCATCCAGCATGTTGATCGGCCAGGTCGCGTTGCCCTTGCCCCAGATTCCGTGATGCCCGGTGCTGAACCCGTTATCACCCATGAACCAGATGATCGTGTTCCCGGCGATCCCAAGCGCATCGATCGTGTCCAAAATCCGTCCGATGTTGGCATCCATCGCCGTCACCGCCGCGAAATACCCGGCCAGCTGCGCCCGCCACCTGTCGGATCCCGGCTCGGGCGCGAGGCCCGGCACCGACCACGGATGCACCGGGTCGCGCGGGATCGAATCGAAAGGGCAATCGGCGTAGGAATCCACGATCTCCTGCGGGTGGTTGTCGATCCATGGCGAATGCGGCGCGGTGTAATGCACGCTGAGATAGAACGGCGCATCCTCCCCCGCGTTGGCGTCGATGAACGCGATCGCATCGTCCGTGATCGCGTCGGTGAGGTAGCCGGGCTCCTCCACCAGCTCGCCATCGCGGATCATCGGCGCGTTGTAGTAGGGCCCGCCGCCCCGCTGGTGCGCGTACCAGTGAGAGAACCCGTGCTGCGGCACCAGGCTATCGCCCAAATGCCACTTGCCGCTCAACCCGCAGGTATACCCGTGCTCCGCCAGCACCTGCGTATAGCTTGTCTTCCCTTCCAGGTACCGGATCGGGTCACGCCCCTCCGACGGCACACTTCCCGCGCTGAGCCAGTCGTGCACGCCGTGCTGCGACGGAATCTGCCCGGTCAGCAACGATGCCCTCGCTGGTGAGCACACCGGCGAGGCGCAATAGAACTGGTCAAACCGCGTCCCGTTGGCAGCCATGCGGTCAAGGTTGGGCGTGCGGATCTCCTCGTTTCCCGCGCAGCCCATCGCCCATGCCCCCTGGTCATCCGAGAGAATCACGATGATGTTCGGGCGCTCATTCGATGACGATTGCATATCCATTCCCACACGCTCCGCCTGGACTCATCTCCCAATGCTTCTCACCTGATTCTCTCGCAGAACGCGAAACACCGGGGCAGCAATGCCCCGGTGTTTCGTCGATTGCCGTGTCGAATGGATTACCGCGCAACCTGCTGCATCCGGCCCATCCGCATCAGGCTCTTCCAGCTCGGCCGCTGGCCGTACATCAGCACACCGATTCGATAGAGCCGGCCGGCGATCCAGACGCCGAGCACCATCATCAGCACCAGCAACCCGATGCTCAGGATGATCTCGCCGGACGACGGATCACCGAGCAGGATTCGCGGAAGCGCTGTGAACGGTGACGTCAGCGGGAAGATCGTCAGCCACTTCGCCACCGCCGAGTTCGGCGCTCCCAGCACGAAGAACGCGCCGAAGTAGCCGATCATCATGAAGGTCATCATCGGCGCGATCGCCTGGTTGACCTCTTCCTGCCGGCTCACCAGCGAGCCGATCCCCGCGTACACCGAGCCATACATGATGAACCCGAGCAGGAAGTACAGGAGGAAGTACCCGATCGCCTGGAACGACAGGGAGCCGAAGTCGATATCCAGCACCGTGCTCACATCGACGCCAACCATGTCGGCGATCGCCCGCTGGTTCGCGAAGACCAGGCCACCCACCAGCAACATCGGGAGCAGCTGTGTGAGACCGGCCATCATGATGCCGATCACCTTGCCGGCCAGCAGGTCACGCGGGGTGGCCGCGTTGACCATGATCTCCATGATCCGCGAGCTCTTCTCCTCGACCACGCCTTGCGCGATCCAGGTGCCGTACATCACCACCGCGATGAACATCAGGATCGTCGCCACGTAGGCGATCGCGTATTCGGCCGCGTTCGCGTCGGTCGGGCCAAACGCCGCCTCGCTCTCCTCACCGCCGATGTCCTCGATCGTGAACGCCGCCGGCGCGAAGACCTGCTGTGCATCCTCGGTCGTGACACCCGAATCGATAAGGCGGTCCTCCATCGCGATCGACGAAGCCGCCGCATAGATCCGCTGCACCGCCGTGGACGACTCGGGCTCCTCGGTCACCAGCGTGAACGCCAGCGCATCATCCTCGCCACGCGAGGCGATCAGCGCGCCCACGACGTCCCCATCATCAACCTGTTGCCGTGCCGGCTCCACGTCCTGGACCGATTCAACCTCGATCGTCTCGAGACCCTCGATATCCGCTTGCAGGTACGGGGTGATCCGCTCCGCGATCCCGGCATCGGCCTCATCGACGACGGCCACCGTCACGGCCTCATCGACGCTATCACCAGTGAACCTGGCGATAATCACCGGCGAGAGCGCCGCGATCAGCACGACCAGGACCTGGATAATCGTCGTGACCTGGTAGCTGCGTTGCTTCAGCCGGGTTGTCCATTCGCGTTTGGCGATCAGCCAAATCCGCTGGAAATCAAACATCGTTCACATCCCTGGTATCCGCCCGGAGAACTCCCGGGCCTGTATGGCGATCGTCTGCCCGGCCTAGCTGGCAGCGGGAACCGCCAGTTCTTCCTCGGTCGGCTGCATCGCCGTCGGCATCTTCTTCACATGCGTCAGGAAGACCTCGTTCAGCGACGGATAATCCATCTCGAACCGGGTCACCGTCAGGTCACGGTTCACCGCTTCCCGCAGGAGCTCCTGCGCGACCGCCGGATCGGTCACCGCGAGGTCCAGCCCGCCGGCGGCCTGCCGCACGATCTCGATACCCGGATGCTCGTTGACCCACGCGAGGTTCTTCGCGCCAGCGACCGCAAACCGGACATAGTGCTCACCGGTGCTCTGGCGCACCTCGTCGACGGATCCGGACACGACCAGTCGTCCACGATGGATGATCGCCACATCGCGGGAGAGCTCCTGCGCGTCATCCAGCTGGTGCGTGGAGAAGATGATCGTCTTGCCGCGCTGCTTCATCTCGCGGAAGGCGTCCTTCATCTGCTCCGCGTTCACCGG